>NZ_JACJEF010000003.1:0-404663 GCF_014163935.1 Pseudoalteromonas sp. SR41-7 | reverse complement strand
TGCCCACACAGATGATTGCTTTATATTGTTAAAGAACGTTTTGAGTCGCTTTAGCGTCTCAAGGGATGCGAATAATACACCCTTTATTTTTCGAGTCAACACTTTGTTTTAAACTTTCTTTTGGACGATTTAAAACCGAAGTTTTATTTAACTCTGTGAGTAGTTCGTGCCTTGCTATGCTTCAGCGTTTCCCGTCTCAGTGGGGTCGCATTATAGGGAGAACAGATTTTTACGCAAGCGTTTTATTGACAAAACTTTAAATAAAGCACTGTTCGCTGAGAATTTGAGCTAAACGCATTAAAAACACAACATAACTAGCACTTTATTAACATTTAACGCCTATTAAAGTGTTTGTTATGGCCTGCGCTATCAAAAAATACTGTCTACAGACCAGCTATTAAGTCATTTATCTAAAAGCTATAGTAAAAGCCCGCGTAAAAACGACGACCTGAGTAGCTAGTATTGAGTAATCGCGCATCGGTGTCATTTCCTAAACGCGTTACTGATTCAGATTTAGTTAAATTAATAACCGCTGCGGTAAGGCTAAGCCCGTCGTATAAATTTACAGATGCATTTACATCGATTTGTTCGTAAGGGTCTTGGTATACATTTAATCCGCTATTTAAACCGAGTACTGTTTCGCCGCGCTTATTATAAGAAGCACGTACATTAAAATAACCTCCTTCATAATAAACAGAGGTGTTGTACTGATACTTTGCACTACCTATTAAGGCCGACTGACCAAATTCTTCACCATTAATTGTTACATCTGCTTTATTGGTTTTGTTATAAGTGTAATTTGCGTAAAAGCCAAAACCACTATCAAAGGCATGCTGAATAAACACTTCCGCGCCTTTTGATACTGCATCGGTGCCATTACCTACAGTGCTGTAAGGGGCTATATTAATAGTCCCTGCATCCACTATATTATTTTTACCGACAAAGTTTTGCTCTACGTCGATCACCAGTGGCACAACAAAGTTATCTACTTTCTTATGAAAAAGTGCCAACCCAACAGCAGAACCTTCGCCATAATAATACTCAATAGATAAATCAGCTTGAACTGATTCAAATGGTTTCAAGTTTTTATTTCCGCCACTACCGCTAAAACCAGGAAGCTCGTTAAATGCGGCTCTATCTTCTGCCCATTCACCTGATACATAGGTAATGCGCTGCTGCGCACCTAAATCACTATAGTCAGGACGAGATATTACTTTAGCTATTGCCCCACGAATAACTAAATCGTCGGTTGCATCCCACGCTATATTAAAGCTTGGCAAAACTTGAGTGTCTTTGTTTTGCTGAGTGACTAATTGATAGTCTTCTACAAAACGAGCGTCACCTGTTACTGGCTCACCTGTTTCATCATTTGTGTGATCTAATTGGTAGGTATATAAGTCAGTAGATGAAGTAAGTGTTTTTGTTTGCACAACACGCACACCCAAATTACCTCTGACTTCACTAAATTCAAAATCACCTTGTATATAAAAAGCCGATATTTTTTCTTCTATATCGTAAACAAAATTATCTTCAATGCGCGTATAAGGTACATAACTAGCAGTGATCATATCGCGGTATTTATTCCAGTCGATACTTGGCATTTGGTTTATATCAAAACCACCTGCAATATTATTCTCACTAGTAAATACATTTTGAGCTAATGGCATTCCACCATTCCATTGGTAGCTATCAAAACGGGTAATACCTTGCTCACTTGCTTCCCCTGCAGCAATATCAAAATTTGGTTCTAAAAAGAAGGTGTTGCCGGTTTCACGGTGAAGAATTGAGTTGCGGTACTTAACACCGGTTCTAATTGTTTTTAAAAAGCCCCAATCAACATAAAAATCCACATCAGCTTGGTAGTAATCTTCTTCTAGCTCACTGCGTACAAAGCTTGAGTTTGAAGAGCCCGCATCACGACCGCCTCCAACTCCATTTTGTAAATTAACTAATGTATTAGGGTCGATATTAAGTGACACATTATTTTGATTGAGCGACCAGCCAGCCGTTTGAGCTGCGTTTTGAATAGTGGCTGCGTTTTCGCCCGCGTTAGAACTTTTATACGCCGCTTCCCAGCTTTCTTCTGGGCCGCCCTCTGATTGTGTATTACCAATTACAAAGCGCGCTTTAAAATTATCACCTTCATAGGTTAAATTAAAATCAAAGGTATGGGAGGTAGATTCCTCACGTACGTAGCTGCCACGCATCCACGGAAATTGCATATCATTTTCGACACCACTTGCCATTGCATCGTATTGCATACCAGTAACAATAGTGCCCAACTCATCAAGATTTACATTCATCAAAAAATCAGGATTTAAAGACCACTCTGGTATATCAATCACAGATTCTGTTCTGTCTTGCCCAAGTGTAAAACCAAAATAATTAAAGCCAAGCTCTAAACGATTTGTTGGTCGCCACTGGGAACTAAATTGAATCCCTTCGCGCTCACGTTTTTCGTTAAGAACAGAACCTCGAACAACTTGCGGAAACCAAACGCCATCGTAACTGTTGCCGTTTGCATCATTAATAGTATCCCAACCGTTATTGTTATTAACTGTATTACCATGTATATCTGTTGCTTGCCCAGTGCCAGTATAGCGCCATACATTAGCATCAGTACCGCCCGAAAGCGTTCTGTTTGTCCGTTCCTGATAGGTATAGCCAACTAATACACCAAAGTTTTCGTTGTCATTTTTCCATGAATATAAACCCGTAAACTGCGGTTCGTACTCTTTTGTAACATCAGCGTAAGTACTCTCTACATTAAATACACCTGAGTTTGCATCCATACTCAGAGGTTTTCGGCTATGCATTAATACAGTACCACCAACCCCACCTTCATCTAAGCGTGCTTCTGGCGATTTATAAACCTCTACGCTTTCAATCATTGAAGACGGTAACAAAGCATAATCAAACGAACGCGAAGGCTCCCCTGGGGAAGACGCAATAAAATTACCATTAAGTTGTGTAAAGGTAAGTTCTGACGATAAACCACGAATACTAACCGATGAACCTTCCCCGCCGTCACGCTCAATTACCACACCGGGTACACGCTGAAGTGAGTCTGCAACGTTTTTATCAGGGAACTTTCCAATGTCTTCCGCGGTAATGGCATCAACTACAGATCCCGACATACGTTTTACATCTAAGTTTTCGGCCATACTTGAACGGATACCACGTACTTCTATTACTTCCATATCTTCTTTATTATTAGTTATATCTGCGTAAGCTTTATTGCTGAAGCCTATTGCCGATAAAATAGAAATACAGAGTGTTGATTTGAATAGTTTGGGTGAAGCGTGTAGTGAGTTATTATTGTAGTTAAGTGCTGTCATGAAGAGTTCTATTCCATTGAAAACTGCTTATATTGATTCAAGCAAGTTAATTAATCATTTTGCTGCAATAAATTGACGAAAATATAAAATTTTTTGCCAATTTTATACAACCAAACTTAATCTTTTATTAACGGGAGCTTAAAATTAAATTAATCGCTTTGATAAATGATTACCTGTTTATAATTGACTTAAATTCAGAATAGTAAATCAATTTTAAGCACTAACCGACTGAACTATCTAGTTATTTAAATAAATACAGTTACATGAAGATATGCTGTGAGGATCTATTTTTTTAAAGTTAAGTGGCTCTTCTAAAAAACATAGACTAAGGTTAATTAAAAGTTTTACTGTAAAAATATCAGATATCCAACCTCTAAATGGTTAGCTTTAATTATTACCAACATTCGGCTATATACTAAAAAAATCACTAAAGATAGCTCTTTTTTGTATCGCTATTTATTCAATGCTTTGTTTCCAATACTCAACTATTTGAATAAATATCCCTAAAAACTTTAATAGGAGCCTATTTATGAAAAGTAATATTAAACTGATCATCACTGCGTGTTTTTTCATTTGGTTTATTGGTGATAGTAACGCCAACAATGCAAAGCCTAACTTTGATCTAGACGGCAATGGTTTATATGATGACTTTGAACGCAATTTACTGCTTGATTTTCTCGGAAACCAGTACCCTGAAATCAAAGCTGATTACGACACTAATAATGATGGCAAAGTCACGGTGCTAGAGCAAACCACTGGTCGACTCCCACTATCGCTGCGTATTCCGAAACGCGCAATTGATAGCACAATCAAAGTTACGTGGGCTTTAAACCTTTTTCCTGAGTGGCTTATGTCTGCTTATTTTCAAGAAGACACTGAAATAGGTAATGTAATAAATCATTCTTCGCGCGGGACAATTACAGCGAATGCAACACAAGCAAAGCTCTCCCTTCAACCATCCAAAACAAGAAAAAATAATGGTGTTGAATTTGCGGCGAACTCTGGGCAATATTTAATAATGCCAGGTCAGCGCGATGCTAGGTGGAATTACAGATGGATGCTTTTTACGTTTAGGATCGATGCTAATACAGGTGATAATGCTGAAACGATTTTATTAGATATTAACCATGGAGAAGGTTCAAATAAGTCATCTCCTAAAATCTGGTATAACAAAACAAACGGTCTAAGTATTCAGTATGTCGGTCTTAATAATAATGGTCTTGATAAACGGATTATGACAACTAAAAATGACGTGATTGCAGATGGTAAAACATGGAATGTTATTGTTGCTGGGATCCGCTATGGTCAAATGTTTGCCTCAGTAAATGGAACACCAATCTCTAGCGAAGCAATCCAACCTGATCGCTTTTCAGGCGAATGGATTAGCAATACTTCCTCATACATTGGCGATAAGGATATTGGTAATATGGCTTGGGCATATGATTCACTAGTCTTTGGTTTGACAGAACCATCAGAAGCAATGGTTCAAAAAATGACTGGCTGGGCGGCTTATCGTCTAAGTACGAATCAATCGTTATTTAGTAACGGAATATCTTCAATTGATCTGCCAAACGAACACCCATATAAAAATATTAGACCTACAATGGATGCTGAAGACTTCCCTTATCGCTATATTCATAATGAAAAAGAATGGACAGCTTGGGGGAGCTCTATTGATAGAGCTGAAGTGCGCATTAATGGTGGTGGAGAACGTGTACCTACAGACGACTTTGAAAGAGTATTTTATGATGACTTTCGTAATAACCGAGTAAAAGCGAGTTTTAGTGGTGAATCTGACCTTTGGTCTGCCCCTGGGTTTAATCCGGCAGTTGGCGCGAGCGCTCAGCTGATGCCTCCTAGTGAAACATTTAATGTTTATCCCCACAATAAAGATGAAAAAAAGCAATCTCTTTTACTACGAAAACAAAACGAAAGATGGAAAGCGAGTGCTTTTTATAGCGTGAATGATCTTGGGCATGGCTATACTTGGACTGGGCCAAAAATTTTTCGAATTCGTAGTATGCTTCCTAAAATAGACAAAAATGATTTGCCTGGGGGGTTATTTCCAGCATTTTGGTCTTATAATCCTGATTTTTTGTTTTGGCGAACAGCAAACCGCATCGAAGTAGATTGGTTTGAATTCGATGGAAAAAATGGAGCTTGGTTAAACGGACTTTCTTCTCATTACCACTATGCTCACGTACCAAACATATTTGCAAAAGATGACTCTAGTTATAAAAGTTACAAAGCATATTGGGGAGAACTGACGGAGCAAAAAAGTAAAATTGAAGGTGGTCTTGAATTTTGGGATGGACAATACCATACCTGGGAATTTGTTATTGATAATGACATGACTTATATAAATGTGACTATTAAAGATGAAGCTGGGAATGATAAGTGGGTTGAAGTTGGTCGTGTGCCAACCGCACCAACTTATCTTGAAAGGCTTGATTTGCAACTTGACTATGCGCTTAGGTCTTACGATGGCAATCCGACGAGCGATCAAGAAAGCTTCACCATAGACTCTATTGAAGTACTACAAAAAACATCAGACATAATAAAAATCCCAAAACCCTTTTTCAGTAAACCAATTATTACAGGGGAAAAAGCTGTTGGTGAAACAATAACTTGCCAAGCTAATTTACAAGATATTACAGATATTCGTTATTATTGGTTTGCTGATGGTTATCCGTTAACATACACAGCAACTAATACTTACGATATTACCAGTGAAGAGTCTGGGAAAGAAATTCGCTGTATGGTAAAAGCGGTTGGCGCACTTAACATGCCAGAAGCTTGGACAGAGAAAGTAGTTATAGCAGAACAATATAAATGACGTATGGGTTACAACGGAGCTTGTATATTTACTAACACAAAATAAATAGCCCCTTCAGTAAAATTTAACCATTAGAGAACTACCATTCTTTACTGGTTAAATTTTTCAAACTGGGGATAATTTAATCTTTGTAAAAAGTAAAAACCACCCCAAAAAAGCTTGTACCGCAGCTATTAGGTATTTAAATAGTTATAATTTTCTGATCATTTGTTTAATGCACATATCCACGCTTGGCATCTTTAGTATTGTGCAAAAAAAAGTACTTTACTGAAAATTAACTTATATGAGGTCAACAACCTACGAACTTTATACTACTTCTCTAATTTATTAATAACATCAGAGAGTTCTAAGAGTGTAGGCTTTCCACCATAATAATTGGTATCTATGTGATAGCTATTACCCACCCAAAAAGGCGCTTTAGTTGAGTTATGTCCATGTATTGAAAAGTCGACTCCATGACTTTTAACTACCTGATTTTGTTTAACTACTTCGCGATCCCACAATAAAGATTGCACAATTAGCGATTTATCATCAGGGTAATTTTCCCAATCCCACGATTGTGCAAATGTATGAGACAACCCAATTTTACAACCACGATACTCAAGTACTATTGAAAGCGGTTTAGTTAGTAACTCATCGCACATAACACTGAGCTTTTCACTTGATACCGACTTGTGCCAATTGCCACCATTGTCAGTCCATAATTTAAAAGCCGCTTTATCATTACTTAATAATGATTCCAACATTAAATGCTCATGATTACCTAATATCATACATGCCCTAATGGCTTGTAAGTATGTAAATAAGTCATATGTTTTATCCCCGCGATCAACAAAATCGCCTAGGCAAAACAAAGTATCTCTTTCAGGATTAAAATTTACGTTATTAAGTGCGTTTTTTAAGGCCGGTAAATCACCATCAAGATCGCCAATTACAAATACTCGGCACTCATCATTAATAAATATGGCTTGTTTTGAAGATACAGCCTGAATAGCGTTAATACCTATATCCAAAATAGACTCCTATAGAATGCAATCTAAAACTTAGATTAATACTTGAGTTTATAAAGCCTTAAGGTAACACAATATAGTTGATAATTAATGAAGGTAATAAGATTTGATTGAAACTAAAAATGCATGACAGAGGACCTTAGCTACAACCTAAATAATTAATGTAAGTAGTGTTTTTAGCCTAAATTAAAAGCTGCTTAGCAAAATACCTGACGAGTTATTTGCCAGTTACCCGCACAAATTTTTCTGCTAGTTCGTCCAAAGTTTCACGCTTATTCGGATCGGGCTTTATGCAGTCAATAGGGCAAACACTTACGCAAGTAGGTTTATCATAATGCCCTACACACTCTGTACATTTGTTTGCATCTATTTGGTATATTTTAGCGCCCATATAAATAGCCTCATTAGGGCATTCTGGGTCACACATATCGCAGTTAATGCATTTGTTATTTATGAGTAAAGCCATTTCCTAGCCCTTTCAATTAAAATCATTATAAAACAAAAAGATAAGTAAAAATAAAGGTGTATAAAGGCTGATTTTTGTGCAGCTCTAGTTTAATAAAAAACCGCTATTTTTCAATAAATCGTAACTCACCATTTTATTTTTAGGTGTAAATTTCAGCCATAAATTATGCCTATTTTTCTCTGTTGCTTTGTTGATCCTAATCAATAAAAATAGCTGCACTTTTACTAAGTTTGACACTATTATTTTAACTTTTCTATGTCATTTTTTAAGCTAATATAAAACTAGCTGATCTGCCGAAAAGCGCTTAAGCCCTCTAGTCATACGCTAATCTCGCCAAAAGAACATTCAAATAAGTGATAACAAGGGAATATAGTACCTCCAAAAATTTAGTCTTTCTCAAAGCGTTATTTGCTCAAATACTCTATGCCTAAAATTAAACCCTATTTAAAGCGTTAAGATGCTCTAAATGATAATTTATTCTTCGTATCATTACTTTAATTTACTTAATCGCCCAACCGTACCTGTAATCAATTGGTCATATTATTCACTTAGTATTTATTTAAAATAAAATTCTAGACTGAGTAATGAAGACTTTTAAAAGCCCCCTGCCATCGAATTTAAATATTTCTTCTGAACAAAGCGATGTAAAAAACGTTATCAGCCATATTCGTAAGTTTGTTAGTCGTCGAACAAATAATACCGATGACGAAGACGACCTAGTCCAAGAAGCTTTGCTGAGAACTTTAAATAGAAATGACACATTAGAAATTGAAAACTTTCAGGCGTACATAAATCAAGTCGCAAAGTCTGTTATGTATAGTGATTGGCAAAAAAATAAAAGCCAACCAAATAATGCAGAAGATATTGAGCTTTTTACAGATGATAATAGCGATCCAGAGGCGCAGTCAATTACAGAGCAAAAGCTCGAGCTTGTTAAAAGTGCGTTGGAAGAGTTGCCACCTTTAAGAAGAAAAGTATTTAAGCTTCGACGTATTAACGGATTAAGTCGCGAAGAAATTAGTCTGCAGTTAAATATGAGCCAAGAATCTGTAAAAAAACATATTACGCGCGCAATGATACAAATAACGCTTCACATAGAAAAAAATCAATAAAAATGTCCCCTTTATTACACTTTTACGCTCTTTATATTTAATCAACGCAGGTTAGGTTTTTTAATGAACGAACAACGCTTAGAACAGGCAGCAGATTGGGTAGATCGGATTAATGATTTAAATGATCATGACCGTAAAGAACTATCGCTTTGGTTAAAATGCACAGAAAATAAGGCTGCATTTGAGAAAATTGCCAATGTATTTGGCGATCCTGCTGTTAAACAGGCTCTACACATTTACACTAAACAATATAGTTTACCGACTCCAATAATTACGCCTAATGCTAAACGTTCTAGGGCTTTCCCTATGCTTGCCTTAGCAGCTAGTTTTAGCACTATTGCTTTTGCAGTGTACTGGCTTTCTATATCTCAACAAGCGTTTACACCAACACCTATTGCAAAAACAGCAGTTGAAACTAACCTACCTCAGCTTTTAGAAGCACGTTTAGGCAAACGTGTATCTAAGTTATTAGATGACGGTTCATATTTACACTTAAATGCAGATAGTGAGTTGACTGCGCACTTACTACCACACTCTAGGCAAATCGAATTAAAAAAAGGACAGGTTTTTTTTGATGTAGCCAAAGATAAAACACGGCCATTTATAATAAACTCCGGACAAGCAAGCATTAAAGTACTAGGTACTTCTTTTGATGTAGAGCGCAATAAGGATGAAGTAGTGGTAACCGTGTACGAAGGCAGGGTAGAAGTCTCGGCCTTAGATAAAGTGATATTAACTCCCTCTCAACAAGCTGTTATAAAAAATGGACATATAGCTGTAGATTATAGCCAGCAGTTGGAACAACTCCCTGCTTGGCGAATGGGTTGGATTGATGCAAAAAAAGAACCTCTAACCACTGTTATTAAGCAATTGCAGCGTTATAGCCCTATGGTAATTAAAGTAGATAACGCACTAAATAATACTTTAATTAGCGGACGATTTAATCTCGAAACGCCGCAACAAAGCCTTATGCTAATAGCATCTACTTACAACTGGAATGTAGAAAAAAAGAGCAACGAACTTCATTTAACGCGACCTTAAATGAAGTATGTTGATTAAACTCTTATGCTAAAACATGTATGTACATTAAATAAACGTATTTTAGTGTACTTTTTTATTGCTGTTAGTTGCTTAACAGCAATGCCAAGTGCCGCAAAAAACATACATACGTTTGTTTATATACCTGCCGGTTCTCTCAGTGACAGCTTAAGAGAAGTAGCAAATGCATATGCAGTCTCTTTTAGTAGTAACCCTTCACTTATCGACGACAAAACTACATCCACCTTAATTGGCGATCATACACTTGCTCAAGCATTAGATTTTTTACTAAGAGGCAGCGAGTTAACATATAAAATTCAAGACAAGGGTTTTGTTATTTTTCAACAAAAAATAACGACCAATAACGAAACACTTGAAGAAATAACAGTAAAGGGTATCCGCTATTCGTTGGCTCGCTCACGAAACTTAAAACACAATAATAAAACGATTAGCGAAGCCATTTCTGCACAAGATATTACCGACATTCCCAATACTAACTTGGCTGAAGCCTTACAGTATATTCCGGGTGTAGCCATTACTCGCGAAGCAGGCGAAGGTCGCCAAGTATCAATACGTGGCAGTTATCCTGATTTTAGTTTGGTAACACTCAACGGTATGCCTGTATTGGCAAATAATGATTCACCAATGGATAGTCGAGTGCAAAAACAGCGCGATCGTTCTTTCGACTTCAATATTTTACCTGCCGAACTATTTAAACAAATTCATGTAATTAAAGCCTATTCTGCCGACAAAATTGCAGGTGGAATATCTGGCACTATGGCACTGCAAACTATAAACCCCTTAGATAATGAAGGATTTAAATTTATTATTACACCAGAAGTCGGCTACAACGACTATGTGGGTACAGGCGCAAAACGCTATTCAAGCTTAATTTCTAACACCTGGAATAATTGGGGGGTACTTGCAAGCGTTGCGTACACAAACAGAGAATCGTTAGAGCAAGGCGCTAATACATTTCGCTGGCGAAATATTGCCATAGAAGGCGCTGATCTCTCGGCGTTAACTCAATCACAAGCTCAGCATTTAACTCAAGGCGATTATATAATCCCTCGCGGTAATCGCTACTCGGTATGGCAAGCAACCCAGCAGCGATTTGGGGCAAACCTATCTGTAGAGTACAAAAATGAAACCACGCATTTTGATTTTGATATGCTCTCAGGTTTTTTAAAAGGAGAGCGGCATGAATATCATTTATACCCTAGAGGGGATCAGTCAACGCCTATAATTAAAGGGCTAACAACAATTAAAGACATTCAAGCTAATAAAAATAATGAGCTTGTGTATGCACGTTATGAAAATGCAAGAGTCGCTACTGAAAGTAGAGCCCAAAAAATAAAAACGGCATATCAGCAAGGCGTGCTCTCGCTTACACAAGAAGTAGATAAAAATTGGAAAATAAACGCCATATTAGGAAACGAGCGCTCAAAGTATGACATTCCTTTCAGCAATAAGATTTATACCCAAGGTGTAAGTGACGTTACAATTGATTATCGTAAAACGCCATTTTATGCAGATATTAAGTACAGCGAAAACTTGAAAAGTCCGACGATGTGGCAAATGCATCATGGTGATATAGAGCAATACAATTCAAATAGTGAGTACACCTTCGCAAAATTAGATTTTCAATATGACGTTAATAGTTTAATAACTCTTCAATTTGGGGCTGACTGGACTCTGTTTGAAAATAAAATGAATAACGCACAGCAAAACGATATTTTTTTTAATGAAATATCCGATACACCACAACAATTAATTGACCTTCCTGCATCGTATGTTTCATCGCAAAATGCACATAAAAAACAGCAGTGGTTAAAAATAAACACTAATGAGGCACTTAAGCTTTATGGCATTGACCCATTTAATGTACAAGCCAATAATTTTTTAATCACGACTAAAGCTGAACATATAAAGGAATATAGCAGAGGTGCTTATACTCTATTAAGTACAGAGCAAGAAAAATGGGAGGCTCATATAGGTGTACGTTACCAATCAGAATCTATAACATCTTACACTCAAGCGCCTTACTCTCCGATTTTGTATAGTCTATGGCTTCCAACTTTTAATGGGTCATATTTTATTAACGATAATTGGCGATTTCGTGCAGGACTTTCTAAAAACTATTCAAAACCATTACTAAATTCACTCAATTTTGATGGCTCAAACGATACCCCCAATAGTACAAAATACATATTTAACTCAAATCTAAAACCTTACTTATCTTATAATAGCGATATTTCCTTAGAGGCTGATTTTAGTAGTCGCAGTTCGTTTAACATATCACTTTTTTATAAAGATCTAGAGGATTACATAGTCACAACACAAGCGCCTTTATTTGAAGATTCGCCGCCTACAACCTCCGATAGTCAATTACTTTGGCTAAGTAATGCAGAAACGGCCTATCAGTGGGGAGCCGAGGTAAGTTTAAACTACTTAATACATAATTCTGATTGGGGAATTAATATACAAGCGGCTTATAATAAAGGTAAAGTCACCTATTATGACTCAAATAGTGGCACTGCTTTATTTAAAAAAAACCTGCCTTTTTTATCTAAAATTACCGCATCAAGTATGATTTTTTACGACCACCCTAAATTCAATTTTAAACTCGGCGCTATTTTTAGAGATAAATATTTAGTGCGTGCTGGCAGCCTTTTACTCGATGAAAACGAAACCGGATTTATGCCGACCACATATTGGGATGCAAGTGTAAATTATTATTTTTCTAATTATTGGAAACTTAAATTTAGCGCATTTAATCTCAGTAATGAACAAGAGCGACAATACAGTAATTCAACCCTCAGAGCTTACAACTCAACCACAAGTGGACGTACCTTTTACTTAGGGTTGAGTTATCAGTATTAAATGATTTTTCCTGTTTTTAAATCAACGCGGAAATTCTCCCCCTGGGTATGTTGACTAAATTTTGCCATTACTTTTATTAACAGGGCTAAGTATTGCTGTATTTGCGTATCTGTTTTACATATCGATTGTGCTAAAAAAGTATTTAGTTGTTGATAAGTAATACGTTTTTTAGCTGTTATGTCTGCTGTTACATCACCATTTCTTAATAAATAAAAATCTTGAAGCCATTCTTTTGTCGATACAGCTTCAAGCTGAGAGAGCAAATTAGGCGGTGCTTCATTTAAACATTGCATATTTGTAAACCAATCGGCTAAATGATGATTGTCATTTAACCATGCCATTAAATTTTTAGGCCAATCGCGTTTTAAAAAACGCTGTTTAATCAGCCCAAATAAATGTTGCTTGGTAAAATCACCATAACTCTTTGAGTTCAAAATAGTGCGGTCAAAATTACTAAGATTATGCAAGTTACGATACTGCCATTCCTTTTCATATAAACTAAATAAATCATTAAAACCCGGCACATCGTCTAATGTATGGGTACTAATGAGCGCGGTTTGCTTTGCTAAATTTAGCTCTACAACTTTATAGGCCGCTTTGTAAGCCGCTAAACTTGGCACTTGCACATTAACTAACTGGGAGTGCTGATTACTGGTTATCAGCGCCGTATCATTTAAATGTATATGCCCTGCAAAATGGAGCGTTAACCCTGTATCTGCCAGTATTTTTGCTGTACGTGGTGTTGGCACTCTTGGTAGAGAAAAATGACCACGGCTAAACACTTTATGTAATTCGTCATTTGCATTGTCGTAAAACTCCCCCATTGGAAAGTGACTAAATGCAACCAGTGTTTTATTTTGCGTTTTGGCTCTTTTTACAACCGTTTTTATCCACTTTAACAATAGAGGCTTTGCATCAATTAAAGCATTATAGCCGGCACCAGACGACCCTTTAAAAGTGAGCGGTGAGTTTTGCCATTGCGGTGCATAAACATTGGCATCAATTGCCATTAACCAAACCCCTTTTATAGGCTCAACTAAATAACTCGCATCGGGCATGGTGATACAGTGTTTTTTGTTATTGGGGTTACACCATATAAACTCTCGGTTTTTATAAGGCGTTTCATATAGCACATCACCTTTATGTTTACTAAACCCAAAGTCATTGAGTGTGCTTAGTATTTCAGCGTATCCCCAGTTTTTTAAACCATCATCACATACAGACTGCTTAGCCATACACTTTTCATGTTGATAACTATAAACACCAAACTCTTTACCTTGCGCCATTAAAAAGTCCGCTTTACCTGCCGGTGTTGTATATGGTTTTACGGGATCGTGATTACCCGGTATGGCAAAGAAACGCATTCCATATTTCTTTTCATAATGACCTAAAATACGCGCCAGTGCCCGCACATTAATAGGTTGACCATCATCAGTAAAATCGCCAGGTAAGGCGACTAGTTTTATTTTTTTTTCGGCTAATTCATCTAATACATGTAAAAAAACAAAATAATTTTCATTAAAAAGACGTGTTGAATGAAGCTGGGCAAGCATACTACGCACTAGTAATGGTTGCTTTGAGGTAACGTCCTTTGGTAGTTCTATATTATCTACGTCATGTAAATTAGCAAAAATATCATGTAGATGAATATCAGCTAAAAATGCCACTTTAACCGTCTCCATCTGCGACGCACTTTTAACCTCAAAGTACTCAATAGCACTTACTTTGCATGTAATACATAACCCAATCCATAGTGCTAACCATAGTACTTTGACTCTAATCATGATGGCTTTATCCCGTTTTTATTTCACTCATTATTTAGAGCGAGGTAATGGATAAAAGGGGACATAAAATTTTATAAACATGCTTTTCTATTATGAAACTTTTATTAAATGCATATTTTTGTGTCCCCTAATTTATAAATGCTCGCTCTTAGATAGCAAACTCAACAATTGAGACGTGCTATGCCATTTTTTATTTTTATTATTTTTGCAGGTTATGTAAGCAGTGTTAGCGCTAAGCCATTAAACACCCTGCAAATGATTGGCTCACATAACAGCTATAAAAAAACATTAAACGTAAGCGTTAAACATAAATTAAATGATTTAAGCCCCAAGCTAATGGCCCGTATTGATTACGGTCATTCATCTATTATTAAACAGTTAAATAGCGGTGTTCGCCATTTAGAAATTGACGTTTTAAAAGACCCTAATGGGGGTTTATACATAAAACCTTGGGCTAATACTTTTGCAACAACGCCTTTGTTTAATGAGTTAGAAAAAAAGCAATTAGCTACTCCTGGATTTAAAGTAATGCACATTCCCGACATTGATGTGCAAAGCCATTGTGTGTTGTTTAGTGGCTGTTTGAATACACTCAAAGCATGGTCAGAGGCAAATCCGCAGCACTTTCCAATTGTTGTAATGCTCAATGTAAAAGAAACACGATCTGATTTAGTTCTGGGGAATAATCCATTTAAATTTACACCGAAAGATTATTATTTACTCGATGAAGTAATTCAAAAATCGTTACCTAACTTATTATTCACGCCAGATGATTTACGCAAAACGCCATTATCTTTAAACCAAACAGTCATTAAGTTTGGGTGGCCAAGTACACGTGCCTTAGCAGGTAAGTTCATATTCTTATTTGATGGCAATACACAACAATCCGCACTTTATAAACAAAATAGGCCTTCGTTAAAAGGGGCTAGCATGTTTGCCCATTATGATGAAAACCACCCCGAAGCTGCTTTTATGATTGTGAACAACCCTATACGCGACTTTTATAAAATTCAGCAACTTGTATTAAAAGGCTTCATGGTGCGTACCCGCGCAGATGCAAATTTAAGTGCCACTAATTCGCAACGAACAATGCAGTTTAATGCTGCAAAAAATAGCGGCGCACAAGTAATTTCAACCGATTTTATACCCGGCTCGCCACAGCAGGCGCGCTTTAACTATGTGGTGCAATTTGACGAAGGTCATTTAGTGCGCACAAACCCTTTTATTAATAATCAACTTTAAATTAAAAACCAAGGAAGCATCATGTTGAACAAACCATCTCGTACGCTTTTAGCAACGGCTATAATGAGTTCATTAGGCGCGTCTAATTATGTGTATGCAGAACAATCTGCGCAAACAGAAGTGGAAGAAATTGTTGTACAGGGTTATCGCAACAGTTTGTTAAAAGCAAAAGATTTAAAACGAAATGCTGTGGGCGCACAAGATTCTATTGTGGCTGAAGATATTGCAGATTTTCCCGATCTAAATCTAGCAGACTCACTACAACGTGTACCTGGCATTGCCATAACTCGAGAGGGCGGCGAAGGCCGACAAATTTCGTTACGAGGCTTGGGTCCAAACTTTACACAAGTACAACTCAACGGTATGGAAGCTTTAGGTACATCGTCTTCAGCAATGGATAGCCGAGGTTCCGTAAGTCGCTCTCGCGCTTTTGATTTTAATATATTTGCTTCTGAGTTATTTCAACGCGTTGATGTGAAAAAATCATTTTCAGCCGAAATGGATGAAGGCGGCATAGGCGGCACTGTTGGGCTTCATACAGCTAAACCATTTGATTTTGATGGTTTTAATACTGCTCTATCAGGTCAACTTGGCGACAACTCACAAACCGATGATGTTAGCCCACGTTTTGCAGCTCTGATCTCAGATACTTGGGATGATAAATTTGGCGCATTATTTTCAATTGCATACAGCAAACGTGATGTAAATGAGCAAGGTTACAATACGTATCGCTGGCGCAAAAAAAATGCTTCAGGCTCTGATATCTCAAATCTTTCAGGTGAACTACAAGACAAAATAAATAACGAAGAAGTGAGCTTTTCACGCGGTAGTCGCTATTCATTATTTGAAAACGAACAGGAACGCTTAGGGACAACACTTGCCCTGCAGTATCGCCCGAGTAATAACCTTGAATTCGGTTTTGACGCTCTATATGGTGAACTGAATAATGACCGCAGTGAATACCACTTACAAAACAGAGGTTCTAGCTCAACAGCTATTGGTTGTACTGGACCAGCTTATAACAACGAGCAAATATGCTCAAAGCTCACAACTCTTGAAATAAATGAAAATAACGACGCTATTTATTCAGTATACGAAGATGCCGCAATACACTCAGAAAGCCGCAGCCAATATGCAGACACTAAAATAAGTCAGTTTGTATTAAATAGCGATTGGCAAATTACAGAAGATTTAAATATGACCGCCTTAGTAGGGCGTTCAGAAACCAAGTTCAATACAGGCAGTGTTAAAGTTTACCTAGAAACATTTGGCGATGAAACAATTGATTACCGCCAAGATGCTTATTATGGTGAAAACACATACGGGTTTGAGCCTACAGACAGTAGTTTATTTCGTTATCACGAAATTGATATATCTGAAGAAGAAATAACTAATACATTCGACTCTATGAAATTAGATTTTAATTACACACTAAACAATGCTTCAAATATAAAGTTTGGTGTATCTAATAAAAAGTTTGAAAGTGAAAACGGTGAAAGTAAATCTGATAATATTAATCGCAGTGATTGGGAAGATGGCGTACTGGATGACACGGTAGATTCAAGCCTTACATTTACCAATACCGCACACAATAAACAACAATGGGTAAGTGTTGATGTACTAGGCACTCTAGCGAGTATGAATATCGACCCTAACTTAGATAACCCTGATTTTACCGATAACGTACAAGAAAAAACCTTTGGCGCTTATTTGCAGTACGAAGCTGAATGGGAACTAGGCTCAGGTTACTTAATGGGTAATGCGGGTGTGCGCCATTACGATACTACTACCAATGCTATAGGGTTAATAAATGGAGAAGTAGTTGACGTTGAAAATACCTATTCAGGGTTGCTACCCGCTATAAATTTAGTGTGGGATAGTAATAACAGTTTAGTACTTCGTGCAAGCTATGGCGAAAATCTCACCCGCCCTTCGCTCGGTGCATTAGTGCCAACAGGCGTTGTACAAAATGATGCCACATCAACCAATGGCCTTAGTATCAGTTCAGGAAACCCAAACCTTAAACCTTACGAATCTGTTAACTTCGACTTTTCAGTCGAGTACTATTTTGAAAACATTGGGTATGCGGCCGTAAGTTACTTCCATAAGTCTATCGATAACTTCATTATCACCGAAACATATGATATCCCGTACAGTCAAACCGGATATCCTCTTAGCTTTTTAGGCGACGTAGACGAAAACGGTAATCCGCAAACAGCAAATACTGTTTTCACCGTTATTCAACCACAAAACTTAGATGAAAGTGATATTAGTGGCTGGGAGCTCGCTTTTCAACGAGACCTCGACTTTTTGCCAGCTCCGTTTAATAACTTAGGTGTTATTGCTAATTATACATTTGCTGATGGTGAAGCGCTGTACCGTAACGTAGGTAATTCGGGTATTGATCAATATAAATCATTCCCTGGGCTGTCAGAACACTCTGGTAACTTTACAGTATATTACGATTCTGATTCATGGGGCGCACGCGTTGCAGCAGCTTATAGAAGTGACTATATTGCATCGGTACAAGCCGGTAACGGCGACGAAGACGAAAATGGTTTTCATGCCAGTACATACATAGATGCATCAGCATTTTATCAGGTTAATGAAAAGCTAAAGCTCACTATAGAAGCCAGTAATTTAACTAATGAACGAGAAGAGCAGTATTCAGACTCCAATGATCGTTTATACAATACGACGGTTAATGGCCGTACTGTTTATTTAGGTGCCAGTTATCGCTTCTAAATTATAAAAATGAGGCTCTATTTTTGTGTAGAGCCTCTAATTATTTTTTAGGGATTCATCAAAAAAGACGACTTATAAAAATGATCACTTAATTAAGCGAATTTATATAGAGCACTCGATGTAAATCACTATTTGTAAATCTACTTTCAACGGCTCTAACAAGAACGATTTAAAACTACTTTTAATTAATTTAGCTGTTCAGATTGAGTTACGTTATTTACCAGTGCTCTTATTGAGAGTTATTAAATTAAAATCACATAAAATTTGGTTGCCTAATTTCAGTTCTTCCCTCCCCCCTTAATCTCTAATGAAATATTAAGGCGCCGCTGTTAGTATTAAACAACATAATCAATAATTAAGTCTTAATATGATAAGTGGTTTTGATGGCAGCTAATTATTCTCTCGATGATTTACGTCACTTTTGCACCATAGTAAAACTAGGTAGCTTTAAAAAAGCATCAATAAGCCTTGATATGTCACTATCAACTTTGAGCCGTAGAATACGTTTATTAGAGCAAGCTCTGCAATTAACGTTACTAAATCGAGATGCTCATCGGGTAACACTTACGCATACTGGCGAGTTATATTACGATCGCTATCGTAAACTGTTCGATGAAGTAGAGTGTATAGAGCAAGCACTTTGTGATGAGAAAGAGCAACCTAAAGGGAAAATTAGGATCTCTGCACCCATTTACATGGGTAAACACTTTTTAAGTGCTATTTTTTGTGATTTTTTACTGCAATATCCCGATATTCAACTAGATTTACGCTTTTCAAATAACCTTATTGATATTGAAAAAGAAGGGATTGATATAGCGTTTAGAGTAAGAAATCCTGCTATTGATAATTGGGTTATTAGGGAGCTTAAGCTTACTCACAATATATTATGTACTCACTTAAGTCATGATTATCAATCCATCACTCATCCTAAGCAATTAGAAGAGCAACCAAAAGTTACGTGCGTTGGGTTGGTACCGTGGCAGTTAAAAAATCAGCAAACGAGTGAAGAATACAGTTTTAATCCAAACACGCATGTCCGGTTAGAAGTTGATGAAATTCAAATGATGAAACAAGCCGTTGAGTCTGGTGTAGGCATTAGCTACATTCCTGATTATATAGCATTGCCTCTTATTGAAGCCACAAAGCTTAAACGTATCCTTCCTGACTGGCAAAGTGAAGGGCAGCCATTTTCTATGCTTTATCGCGACAGAAAACAAGTATCTTATCGGGTACGACTATTAATAGAGCATACATTGCAACACTTCAACGAAAAGTAGCAATGTATGCTTTTAAAAGGAAAGCTTTAAACGTTTAAAAACTAAGCCTAAGTACAATTACACCTAAAAATGCTGTTGCTAATCCTATCACTTCTTGGCGGGTAAAAGACTCTTTTAGAATGATGCGTGAGTAGAGCAAAATAATTAAAATGTTCATCCCCGAAATTGCCGAAACGAGCCCTGTATTACCAATTGCAAAAGCCGATATTATTGCCACCATACCTGCCACGTTTGTTAATCCAATCAGTAACCCGCATGAAAATGTTTTACTCGCAGACCAATACCCTTGAGAAGTGCCTTGCTCTGCTAGCATTTTTTTACGCTTTACTAACCAACTAACAGCAAAAAGAAAACTACCAAAACCAAACATAGACGTTAGCGTTGCAAACGTATCGGCCTCAAGAAGTGTTGATTGCTTACCCATTAAATCATTAAATGCAAAGGCAAGTGCAGCGAGTAATCCCCATTGCGCACCTTGTAGGTTGTTCAACGAAATATCGCTTGAATAACGAATGATATAAAGGCCACCAAAAATAATGAAAAAGCCAATTAATTGAATTGTTGTTAAGGTCTCCTGCCACAATAAAAAAGCAAATAAAAGGACAAACAAAGGCGTCAATCCTGATAAAATACTAATTAAAGACGCTTTACCAACCGAAAACCCCTTATGCAACAAACCATTAGCAGCAAAAGAGCCAAAACCTAACGCTAGCCCAACCGTAATGTCTGCCCAGCCATACCATGTATGTTCAAATACCACAGTACCTAGCGCACTAATAACAAATCCTACAAAAAATACACCGAATAATAATAAGTTACGGTTAATCTTTTTCTGCGACGTCCATTGATACAACACTCCTCGGGCACCAAAAAAAACGGTTGCGAGTAATGCAAAAATTATCCACATACAAAAATGATTCCTTTAAAAAGTAATGGGGTAACAGTGAGGAGCGATTTAACAACACGTGTTAAGTACGAATATCCATTATATTCGCTTTTAAAATTTTATAAATAAGCATTAATGATAAGATAAATTCCATAAATGGTATTTAAAAAATAGCAGATGAAGATATAACTGCTCAGCGTCACTCTATTTAATAAAATAGCTTTGAGCAGTTATTAGAGTGGATCCTAACTGACCTTTTTGAACGGATTACGGGTATCTTGGTGCGCGTCTAGATTACGCATTAAAATAGCGTGATCTAAGTTAATGCCCTCATCTAGCTGGATTTTTACAATATGACCAGAGCCTTTAGCATCGCCAATACTTTTGCCTCTTTTGTTTTCCATATATTCAAGC
This sequence comes from Pseudoalteromonas sp. SR41-7, assembly GCF_014163935.1. NCBI lineage: Bacteria > Pseudomonadati > Pseudomonadota > Gammaproteobacteria > Alteromonadales > Pseudoalteromonadaceae > Pseudoalteromonas > Pseudoalteromonas sp. SR41-7. Next base: position 383,632 of record NZ_JACJEF010000003.1, on the reverse strand, counting down.
GTAAAAGTAATGTTACCTTGTGGTGTCATAAGCTCTAAAGAGTGACCAGTACAAAATTTATTTTTAACGTCTATTTCAACTAATCCACTTTCGCAGCGCCCAAGTACTTCACCCACAAATTGCTGCTTAGTTGATACAGAGTGACCGTATTCATAGTTTTGATAATCTTGGTGGGCATGGCGTTTTAAAAAGCCTTCGGTATAACCACGATGCGCCAAGTTTTCTAATGTTTTAAATAAGCTAGTATCAAATGGTTTACCCGAAGCCGCATCGTCTATTGCTTTACGATAAACTTGTGCAGTGCGCGCCACATAATAAAATGACTTAGTACGCCCTTCTATTTTTAAACTATGTACCCCCATTTTTGTTAACTGCTCTACGTATTGCACAGCGCGTAAATCTTTGGAATTCATAATATACGTGCCGTGTTCATCCTCAAACGCAGGCATATACTCACCAGGGCGACCTTGTTCCTCTAGAATAAATACATCGTTGCTTGGCGCGCCTTCACCCAGAGTAGGTATCACCTGTTTGGGGTCAATTTTATGCACCATTTCGCCAGTTTCGTTCTCAACACCAGGTTTTACATCGTAATCCCAGCGACATGCATTAGTACACGTGCCTTGATTTGGATCGCGCTTATTTATGTAACCAGAGAGCAAGCAACGCCCCGAATACGCCATACACAGTGCGCCATGTACAAATACTTCAAGTTCGGTGTCTGAGCAGAGTGTGCGTATTTCGGTTATTTCTTCGAGCGACAGCTCTCTTGATAAAATAACCCGTTCGATCCCCTGCTTTGCCCAAAATTGTACACTCGCGTAATTTACCGCATTTGCCTGTACTGATAAGTGAATGGGCATCGCAGGCCATTTTTCACGAACAAGCATAATTAAACCAGGGTCCGACATAATCAGCGCATCGGGCTGCATCGCAATAACTGGCTCTATATCACGTAAATACGATTTTACTTTCGCGTTATGCGGCGCAATATTAGAGACCACATAAAACTTTTTATTTTGCGCATGCGCTTCACTAATACCAATTTGCAGCGTGTCTAAGTCAAATTCATTATTGCGCACACGCAAACTATAACGAGGCTGCCCCGCATAAACCGCATCTGCACCATAAGCAAACGCGTAGCGCATGTTTTTTAAACTGCCTGCGGGGCATAATAATTCAGGAATAAAAGGCATTGAAGAAATAACGGGTAACATGTGCGCTCCATACATCGAACTGGGTTTAAACCAGTTGCATGAGTTTTACCAATTTGATTGAAAAATTAAGCATTAATCCAGTGAAATTGGTGTTATTGAAAAATACATAAACACAAGCGCAGCAGTATAAATATGGCTAATAATTTAAATTTGATCGAGATCATAAAACAGCAATCAAACTGGTTTTTAATAAAATTAGGATTTTTCACTTAAAACGCGTATAATTCGCGCCCGTTAATATTCACACTTTTACTTAAAATTATTGGAGCATAAAGATGGCTTTAGAGCGTACTTTCTCAATCGTAAAACCTGATGCAGTTGCTAAAAACCACATTGGCGCTATCTACAACCGTTTCGAAACTGCTGGCCTTAAAATCGTTGCAGCTAAAATGGTTCACCTTTCACAAGAGAAAGCTGAAGGTTTCTACGCAGAACATAGCGAACGTCCTTTCTTTGGCGCTTTAGTATCTTTCATGACATCTGGTCCAGTAATGGTTACAGTTCTTGAAGGCGAAAACGCTGTTCTTAAAAACCGTGAAATCATGGGTGCTACTAACCCTGCTGAAGCACTAGCTGGCACTTTACGTGCAGACTACGCTGATAGCATCGACGAAAACGCTGTTCACGGTTCTGATGCTGTTGAATCTGCTGCTCGCGAAATCGCGTACTTCTTCGCTGACGAAGAGCTTTGTTCACGTACTCGTTAATTCGAATTCGTTAACAAAATGAAAAGGGCTTTCGGGCCCTTTTTTAGTCATTACGCAAAGTATCCATAAGTGCATTTTTTGATATTTTACTTAATGATTAAAGTGAGTGAATTGTGTACAATTCGTCCTCGTAAATTTTTATCTCCACCGTCACCGATTGAGGTTGTTTCATGACCGAGCAAAAAAAGATTAACTTATTAGATTTAAACCGAGATGCAATGCGCGAGCTATTTGCATCGTTCGGTGAAAAGCCGTTTCGTAGTGACCAGGTGATGAAATGGATTTATCATTTTGGCGTAGATAACTTCGACGAAATGACTAACGTAAATAAAAAGCTTAAAGAAAAGCTTAAAGCTGAGTGCGAAATTGTAGCGCCAGAAATAACAGTTCGCCAACAAGCAAGCGACGGTACTATTAAGTACGCGCTTATTCTTGAAGGCGGCCAAGAAGTAGAAGCCGTTTGGATCCCTGAAAAAGAGCGCGCTACGTTATGTGTATCATCACAAGTGGGTTGTGCGCTTGAATGTACTTTTTGTTCTACTGCTCAACAAGGCTTTAACCGTAACTTAAAAGTATCTGAAATTATTGGCCAAGTTTGGCGTGTAGCTAAAGATATAGGCCTTGATGGTCATAGCGAAAAGCGCCCAGTGACTAATGTTGTAATGATGGGTATGGGCGAGCCTTTACTTAATCTTAAAAACGTAGTGCCAGCAATGGAACTAATGATGGACGATTGGGGCTTTGGTTTATCTAAGCGCCGTGTAACATTAAGTACTTCAGGCGTTGTACCTGCTCTTGATTTACTAAAAGAAAAAATTGACGTAGCACTGGCTATATCTCTTCACGCACCCGATAACGCACTGCGTGATATTTTAGTGCCTGTTAATAAAAAGTACCCTATTGAAGAGTTTTTAGCGGCGTGTCGTCGTTATATCGACGGTTCAAAAGCTAATAAAGACGTAACTGTTGAATACGTTATGCTTAATGGCATTAACGACAGCACTGATCAAGCGCATGCATTAGTACAAACGTTAAAAGGCACACCGTCTAAGGTAAACCTTATTCCGTTTAACCCGTTCCCGGGTAACGAGTACACACGCTCAAGTAATAGCCGTATCGACCGCTTTTCAAAAGTACTACAAGCTGCAGGTGTAACCTGTATTGTGCGCCGTACTCGCGGTGATGATATTGACGCAGCTTGCGGTCAGTTAGTCGGTGACGTGGTTGACCGTACTAAACGTTTAGCTAAAAAGAAAATCCGCGACGATAACGCGATTGCCGTTAATATCCACCAAGCATAATCTGTAACAGCCTTATACGAATAAACCATATAAGGCTGTTAAGTTGTTTATTTTTAAATAAATGATGCAAGAGTAAAGCTTTTAGGTAAGATAGGCGACATGGACTAAAAATAAAGAGATAAGGTAATGCGATCTATACTTGCTATAACACTATCAACACTTGCCCTAAGTGGCTGTGTGAGTGAAAGTAGTTATAACGGCAGTAATAAACCCGTCGTCGAAAATAAAGTTAATAATACTGGCGCAGCACGAACACGAATTGCTTTAGCCCTACAGTATTTAAAAACGGGTAATAATTCTCAAGCCAAATACAATTTAGAACGTGCAGCAGCATTTGCTCCTGACCTACCTGAAGTACATTACTCTCTTGCTTATTACTACCAACAAGTGGGCGAAAACCCGCTAGCTGATAAAGCCTACCAAAAAGCACTTGAAATAAAACCAGACGATCCTAATACTCTCAATAACTACGGTGTGTTTTTATGTGGTATTGATGAATACGATCGTGCAACTGATCAATTTTTAAAAGCCATTGAAGTACCAAGTTATATTCGTGTTGCCGAAAGCTACGAAAATTTAGCCCTGTGTGCTATTGAATTTGATGACTTTGAAAATGCAGAAAGCTACTTTCAGCAGGCACTTAATCACAGCTCTCAGCGTACATCTACATTAATTAGCTTAGCCGCACTGTATTACGCTAAAAGTGACTTGTACAAAGCCAGTGAACTTTTAAAACGCTATGAAAGTACGGGTCAAGTATCTTCTCGCGCATTAATGCTTAGCTATCTTGTAAAAAACCGAATGGGCAGAATTGAAGAAGCTGAAAAAATTTCCAACACTATTTTGCAAACTTACTCTACCAGCAACGAAGCCTATGCGTTAAAAGAGAAAAGAACACGTTTTAATGAGTTTGAAATACTGCGAGAAAAATACCGTAAAGCGCAGTTAAAAGAACTAAAAAATGACGCAAGCGGCGCGCACGTTAGTTCAAAACCAAAAATAAAAGTTATTAGAAAGAAACGTTCGCCAGAGGACGGTTCAACAAGCTTGGTAACAAACAACGAGCAAAAAACAGATAAAAAGCTCGCAACAGCAAATAACCAAGATGTAAATCCAGTTATAGCAAGAGAAGAGCAAGCTCAAGCATTGCCAAATACGCTCAGTACGCAAGCCGACGAAGCAACCGTAATAGCAAAACAAGTAACGACCCAAAAAGAAGAGGCTCCTAAAGTCGTCGCGCCAAGCAATCCTACCGATACATCGGCTGTTATGATTGCACTTACTACTGAGCACGACTCTGCAGATTCTATAGTAGCAGCGCCTGAAAAAGCACAGCCCGTTTTAGAACCTCAAAAAGAAGTTATAGCAACAAAACAACCGGTTAAAGCCGATGACGAGGTAACAATAATCTCGTTTGGCGCACCTAAAACAGGCCAGTTTAATTCGCAGCAAACTAGTAACTACAGTAATTCTGCACCTGCAGTTACAAATCAAAAAAACAGTAGCGACGTGGTATTCTACGAAGCGACTAAAAACACAACCGTTTTTGAAAACAGTAACTATCAAAATAATGCTGATATTGAATTTAAAAGCTACGAAGCAGTGCAAAAAACTGAGCTTCCAATGCTTAATCCAAAAGTATCGCCTTTACGCGTGCCATTTCATGTAATTGCTGTTGGCGAAAACCTATTTAGCATTTCGGTGCGATACAATGTTAAACTACAAAAACTCCTGCAATGGAATGGTTTAAAAGAGTCGGATCGGGTAATGAATGGAAGTAAAATATACCTAAACGATCCTAATATTTATTACGAAATTAAAGCTGGTGATTCCCTTTACGATATAGCTACCCAGCGGCATGTATTAATTGATGAATTAATGCGATGGAATAAATTAAGTCCTGATATAGCATTAAAACCAGGGCACAGACTTTTACTAGTGGATCCAGACTCATACACATTATGAATGAAGAAAATACGCAAACACAGAGCGAACAGCCAACTGTAGGCCAAATACTAAAAAATCATAGAGAGCAAGCAAACGTTAGCATCGCAACTATTGCTGCACCGTTAAAGCTGTCTGAACTTCAAATTAAACGCCTTGAAAATGATGAATTTGCGTTACTAGGCCCTATCACTTTTGTTAAAGGCTATATAAAAAATTATTGCCGTGAATTAAAAGTCGATAGCGCACCTATATTAGCAATGATGCCGGCCCCACCAGAGCCGACCAAGCCCGCTAATATGCAAAGCTTTTCGCGCCGAACAGAAAAAGAAGCAAGCGACAGCCGTTTAATGTTTTTTAGTTATTTAATTTTAGCGATTGTTATTGGCTCATCTGCTTTATGGTTTTGGCAAAACGCCACCCCCATTGAAGAGCAAACCAGTAAAATAAACGTTGCCAACTCAATAATGAGTGAACGACAAGCAGCTCAACCCAGTATTTTACAGCAACAGCAACAAGCCGAAATTAACGACGAATCACTATTAGAATCAAAAGATACGCTTGAAACATCAACAAGCTCAGAAGCCGTTACAGAAACGGCTCCTATTACATCTAACAACGAAAGCCAAGAAGATGCTAGCAGTACAATTGTTATGAACTTTAACGGCGAAAGTTGGGTTGAAATTTACGATGGCGAAGGCGAAAAAATAGCATTCGGCGTTAAAAAAGCAGGCTACATTATGACCGTAAGCGGAACGCCTCCTTTTTCAGTTGTGCTTGGTAAGCATGACGCTGTAGACATTACTTTAAACGGCGAACCTGTAGATGTTTCTGCATTTCCTAAAAACCGTTTAGCCAAATTTACATTACCACTAGCAGAGTAGTCGCTATGTTTTCAGAATCCCCAATTAAACGCAGAAAATCCACCCGTATCAATGTAGGTAACGTCCCTATTGGTGACGGCGCCCCTATTGCTGTGCAATCAATGACCAATACCGACACCATGGATGTTGATGCAACCGTTGCACAAATTCAGGCAATACAAGATGCAGGTGCCGACATAGTGCGTGTATCAGTACCGACTATGGACGCAGCTGAAGCGTTTAAAAGTATTAAAGAACAAGTGACTATTCCGCTAGTAGCCGATATTCACTTTGATTACCGTATAGCCTTAAAAGTGGCAAAGTACGGCGTAGATTGTCTGCGCATAAACCCAGGTAATATAGGTAGCGAAGAGCGTATAAGAGCTGTGGTCGATTCTGCTCGCGAGCATAACATTCCTATTCGTATTGGTGTAAATGGCGGCTCACTTGAGCGCGACTTACAAGAAAAATATGGCGAGCCTACACCTGAAGCCTTATTAGAATCAGCAATGCGCCATGTAGATATATTACGCCGCCTTGATTTTGACCAATTTAAAATATCGGTAAAAGCATCAGACGTATTTTTAGCGGTAGGCGCCTATCGCTTACTCGCTAAAGAAATAGACCAACCACTGCATTTAGGTATTACCGAAGCGGGCGGCATGCGATCTGGCTCGGTTAAATCAGCCGTAGGTTTAGGTATGCTACTTGCCGAAGGTATTGGCGATACACTGCGAGTGTCGCTTGCAGCTGACCCTGTTCAAGAAATTAAAGTAGGTTTTGATATTTTAAAATCGCTGCGCATACGTTCGCGCGGTATTAACTTTATTGCATGCCCTAGCTGTTCTCGTCAAGAATTTGATGTAGTAAGCACCATGAACCAGCTAGAAGAGCGTCTTGAAGATATTATTGAGCCTGTATCGGTTTCGGTAATTGGTTGTGTTGTAAACGGCCCAGGTGAAGCACTCGTTAGTGATATAGGCCTTGCCGGTGCAAACCGTCGCTCAGGTTTATACATTAATGGTGAGCGCCAAAAAGCACGTATTGACAACAACAATATTGTTGACCAGCTCGAAGGCTACGTGCGCGACTTTATTGCTCAAAAAGAGCAGCAAACACCTATCGATATTAAAATAGTCGAATAAATACCGTATAAAGCGCCAAACAGCGGTGTTTGGCGTTTACCTTTATGACCAGAACGCTATAATAGCGGGTCAATTTTTAGCATTCTTGTTGTGTAAGCATTTTTTATTACACATAAACAGCATTTAGGATTTATCAGTGGCAAAACAAATTCAGGCAGTTCGCGGTATGAACGATTGTCTGCCGGGCGATACACAAGTTTGGCAGAAAGTAGAAAGCATTTTACGCGAGACAGTAGCATCGTTCGGTTATCAAGAAATTCGTTTTCCTATTGTAGAATCAACCGACTTATTCAAACGCTCTATTGGTGAAGTTACCGATATAGTAGAAAAAGAAATGTACACCTTTGCCGATCGCAATGGCGACTTATTAACACTTCGCCCAGAAGGCACCGCAGTATGCGTACGTGCTGGCAACCAAAATGGCTTACTATATAACCAAGAACAACGCCTTTGGTACATGGGTCCAATGTTTCGTCACGAACGTCCGCAAAAAGGTCGTTACCGTCAGTTTCACCAATTTGGTTTAGAAACATTTGGTATTGCCACAGCCGACATAGACGCAGAAGTTATTTTATTAACAGCGCAACTATGGGAAGCCTTTGGTATTACTGACCACGTTCGTTTAGAGCTAAATTCTTTAGGCTCTAACGAAGCGCGTGCAGATTACCGTGATGCGTTAGTAGCCTACCTTGAGCAACATATTGACGTGCTTGATGAAGACTCAAAACGTCGTATGTATTCAAACCCATTACGCGTACTTGATAGCAAAAACCCAGACGTACAAGCAATTTTAACTGATGCGCCTAAATTGTCTGAAAACTTAGACGCTGAATCAAAAGAACATTTTGAAAATTTATGTGAACGTTTAGACGCTGCTGGCGTCTCATATACGGTTAATGAAAAGTTAGTACGTGGTTTAGACTACTACAACCGCACCGTATTTGAATGGGTAACCGACAGCTTAGGCGCACAAGGCACTGTATGTGCTGGCGGTCGTTACGACGGCTTAGTTGAACAGCTTGGCGGCAAAGCAACCCCAGCAGTTGGTTTTGCAATGGGTCTAGAGCGCTTAGTGTTATTACTACAAGCGCTTGAGTGTGTAGGTGACATTCGTCGTAATGCTGATGTATATTTAGCAGCAATGGGCGACAAAGCAAGCATTCAAGCTCCTGCAATTGCAGCGCAACTACGTAAAGACGTACCAGGTTTACGCGTTATGGTGCATGCGGGCGCCGGCAACTTTAAAAAACAATTAAAACGTGCTGATAAAAGCGATGCACTTGTTGCAGTGATTATTGGTGAAGATGAATTAGAAAAAGGCGTTGTGACCATCAAGTATTTACGCGAGCGTAAAGAACAAGTCACATTAGAATTAGAACAAGCTAAAGCGCTATTAGCTGAGCTTATTAACGGCTAAGCGAACATTAGAGGTAAGAATGGATATTTATTCAACAGAAGAACAACAAGCAGAAGCCATTAAACGCTTTTTCCGTGAAAACGGCATTTCACTTGCACTAGGCATACTTGTTGGCCTTGGTGGCTTATATGGCTGGAAAGCATATAACCAAAACCAAATTACTACCGCTGAAAAAGCATCAGATTCATATACAGCGCTTGTTGAAAGCGACGATGTATTATCTTCAGCTGATGCGTTTATTAGCGAAAATAAAGATACAAACTACGCAACACTTGCTGCATTTGTTGCTGCAAAAGACGCTGTAGAAGCAAAAAAATTAGACGTAGCAAGCGAAAAGCTAAGCTGGATAGTGTCTAATACTGAAAATACAGAATTAAAAGCAATTGCGATTACACGTTTAGCGCGAATTCAAATTGCACAAACTAACTATGACGATGCATTAACTACATTAAATGCACCATTACCTGAAGCATTCAATGCAAACGTTGCCGAGCTTAAAGGCGACATTTACACACAGCAAGGTAACAAAGATCAAGCACGTACTGCATACCAAGCAGCAATAGATGCGGGTGGATTAACAAGTAACCCACTATTACAAATTAAGTTAGATGACCTAGCAGTAACTAGCCCAGCGGCATAAGGTTTTAGGCATGAAAAAATTTACAACAGCAGCCCTTGCCCTATGTATGGCAACACTGATGGGTTGTTCATCAAGTGATGATGAAGATGAACTAGTACTTCCTGAAATTGTAAACCAATTTGAAACTGACGTTGTTTGGCAAGAATCTGTCGGTGATGGCGTAGAGCATTACTTTTCTCGTTTAACACCAGCTGTTTACAAAGATACTGTATATGTTGCTAGCCGCGAAGGCCAAGTAGAAGCGCTTTCGCTTACTAACGGCGATACCAAGTGGGAAACCGATGTACGCCAAGATTTATCGTTTTGGCCATGGGCTGACAACGGTAATGCAAAATTATCAGGTGGTATTTTGCAAGCCTATGGTAAAATTTATATAGGTTCTGAACACGGCTTTATTATTGCTCTTGATCGCGAAACCGGTGAAGAAGTTTGGCGTAAGAATGTACCAGGCGAATCACTGTCTAAACCGACAGCAGGCGATGGCTTAATATTTGTAAATTTAGGCTCTGGTAAATTGTTAGCCCTTCACCCAGATACGGGCGAAGAGCGTTGGAGTTTTGAACAAGAAGTTCCACCACTAACATTACGCGGACAAAGCTCGCCAACTGTTGCTAACGGTGGTGTATTAGTAGGCCTTGAAACAGGCAAGCTAAGCGTTTTAATTTCAGACAGTGGTTACTCAGCATGGAGCGCAGAAATTGCGGTTGCTAAAGGCGCATCAGAATTTGAACGCCTAGTTGACGTAGACACTCAACCGCTTATTAGCGGTCCATACGCTTACGCTATAGCTTACAACGGCAACTTAGCTGCTGTAGATATTCGCTCTGGCAACGTAGTTTGGAAACGTGAGTACAGCAGCTACCGCGAAATTGCGATGGATGCACAAACAATTTATTTAGTAGATAGCGATGGTGTTATTTACGCATTAGATAAAAATTCAGGTATTGAACGTTGGAGCCAACCCGCTCTACGTGGTTGGTACCTAACAGGCCCTGCAGTTGCAGGTAGCCACTTAGCTTTAGGCGACCAAGAAGGTAACCTACATTGGCTAAATAAAGAAACTGGCGAGCTAGTATCTCGAGAAGACTTTGACAGCTCAGGCTTTTTTGTTGAGCCAGTTGTTGCCGACGATAAGCTAATTTTATACACCCGTGATGGTGAAGTTAGTATGGTAAAAATACCAAACTAACTGACTGCTATTAGTATAACCTGCTAATAGTTAATTGTTTTTTGTAAGGCTTCGCACTGCGAAGCCTTTTGTTGTTTTTTAAAGAGGTAGTTTATGCTTCCCGTGATCGCTCTAGTTGGGCGACCCAATGTGGGCAAGTCCACATTATTTAACCGTTTAACACGTACTCGTGATGCACTCGTAGCCGATTTTCCAGGTTTAACACGAGATAGAAAATATGGCCAAGCTAGTTACGATGGCTATGAATTTATCGTGGTAGACACGGGCGGTATTGATGGCTCAGAAGAAGGCATCGAAATCGAAATGGCAGATCAATCTCTGCTAGCCATTGAAGAAGCCGACATTGTTCTGTTTTTAGTAGATGCTCGTGTAGGTATGACCGTAGCTGACCAAGCCATTGCTAATCACTTGCGTAAACAAGAGAAAAAGTGCTTTGTTGTTGCCAATAAAACCGACGGCATTGATGCAGATTCAAACTGTGCTGAATTTTACCAATTATCATTAGGTGAAATACATCACATTGCAGCTGCACATGGCCGTGGTATTACCCTATTACTTGAACAAACACTTCAGCCGCTTATTGCTGAACTAGCTGCTCAAGATGAAGAAGTAACAGGCGATGACGAAGAATTAATCGATCTTTACGAAGAAGGCGAAGGTGATGATACCGATCATCAAGCGTTTGCTGACAAACCTGTAAAGCTTGCTATTATTGGTCGCCCTAATGTTGGTAAGTCAACACTTACAAACCGTATATTGGGTGAAGATCGTGTAATTGTATATGATATGCCAGGTACAACGCGCGATTCTATTTATATTCCAATGACGCGTAACGACAAAGAGTATGTGTTAATTGACACAGCCGGTGTTCGTAAGCGTAAAAAAGTAAGTGACGTAGTTGAAAAGTTCTCAGTAATTAAAACACTACAAGCAATCGAAGATTGTAACGTGGTTTTACTTGTTGTGGATGCGCGCGATGGTATTTCTGATCAAGACTTAAGCTTATTAGGTTTTGCGCTTAACTCAGGTCGTTCGCTGGTTATTGCCGTTAATAAATGGGATGGCCTTGACGACTACGTTAAAGATCGTATTAAAACAGAGCTTGATCGCCGTTTAGGCTTTATTGACTTTGCACGCTTACACTTTATATCTGCACTTCACGGTACAGGTGTTGGTCATTTATTTGAATCGGTTGATGAAGCGTACGAGTCAGCAACTAAGCGTATTAGCACCGCAATGCTTCGCCGTATTATGGACATGGCTCAAGCCGATCACCAGCCGCCACTTGTTCGTGGTCGTCGTGTTAAGCTTAAATATGCGCATGCCGGTGGTTATAACCCGCCACGTATTGTAATTCATGGTAACCAAGTTCACGATTTACCAGATAGCTACAAACGCTACCTTATGAACTACTACCGTAAAGCACTTAAAATTATGGGCACCCCAATCAAAATTGAATTTAGAGAAGGTGATAACCCATTTGCAGGGCGTACTAATAAAGTAACGCTTTCGCAAAAACGTAAAATACGTGCGTTTGCAAAAGAAAACCGTAATAAATAAACTGCATAAGCGTTAATCTATTACAGAAAAACGGCGTACTTTTTAGTACGCCGTTTTTTATTACTGAAAATTAAGTAATGCTAATTGCACCAGCCGTTCAACTGTCGTGTCTTGAACATTTTTAGGCGCTTTGGGGTAATACTTTGATTTTGGCGGCTTAATAGTTATAAACCCATGATTGGTCGCCATTTCGTGGGCTAACAGCTTACGCTCTCGGGGGGTTAAATGGTTTTCGTGTATTTTTGCCAGCTCGCCGCTATCAAGCCATATGCCTGCACAACCAGGGCATTCGTCTATCTCAACCACTTTGAGCGGCGAAAAATACCGGCGCATCATCACAATACTTGGGCATTTAGGGCAATTTACTCGCGATGAGACTTCGCCCTCACCTTCGGTATAATTACTCAAATACTTAAGTAAAACCTGACCATGCTTTAACTCCGGCGAGCTAAACTTAAAAATTTGGCTGTTATCAAAAAATACGCCGCCTTGCGCTGACGTAAAAACAGTAATCCCGCCAACAAGTAAAGGTTCAAGTGGCGTATTACTACGAGGACAATACATTTAAAATTCCTTTTTATTTATTTTCTTTTACTCAAGTGCTTTATGAATAAGCCCAACAAGCGGGCCGGGCAATGTAATATTACCTGCAAGTACAAACTCATGCGCGTCATCTGACATTTTTTGCCATGTACGGCGAATAATACCAATCCATTTTTCTTCATTGTAATCTGGTTTTGCATTGGCAAACCCAAGCATATAATGTTCAATAAATACAAGGCTTGCTACATCTTCTACTAATTGGCTGTCTGGGTTACGTTTAATATTTTTTTTAGCGACCGCATCGTACACTCGGTTTTGCTCAGCTTCACCGTAACCAGCTTGCTTCATGAGCGCAACCACGCTGCTAGCATGAAATATATAAAGTGCACTGCGCCACTGATGATAGCCCTGTTTGTTCATTTCAAAATCACTACGTGGCGACTTCCAACGCTGAATATGCTGTGCACGCACTGCAATTTGCATGAGTTCATCGGCATCTGGTTTAAAACGAGTTAACATTTCGCTCATGCGCAAGGCGTATAAACTTTCTTTTGGAAAGCTTTGTCCATTGTGCTGCTCAGTATTAGGGTCTTGGTCGTTTGCTTCATCAATTAAGGTAATTACTTTATTAAACATGACGATCATTTTTTATAATAAGTTTTAGTCATTCTAAACGCTGATAAAACAATAAACTAGTACGCCAATCAGTTACGCAGTGAAATTTGTTCAATCAAAAAGTAAAACCAAGAGTTACAAGTTATAAAAGTAAGCGCATTGATTAAGTTAACTTGGTACTATATTGAGCACAAATTAAAATAAAAAAGCGCGATAAATAATAACAAACTCGCCAATAACGGATGACTATGTTTAAAAAAAGTATTCTAGCTATATGCTTAGCGGTTGCATCGCTACCAAGCTTAGCCGACAGTAACACTGATTTAAAAACCATTATTGATAACCACTGGCAAAATGCAAAAGCTAAAAAAATATTTTTTCGTACCGACCCAGACGGCTGGAAGCCAAACGGTACATTGCCAAATTGGAGCGAGCAAGCCATTGCAAAGCGCCAAGCTTATAACAACAGCGTGCTAAAAAGCTTAGCCAGCATTGACCCAAAAACGCTCAACAACGAGCAGCTAATGAACTACCGCTTATTTAAATATGAGCGAGAAACCGAGCAGCAAAGCTACCTTTATCAAGATAAGTATTTTCCGGTTAATTTTTTAAGTGGCTGGCATACTTATTTTGCCGAAGCCCCCGCTAACATGGCATTTTTAACACCCGATGACTACAACGCATTTTTAATCAGCCTTGCCGACTACCCGCGCTTTAATCAGCAAAATATTGATTTAATGAAAGAAGGTATAAAAACAGGCTTTACTCATTACTGCAAAACCTTTGAAAATTACAGCCAAAGCATTAGCGCGCATATTGTTAAGCAACCTGAAAACAGCGCCCTTTACGAGCCCTTTACACGTATACCAAACACGTTTACAGCAGAGCAAAAATCTACATACCAAAACAAAGCTAAGGCCTTAATCAGCTCAAAAGTAGTACCTGCTTATCAGCATTTTTACGACTTTTTTGAGAACGATTACATGCCTAACTGTAGAGCGCAGCCGGGTATTTCAAGCGTTAAAGGCGGGCTTGAGTATTACAAATATGCAGTTAATTACTACACCACAACAGACGCCACGCCAAAGCAAATACACGAACTAGGCTTAAAAGAAGTCGCGCGTATAAAAACGCAAATGCAAAACATTATTGATGAAGTAGGTTTTGATGGCACATACAGCGATTTTTTAGAATTTTTAGCGACCGATAAGCAATTTTACGCAACAGACGCGCAAGACCTGCTAGAAAAAACCGCTTTTATTACGCAAAAAATGTATGGCAAGTTACCAACCTACTTTAATCATTTACCGCGTAATACCTTTACTATTAAAGGCTCAGCGAGTCGCGGCGCGTTTTATATGCCACCTGCTGATAACCGTTCCCCCGGCACTTATTTTTTAGCCTCAACACCTAAACTACAGCCTTTATATAATTTAGAAGCACTTAGCTTACATGAGGCAATACCAGGGCATCATTTACAAAACGCTATTGCTATGGAGTTAAATGTACCCGAATTTAGACGCACACTTAGCCACTCTGCATTTGGCGAAGGTTGGGCACTATACACAGAGCGCTTAGGTAAAGAAGCCGGCTTTTATCAAAGCCCGTACAGCGACTTTGGTCGTTTAGGCTACGAAATGTGGCGTGCAGTAAGACTTGTTGTTGATACCGGTATTCATGCGTTTGGTTGGAGCCGCCAAAAGGCTATTGACTACTTGGCAGATCACACTGCTTTGCCACAAAGCGCGGTGGAGGATCAAATAGATCGTTACATATCATGGCCAGGCCAAGCGCTTTCGTACAAAATGGGGGAGCTAAAAATACGCGAACTGCGTGCAAAAGCTGAAAAAGAACTCGGGGCTAAGTTTGATATTCGCAGCTTTCACGACACCGTTATCGGCCAAGGCTCGCTGCCTATGGAAGTATTAGAAGACGTAATAAACGATTGGATAGAAAAACAAAAATCGGCTATTTAACATTAAAGGAGGCGGTATTATTTGCCGCCTCTTTTTAAAACCCTCTTAAACACCTCAAAACTAATCCCTACCCGCTTTTGCTTCGTAAAGCTCTAGAGTTTAAAAACCTGAGCAAACCTATGAGCAAACGTATTTTATATTGGCTACAAAACGATTTACGAATAGACGACAACCCTATTTTAAGCGAACTTGCTACTGAGCAATGCGCGCTTGATATTGTATTTGTTATAAACCCGCACTGGTTTAAAAATAATAACTATCAACAAAAGCCATATGGCGTGCACAAACAGCAGTTTTTAATGCAATGCTTGTACGAACTACAACAAGCACTTATTGAGCGCGGGCAAACCCTGCATGTGCTTGAAGGCGAACCTGTATCGCTTTTGAAAGCGCGTATTAATGAGCAAAATATAGATAAAGTTGTATACAGCGAGCAATTTGGCCTGTACGAGCAACGCCAAATAAACTTACTCAAAGCACATTGCCCTAATACTAAATTTACAGGGTCGCAGCAAGACACGCTCTTTAAGCAAAGTGACCTCCCCTTTGATTTAAACGAATTACCTAAACACTTTACCCCGTTTCGTAAAAAGGTAGAGGCCGCCACTAGCCCCATTTCACTTTCAACATTACCAAACGGTTTGCTCCCTCAGCCAATAACCTTGTGCGCTAAAAAACCTTTAGAGCGTATAGCAAATAATGGCGTAATGCATGGCGGGTTTAAAAGTGCGCAAACACATTTAAAACAATACTTTTCAGGTTTACTACCAAGTACTTATAAAATAACTCGAAACGAGCTTGATGGCTTTAATAACACCACAAAATTTAGTACCTGGCTTGCTTTTGGTTGTGTAAGTGCGCGGCAAGTTTATAAAGCAGTTGAGGCGTACGAACATAACCAAATAACAAACGAGTCTACCTACTGGATTAAATTTGAATTGCTATGGCGAGAGTATTTTAAATGGCATGCACTTAAGGCAGGTAAAAGCCTGTTTAGCTTTAAAGGCCAAAAGCAAACAAAACCCCTTACTACATTTATGCCAAACCGCTTTGCTACGTGGTGTAATGGCTCAACACCCTACCCATTAGTCAATGCCATTATGAATGAGCTTAACGCTACGGGTTATATATCAAATAGAGCAAGGCAAATTGCAGCCAGCTGCTTAGTGAACGAGCTTGGCCTTGATTGGCGCTATGGCGCAGCATATTTTGAACAACAATTGATTGATTACGATGTAGCCGCTAATTGGGGTAATTGGCAATATATAGCAGGTGTAGGCGTAGATCCGCGTGGTGGTAGGCACTTTAATATTGAAAAACAAACGTTACAGTTTGACCCGCACACTGTTTACACTAATAAATGGCAAGGCAATGAAAATACCAGCACGCAGCTGGATACCTTAAACGAAGTTGATTGGCCAATTTAAGCCGCCAATCAACTTTTACAAAGTAACGTTTAAAACAGCTCAGCAATACCCACATTAATAGCGTAACCACCCAAGGTTAAAAACAAAAATAAACAGCCTGCTAATAACAGCGGTTTTATACCCGCTTGGCGAATAGCGCCAACATGTGTGCGTAAACCTAAAGCCACCATCGCAATGGTGAGTAATATATTATCAAACCAAACAACTGCGCTTGTAGCGACTTGAGGAATAACTGATAGCGAATGTACACCACTTGCCACAATAAATAACACCGCAAACCAAGGGATTGTAATACCCGCTTTTTGCTCGCCGCCAGGCGCGTTTATATTTGCATGCTTTTTACTTTGCCAAAACGATAAGCCCACTAAAAATGGCGCAAGCACCATCACCCTTAGCATTTTTTCTATAACGGCGGTATCTGCAGCATTAGCGCTTACAGCTGTACCCGCTGCAACCACTTGCGCTACTTCATGAATGGTTGAGCCTACAAAAATACCGTAAGCGTGTTCACTCAATCCCATGTAATCAAACATAATTGGGTAGGCAAACATGCTTAACGTGCCAAACACCACAACCGTTGCCACCGCTACCGATACTTTATGCGCCTGCGCTTTTATAACCGGCTCAGTTGCCATAACCGCAGCGGCACCACAAATAGAACTACCCGCCCCAATTAATATGGTTGTTTGTTCATCAAGCTTAAATACGCGCTTACCTAGCTGCACTGCCAAAATAAATGTGCCTAACAGCATTACAACATCGGTTAATAAGCCTTCCCAGCCCACGCCCGCTACTTGCGCAAAGGTAATTCTAAACCCAAACAACACAACCCCCGCTTTAAGCAATATACTTTTAGCGTAATCAACACCAACATCGGTTTGCGTAGCAATGCGCGAAAACACACTGTTACCCACAATAATGCCAAGCACAATACCAATCGTTAAAGAGCTAAACTGGGCACTTTGCATTACGGGTAACTTACTTAATGCAATAGATGCTCCCGCCAAAACAGCCACCAGCAGCATACCTAACCACCAGCGCGTATCGCCGTATTGCTTAGTATTAATACCCAAATTTTTAATAGCGCTAAGCATACTATTCTCTCAATTGAACAACGTTAAACTGTTGACTTCATTTTAAGAAAGCGCAAAATATAACTCCAATACATTAAAATCATGATTCGATAACTTAAAGTTATGTGATTTGAGAGGCATAATGAACTTGCATGCACTTAGGGTGTTTTATACGGTAGCAAAGCTTGGTAGTTTTTCAGGCGCAGCCGAGGCGCTTTTTATAAGCCAACCCGCTGTATCTAAAGCGCTAAAAGAGCTTGAGCACCAATTAAATATTCAACTTATAGAGCGTGCATCTAAAGGCAAAAAACTTACCTTAAGCGAGGGCGGCCAAGCCTTGTATGATCATGCACGTAGCATTTTTGCTATTGAAAAGGCAGCCATTGAAGATATCAAATCACGCACAGGGCTTAAGCGTGGCACGCTCGTTATAGGTACTAGTACAACCATTGCCAGCTATTGGCTACCGCCTTATTTAGCCAAATTTTGCGCCCAATACCCACATATAAAAGTAGAAGTACAAGTGGCTAATACCGCGCAAATTGAGCACGCATTGCTAGAGTGCACTATCGATTTAGCACTGGTTGAAGGCACACCCACCGAGCCGCACATTATTAGTAAGCACTGGCAAAACGATTTAATGAGTGTGGTTATACCGAGCAACTTTAAGCCCACTAAAGACTTAAGAGCATGGTTAAACGAGCAGTTTTGGCTACTGCGCGAGCCAGGCTCAGGCACGTTAGAAATGTCGGTTAAGTTATTAGCAGAGCATGGCGTAATAGCAGAGCGCAGTATGCAATTGGGCAGCAACGAGGCAATAGCAAGGGCAGTAGCACAAGGAATGGGCGTGGCTTTATTGCCAAATGTAGTTACTGAGGATTTAGTGCAGCTAGGTAAATTAACACGCCTGAGCCAAAAAAATAACGAGCAACTTTCTCGGCCACTTTATCAACTGCATTATAAAGACAGACCGTCTTCACACGCTGCGCAAGCGTTCGAAAAAAGCCTGTTTAGTGAATAATGCTCGCAATCTATAAGTAGTAAGGCACCAGTAGCAAATTTACATAAAGTTTAATCTTTAAAGTCAAAATTTGAGCCCTTTAGTCTTTCTAATGCCTATTAGCTGTATTAGCTAAGTTAAAACTCACTTGTGTTACGTGATACACCTTTCATGCTTTACTATTAAATTAAAATAATTTTTAAACATGTGTTCAGAGCTGGTATCCCTTAAATCCACATCAAAATAGTAGCCGTCTTCTAAAACTTTCAAACTCTCTAAATCATTGCAAATGCGCTCAAGAATCAAATGTTTATATTTTGGAGTTATATTTTTGATTTCATCCAGAGTGAGCCCTTCGGCATCAAAATTCACAACAACTCTTAAACTGGTACCTGAATAACCATGCCTTACAAAACTAATTCGGCTATCAATGGATGAAAAAAAGGTGCTGAAGTGATTTTTATCTTCCTCGTATTTCCATTTAGAAGCATCCCCCCAAATCAAGACAAAAATAGCACCAAAAACAGCGGCAGCTACATACAATTTGTTGGCATTTATCATAAACCACAATTGAACTTTTTCAGTTCGCATTAATTTCATAAGTCACATAACTTTTATGTAAAAGACTAAATCAGTCGGATAAAATAAAAGACTAATAATCAAAACCAAAGTCTTGCTCATTCACATGTGTAGGTAATATAACTAGAGTTAAGAAAAATACCTTGATGCTACACCAATGCCGATAAGTAAAATAATTAATAAAACCCAATATCTTTTTGAACCATCTAAATTTTCACCGCAGACTGGGCAAGATGATGACGCGATTGGAGTCCCGTTAATATTTGTCGTTTTAATTATTGGGGAGGTAATTCCTGATTTACACTTTTTGCACTTCATAAATATCCATATTAATTATAAATAAAATCGCGGGTTGATGCTCACAAAACGCTTACCTAATTGACGTTAAATGACAGGCTATAATTAGCAACAAATCACAGAAAACCAACCTTTATACATCCTTTTAATTGAATTGCCATAACATAAGAATAGACCTTACAAACCCTGAGTTAAGTCTTGCGCTAACGTACCCGTTGGCTTTTCAATTACGCGTACCAACTCTTTGCCATTTTGTTTAACAATAAACGTAGGTGTGTATTGTAAGTCGTGAGCCTGTGCAATGCCTGCATCGTCTTGCTTGTTGTAACCTACGGCCACATAGTCAATGCTTGCAAGTTGTACTTTCGATGCATCAAGTAACTTAATGAGCTTTGGCACTTCGCGTTCGCTGTCGTGGCACCACGTTCCAAATAATACAATTAGCTCCTTGCCTTCTAGCTTTTGCATTAACGCAATGTCTTGTAGTGTTGGTGTATACGCCTTGTATTGCTCGTTAAATTTATCGTAGTCGCTTAGCAGTGCTTGCGTACTTATCTCGCCCGAAAATGGCGCCGTAGCAGCGCAGCTTACAAGCGGCATGCTTAAAGCGCACAGTAAAATTAATTGTTTAAACATAAGGTTACTCTTAATTAAGTATTAAATGAGGCATTTAACGACTATACCCAATATTGAGTGTGGAGTGAACAACTCAAAACCGTTACTTTTTATCCATAAAAAAGTTAACTTGCGATAAGTTAGTTAAATATTCTCGCCTTACGTTTTTATTCTCAGCTAGCTTATCTAAATCACCAATTAGGGTAACTAGTTTATTATGAGAATAGCTGCTTGTTTTTTTAAACTCGTCTTGCTTTTCGTCACTCTCAACACGCTCTTTTTTATTCATGTTGTAGCTGTTTTCGTTTTCTTCAAGCCAAATATCGTCAATTAAACGAATGTCACTTTTGCTAATGGTTTGTTCTTGCATCGCCATTTGCAGCTCGTATTGATTGGTTTGCGGATTAAACTCAAACATTTTTGTATCAACATCAACCTCGTGAGACTGAACAAGCCCCACAAGTTCTTTATTTTTAACCGCAGACCCTACGTTATAACTCTCTTCTTTGTTGTAGTAATCAGGGCGACTGTATTGATAATCAAAGTGGCTACTTACATTTTTACTTTGCGTTACACCGCTAAGCTCCCCTAATTGGCTTTGTTCAGTCGCTTGGCTTAGCTCAATTGTACTTTTAGGCTGATAATCGCCGTTATCAAGCGCATAAGAAAACGTGGCATCAAAATCAGCGAGCTTAGAAATACCCGCTCCTAATGTATTTGGCGCTTTATTACCAAGCCCTTGGTAACGGGCATCGTTTGTAATCATGTTATCAACCAAATCGGCAACCATGGCGCGCCCGTCATTAAAGTGCTGATCTGCAAGTGACTCCAAATTGCTATAACGCTCAGCCGCCGACGACATACTCGCAAAAGCGCCTTTAAACAATGCAAAACCTTGTTGCATTGCCTCATCGCCACTTTTACCAAATGCCGATGTTTTATCATCTTCAGTACTGTTTACTCGGCTATCTTCTAGGCTTTGATCGAGCGACGCTAAATACTGCTGCATTTGCTGCGTGTCTTTAGCGCCAATGGTTGACATATCGAGTGCAAAATCAATGTCGTTTTGCCCACCTGCGGCTTTAAACACAAGTGCTTGCTGGTTTGATGCTTCATCAATGGAGTAACTCAAATCAAGCGTGTTTTCTCCTGTATCAAGCGCATCATTTTGCGTTGTCGAAAACGACACATTAAAACCGGCTAACTGCTCACTATTAAAGCCCGCTAAAAAATCTAAGCTCATGTCTGTTTGATTTGGCACTATAAGAGGGTTGAATGAATTTTCACTCACTTTAAAAAATTCATCGGCCATTTCACCAACACCCGCCATAACCTGCGTTAAAGCGCCATGTTCAGCCTCAGATAAATTGCCATTAACTTCGTAACTTATGCCAAAGCCATCTATCGCTTCACCTGTTTTTTCGTCATAACCTTGCGATGAGTTAAAGGTAATGTTTATAACATCACCCTCTTTAGTTTTTACCGAGAGCTCAAACAGGTAGTTATCGTCATCCTCGTATTTTGCGCGATTAAGGCTTTCCATGTATGGATTAAGTGAGCGCTCAATACGTTGCTGGCTTGAGGCTAAAAACGTTTTTTGCTCATGCCCAAGCTGACCTAAACTCGATAAAATATCGCTGGTATTAGCATAAGCACCCTGAATATTTTTAACTGACGTATTTAATCGCTCAATTAATTGGGTACTGTTTTCGTTTTTCAATGACCCCTCATGCTGAGAGCTTATTACGGTGCGCAGGGCGAGTTCTTCATCGGAGAGTTTATAGTTAAGCGTGCTCGGCGTGCTTGAAATAGTAAATAACGAGGTAAGTTGCTGCTTTAACACGTCCTCTACCTTTTGATTACTGGCTAGTGCTTCATCAAGAGTTTCATTATTTAACTGGCTTAATAACCCATCGGTTATTTTTGACTCGTTAGTTTGTAAATAATTAATAGCTTGAAGGTCGCTGCTGGTGTGTAGCGAAGGACTCACAGAGCTTTGGTTTGCGTTATTAACTGATTGGGCAAGTAAAGTGCTTAAATTAGCGTGGCTGCCAAGTGCATTATTAACCATGATTATGCTTAATCGCTAAACCCTGTTAAGTAATTTATCGGTCACAGCATTAAAAGCTTTAGCTTAAGGAGACGTTTTTTACCTATTATTTATACAAACAACCCATTAATAAATTAAATAAGCATAAATGACGTAAATCTAAACCGGATAAGCGTAGGTCGGATAAGTACAGCGCCATCCGACAATTCACCACTCTATTTATTTACAACACGCCTAACTCTTAAGCGTTATTCTGCTCGCTCATTACTCTTCATCTGTTTCTTTTATTCTTTTTACTAAAAAGTCGACCGCCGCTTTTACCTTTGGTACTAAATAGCGCTGCTTTTGATACAACAAATAAACCGCCATAGTCGCATTTTGGCTTATCGCTAATTCATGCTCAAACTTAAGCTCTTGCAACTGGCCAGACTCAAGGTATGAGTCGAGCGCCCACCGAGTAGACATTAAAATGCCCTCACCATTACACGCTTTTTTAGCCAGCCACGAACCGTTATTTGAAATAGCGACCGCAGGCCCAGAAACGTCGTGCCATTGCTCATCTACTTTACATAACCACGGAGTTGGCCCCGCTGGCGTTTTAAAATAAAGGCCACTGTGGCCCTTTAATTCCATAACATTAGTAGGCACGCCGTATTTTTGTAAATAGCAGGGTGACGCGACAGGAATAAAGCCATTATCCATTAGTTTTATTGCTAGCACGCGTTCATTTGGCGCATAACCACCACGAATAGCAATATCTACATCGTCACGCCCAAGTGTAGACAACTCATCACTTAAGCTAACATCTAATATAATTTCGGGGTATAGCGCGCTAAATTCATCAAGCAGAGGCAGTAATATTTTATCACCAAAACTCACCATTGAGCTTATACATAATCGCCCCATTGGTGTTGTTTGATAACTGCGCACTGTTTCGTGGCTTTGCTCTAGCTGATTTAATATTTGCTGAACATCGTTATAGTAAATTTGCCCAACTTCAGTCAATTTAACTATACGGGTCGAGCGCTTTAAAAGCGTCGCCCCTAGGCTTTTTTCTAAATCAGCAACTCGCCGTGACAACGACGAGGGCGGCACATCAAAAGCTTTGGCGGCTTTAGTAAAACTGCCCGTTTCAACCACCTTAATAAAATACCGTATGGCTTTTAGTTGATCCAAGTCGCCTCTCCATTAAATAAAACTTTTTATTGTCTTAAAGACAAAAGTGATTCGCATTTTCCCTTATATATAAGCAAATTAAAACAAGTAATAATGTACTCAACCTAAAGACAGGGACTTAAATTGCATTTTTTGGCAATGAGTATCTTCACGTTAATGATGGAAAGCTGACTTATGATTACTTTGCACGGTTTTGCTGCTAGCAACTATTACAACCTAGTTAAACATGTACTTTTACACAAACAACTGCCATTTAAAGAACACCTTGTTTACGGCGGTAGTGAAGAGTTACTAGCAATCAGCCCTGCAGGCAAAGTGCCTGCAATCACAACAGCTAACGGGCTTAATATTTCAGAGTCGAGTGTTATTTGCGACTTTATAGAAGAGTCGTATCCACAAACCCCGCTATATCCTGAAGATGCAGGTGAGCGCGCAGTTGTACGTCAAATTATGAAAATGGCAGAGCTTTATTTTGAACTGCCAAGCAGACGGTTCATCCCTTATGTATTTTCAGGCGCTGAAGTAACCGACACAACTAAAGCCGAAGTACGCCAAGTATTAACGCGTGGCGTAACTGCCTTGAGTAGCGTGTGTAAGTTTTCGCCTTGGATTGCAGGCGAGCAATTTACCATGGCAGACATTTACGTTTATTACGTAAACACCATAGTTAGCGCCTTTGGCTCAAGCCAGCTTGATTGGGATGTATTAGCACAAGTTCCCGGCATGAAAAAGTGGAACGAATCAATGAGCCAATTAGCCATTGCCCAAAGCATAGAGGCCGATCGCCAAGCGAATATGGCTGAATTTATGCAAAAAGTGAAAGCGCAAATTCAAGCAGCAAACGCTAAATAACGCGTAGCTATAAAAGCAATCTACTCTAATTTTTAATTACTAACACAGATCGCCAATACAATAATGCTATTGGCTTAACAAATTTAATTCTTTGCAGGAGACACCTATGACAAATAAAAATATTCAACTTACTTCAACTATCAGCGAAGACAATAAACTTACACTTGCCTTAAAAAACATCGAGATGCCAAAGCCAAATGCCGATGAAGTGGTTATTCGTATTGAAGCTGCACCATTAAACCCATCAGACTTAGGCGTTTTATTCAGCGCAGCTGATATGTCTACTGCAAAGCAATCGGGTACTGATGAAAATCCAGTAATTACTGCCGATGTTCCAGCTCAATTTATGCCATCACTTA
The DNA here is from genome assembly GCF_014163935.1 of Pseudoalteromonas sp. SR41-7. Classification (NCBI taxonomy): domain Bacteria; kingdom Pseudomonadati; phylum Pseudomonadota; class Gammaproteobacteria; order Alteromonadales; family Pseudoalteromonadaceae; genus Pseudoalteromonas; species Pseudoalteromonas sp. SR41-7. The sequence goes on along the minus strand of NZ_JACJEF010000003.1, from coordinate 359,087 downwards.
AAACTCGTGTTGGAAAAGCAACCCCTGTAGGTAATGAAGGCGCAGGCACCGTAGTAGCTGCGGGGTCATCACCAGCTGCACAAGCATTAATGGGTAAAACCGTTGCAGTAATTGGCGGCGGTACGTATCGTCAATTTATATGTGCCAATGTACAAAGTTGCCTAGAGCTAAAAGAAGGGACTACTGCTAAAGAAGGTGCATCATCTTTTGTTAACCCACTTACCGCACTAGCAATGGTAGAAACCATGCGCGCCGAAGGCCATAAAGCCATTATTCACGCCGCAGCGGCCTCTAACCTTGGCCAAATGCTAAACCGTATTTGCATTGCCGATGGCGTTGATTTAATTAATATTGTTCGCAAACCAGAACAAGAAAAATTACTGCGCGATATGGGTGCAAAATATATTGTTAACTCAAGCAGCGACACTTTTCTTGCTGACCTAACAGCTGCAATAATCGAAACCGGTGCAACTATAGCGTTTGACCCTATTGGTGGCGGCCAACTAACAAGTGACATTCTTAACTGTATGGAAGTTGCAGCTGCGCGCGATATGAAAGAGCACACAATTTATGGCTCTGATACATTTAAACAAGTGTACATTTATGGCGCACTAGACCGCGGCCCTATTACATTAAACCGTAACTTTGGCTTTGCTTGGGCTGTAAACGGGTTCTTGTTATTTAATGCTTTAGGTAAATTAGGCACAGATACAGTAATGAAAATGCGCAAACGCGTTGCTGATGAAATCACCACTACATTTGCGAGTAACTACACGCACGAAGTGTCATTAGCTGAGGTATTACATTTACAGTCAATCGCGGCTTATTCTAAACAAGCCACCGGCGAAAAGTACTTAATTAAACCTCAAGCTTAATTAAATATTCTTCGTTAAAAATTAAAAAGCAGATGCTAATTAGGTATCTGCTTTTTTACGTTTAAATATACGCACTCTACTATTGCTAGGTTTGCAGTTAACGCGTCCTTAAAAGCCTGTCATAAAACCATCACAAAAACGTAATTTACTGAATGTTTACACATTGTTTGCACCTTTTATTCTTATAGTTTATCCACTTTAATAAAATAATAAGCGTGCCTACATGAATATAAAACCTTTTATATTTTATTCAGTTATTGCCTCTACTACATTATTGTATGGCTGCGGCGGTGCTGAGCAAACTACCGACACTAGCACAGAGCAAAGTACTGATTCATCATCAACAATCACGTCAACTGGCTTAGTTATAAATGAAATTGTCGCAAGCCCAAGTGATACCTCCTACGATTGGATTGAGCTATATGCCACTGAAGATATAGCCGATTTGTCGGTATTTTCACTTGTTGATGATAACGCCGACAGAGAGCCTCAAGCATTACCCGCAGTAGCGCTTTCGCAAGGAGAGTTTATTGTTATTCAAGCCATTGATGAAACCGACACACCGCCCGATAATGGTTATTACGTTACCTTTAAACTAGGTAGCGACGACGCTGTTACGCTTTATGAAAATAGCACTGCGGTGTCTGTACTTGATTGGGAAGAAGGCGAAGCCGCTGAAGGTTTTAGCTACGGCTTATACACCGACGGCACCGGCACCGCGCAAACATTAACACCAACACAGGGCGCAGCTAACCAAACAGCCGACACCTCAACACTTGTTACCACGCTAATTGCTGAAGATGCCCCACTGCGTATAAACGAAGTAGTAGCAAAAGACAGCAGCGGCTCCGAGGACTGGATAGAGCTTTATGTAACAAGCAGTAGCGATGTTTATTTAGCTGACTACACACTAAGTGATGACAATAACGAGCAATTTTCCCTACCCGACATTACTTTAGCGCCCGGTGAGTTTTATCGTATTTACGCCAGCACCGATGATTTAGGCGACCTCCCAAGCGTAGCGTTTAAATTAGGCTCAAGCGATACCGTAAGCCTTTACAGTAACAATGTAATTATAGAGCAGTTATCGTGGAAAAAAGGCCAAGCCTTGAGTGGTTACAGCTATGGCCGCTACCCAGATGGCAGCGATGCAACAGCGGTATTAACTCCAACAGAGCTTAGTCAAAATAGCAAAGCAACTCACGGACCACTCGTTATTAACGAAGTGGTGGCAAGCGCTGCAGACGATGGCAACGACTGGTTTGAGCTATACAATAACAGCGAAAATACTATTAACTTAGCCAACTACCAAGTTATTGATGAAAGCGACGACATAGACCCAGTAACCCTGCCCGACATAGATTTATACGCAGGCCAATACATTACTATTTATGCCACCGATGAAGATCCAGGTACTTACTACGTACCGTTTAAACTAGGTAAAGAAGACGAGTTAAGCTTAATACTCAACGATGAAGTAATTGACTACATTGATTGGGACGAAAGCGATGTAGCCACAGGCTTTAGTTACGGCCTAAGTAACAGCACCGACTTTACTCATGCGTTTTTAACCCCTACTCCAGGTAGCGAGAATACCGTTGCAACCGCATTTACACCCACAGCTGTTAATACGCTTTCTATTACAATTACCGACGAAAACTGGCAAGACATTCTAGATAACCCACTTGATGAGGAATATCACGAAACTGCTATTACTTTTAACGGTGTAACACTCGATAGCGTGGCTATTCGCACTAAAGGCGGCTCAAGCTTAAGCAGTGTTGCCAACTCTAGCAGTGACCGATACAGCTTTAAGGTCGACATTAACGAATACGTGTCGGGCCAAAAGTTTTTTGGGCTAAAAAAATTCACACTGCAAAACTCGTTTAACGACCCGTCGTACATGCGTGAAGTAATTGCCTACGACCTAATGGATGAAATGGGCGTACCAACGCCTGAGCATGCTTACGTTAACTTTTATGTAAACGGCGAACTATTTGGTTTGTACTTAATGGTAGAAGCCATAGATGGTGAGTTTGTAGAAAAACACTTTGCCAACAGTAACGGCGATTTATACAAGCCTGATGGCACAGGCAGCGATTTACTATGGCTAGGTGACGACATACAAAGCTACACCGACATAAACTTACAAACTAACGAAGAGAGCACCGATAACGGCGCATTTATTAACTTTGTAGAATCGCTCGATGACGGCGAAACCAGCGCCATAGAGGTAGATACACTTTTACGTTATATGTCGGTTAGCACTTCGCTTTCTAATTTAGATAGCTACCACGGTACGCTTGCTCATAACTATTATATTTACGATGACGATGGCGTATTTAGCATTTTGCCATGGGATTTTAACGAGTCATTTGGCACCTTTAACATGAATTGTAATGGCGTAGATGTAAGAGAGCTCTACATTGATGAGCCAGTAAGCGGCGCATTAAATGAGCGCCCGTTAATTGCTAATGTATTTGCCGAGCAAAGCAACCTTGATGTGTACCACAGTTACTTAACGCAACTTATTAATGGTTCACTTTCAAGCGACACATTTAGTGCCCGCGTAAATGAAATAGCCGACTTAATCCGTGAGCACGTACAAAACGACCCCACTAGTTTTTACGGCTCAGATTACTTTGAGCAAAACCTAACCTCTACTACGGGGCAGTTTTACGGTTTAACGTCGTTTATGCAGTACCGCGTAGCAAATATGACCGCGCAGCTTGATGGCACATTGCCCTCAGCCGGCGACGGCAGCGGCTTTTGCGCTAGATAAACAACCCATCCTTCATGCAGTGCCAGCACGCTGGCACTGCACTCTGTAACTTTGCAATTTAATAATCTGAGAAAATTATGACAATTCAAGCACGTTTAAAGGATGAATTTTTTGAAAAGGACGCTTCAATTGCACCTGTAGCAATTACTGCAATAAACACTAAAAATAAGCAGGCCCAACCTGAAAAGCCAACCGCTGATAGCCCATTATCAACATTAATTAACGAGCTACTCACCCCGTTTGAAGGCTACGGATTAAAAGATCTTAATAACGCCAACTTAATGAACCGTGTAGACAGCAAGTTTATGCTGCCACTGTCTTTTTTACCTGAGCTACTAACTCACTTACATGGCCAATACCGTGTGCTTGATATACAAGGTAAGCGTTTATTTTCTTACTATAATCAGTACTTTGATACGCCCGAGCTTGATTTATACAAAGCCCACCATAACGGTAAGCTTAATCGATACAAAGTGCGCCAAAGACGCTACGTTGATACCGCCACCGAATACCTAGAAGTAAAACTAAAAAACAATCAAAGCCGTACGGTTAAAACACGTATCAAGCTCGAAAAAAACAACGAGCAAGCTCATTGTACTGCATTTATGAAAGAACAAATGAAAAACAGCTTTGCACATTTAAACGTAACCCAACAAAGCGGCTATAACCGAATAGCCTTAGCCAACGAAGAAAAAGCCGAACGCTTAACGCTTGATTTTAACCTGTGGTACAACACCCCAAAAGGCGATAACAAAATAACCCTACCGGGCTTTTTTATTGCCGAACTTAAGCAACGCAAAAAAACAAAACACTCGCCATTTTATAAGCTGATGAGCAAACACCACATATTCCCTGCCTCGTTTAGTAAATACTGCATTGGCTGTGCTTTGCTCTACCCCGAGCGCTTAAAAGTAAACCGCTTTAAACCCGTTTTAGCCCGTTTAAAACACCTTAACCGCACTAACCCGCTTTTACCTTTAGAGAATAATTAAAATGACAAAATTAGATCTTATTTTTCTTTCCCGTTTTTTAGTAAACATCCTATCGCTGGCTGTACTTTGCTATGGCTGTTACTTTCGCATAAGTAAAAATGCAGTGGTGGCAGGCTCGTTTATTTTATTTGGCGTAGGCGTTTTTATTATTACCTTTTTGCTCCATGGCGTTGATATGTCAATGGAATTTGCATTTGGTCTATTTGCCGTATTTACCATGCTAAGGTACCGCACTGAGTCTATTTCGATTAAAGAAATGACTTACTTATTCCTTGTTACTGCTATTGCTTTACTTACCTCTGTAGGGCAAATGAGCTTAATTGAGCTAAGTATTCTTAACGGCATAATTTGCTTAATTGCCTTTGTAATTGACTCAAGCATATTTGTAAAACGCTACGAAGTACAAAGCGTTTGCTACGAGCGCATAGAAAACATAACCCCGCAAAACCAAGCCACACTCATCAACGATTTAAAACTGCGCACAGGCCTAAACGTAATTGCTGTAGACATAGAGCACATCGACTTTTTAAAAGATGTAGCCCAACTAAAAGTGAGCTACTTAGCCGAAAAACAAACAAAGGTAGCCTAACATGACCTCTAAACTAACTATCTCTACAGTGGCGCTTTCAACACTATGTTGTTTTGTTAGTAACGCAAGCTTTGCCAAAATTAACGATGATATAGACCTAAGCGGCTATATCATGCTCGACTACAACAAGTTTGATACCTCATTATTAGAGGATCAATACGACAGCAACAGCTCAGAAAGTACCTCAGAAATACGCCGCGCTCGCCTAAGTTTTAAATCAGACATAAGCAAAGACTGGAAAAGTAAATTTCAGCTTGGCTTTGCCGATGGCGAAACCGAAATAAAAGACGCCTACCTAGAATACTCAGGCTGGAAATATGCTGATTTAACCATAGGCCAGCAAAAAGAAGGTTTTGGCCTAGAAAAAATAACCAGCTCTCGTAATTTATTAATGCTTGAACGAAGCATGATAAGCGAAGCGTTTTCGCCAGGGCGAAGTTTAGGTATTAGCCTATCGGGAGAGATAGCCTCAGTAAATTGGCAACTTGGTTATTATCAGCCAGACGAAGACGAAGCAACTTCAGCTATTACAGGGCGCGTAGCTTGGGTGCCATGGCAGCAAGATACCAACCTATTACACTTAGGCGTCGCATTTAGTGAGAGGCAGTACGACGGTAACGAATTTAGAGTAAATGAGCCACTTGAGGTTTATACCGCCGACTCATTAATAGAAGGCGATAAAATTAATGCCGATAACCTCTCGCAGCAAGGTATAGAGCTGTTATGGATTAAAGACAGATTGACCATGATGGCCGAGTGGCAACAAGCACAAGTAACCAGTATTGAAGAGTCAACCAATGATTACGAAGGCGGCTATTTGCAATTTGGTTATCAGTTATCGGGCGGATACCGCAAGTATAAAAACGCAAAACTAGGCGCAAGCTCAGAGCCAGGCTGGGAGCTCACTGGCCGCTATAGCTTACTTAAGCTCAAGCAAGAAAACCAAGACGTAAAAACCTACGCACTTGGTGTTAACTACACCGTAAACAAAAACATAAAGTTTATGGCCGACTACATTAAAGCCGACTACTTTGAAGCGGGTGGTACTATCACATCGGGCAATGCAATCTCATTAAGGCTGCAATATTCGTTTTAATGCGTTTGCGTGTTAAGCCAGTTAATCTAAAACTATAAAGCCCTATGCTAAACGTTACGTTTAGCATAGGGCTTTATAGTTACTTAGTAAATAATATTTAAGTTAGTTTATAAATACTAATTACCAGCGCCTGCAAATTGTATTGGGTAATCCATATCGCCGCTGCGGTTAATACTGTTACACAGATTTTTATTAAAACTACCCAGTGATGGGTCGATGGTGTGCTCATTAACTACAATACCGTCACTTCGCCTTTTAACCTCAATAGATCCGATTGTTTTAATCGCTGATAAATTATCGCCTACGTTTTTAAATATAAAATACTCTATGTGTTCAGCAATAGATTCTGCGTTTTCGATATCTCCTTTAACGGCAGGCACTTGGTAGTTAACACCATTACACGTTAAATCATAAACCCTTACTAATTCTAGCTCGTCAGCTCCTTGCATATCAGCAATAACTTTAATAGTGGGCTGCGTTGCTGTTTCAAGCAAGTATTGTGTTTCATTCATTTCACTTAAAGAAAACGAATCAACGCTTTTAGCTATAGAACAGCCCGATAATAAAGTAAAAACTAAAAACACGGATCTATTAAAAAACATCTTTAAACACCTTATTTCTAACTAATTCAGCTAATATTTTATGACGACTGTCGTAACTATTAGTATATTTGTTAACCTTTTTTGTAATCGAATCCGTAACGTTCTTTGATGAGCCTTTATCAGCTAATTTATGCAATTCATTAATTCGCCAAAATGCTAATGCAGATCTAACAGCGTACTTTGGTGTGGATAATAATTGAGGTGAAGATATGAAGTTTTTAGTTTCATTCCAATATGAATTATGTGATGCCTGTACCGAGGTATAGTTTGCTTTACCAGTCAGCTGTATTATGCCTCTCCCTCTAAAATTCCAGCCATCCCCTGATACTGCATCACCATTACCTATTCTATTTGCATAAGCATTGTTAGCTATTGCTTTTGTATCAGCTCGTTGATTATTTGCAGGATCATAGCCATGTTTATCAGCTTCTGCTGGATTATTTCGATAATAAGAAAAAGTAGCTTTTAATATTGCAGGCCTATAATTTAAATTTTCCTCTAAAGAAAACTTCGCCCCGACCTCCTTTCTAGCTTGTGCCAAAAAATGGCAAAGCCTTAATTCACTATTTATTAGCCCAATAACAAGACTATCATTTAGCTCCCTTGCAACTTCATCTAATAATAAATCTGAGACGCTTTGGCTGCTCCAGATTTTTCTTAAATGGTCTTTACTTATATTTTTTTTAACGTTTCTATTATTTAAAATAATTGAAGAACTCAATTCAAACTCCTTTTATGAGATAACATTTTTTATACAACCATCTATATATTACTTGTATGATCATTTAAATCATACTTCGAAGTAAGCTGTATATCCATTCTTTCAACTAAGATTTCAATGATTAAAAAAAATAGTTAATACATATGTAAAAATGCGGAACATTCTGTTTATAGTTATTAATTAGTACTAGTATGTATATTGCATACTTTTTGATTATCTAGCAATTAAATAAAAGCAATCTTATTTTTTCAATTATACCCATTCAACGCATCTACCCTTTTATACTTATTTTTACATCAGTCATAATTCTGTAACCTTAATAGGTGATAATTTAAACTCGAACTGTATTTTTTATAATCTAGAAGTTGAAGTAAATGAGCACACCAATGACGCAACTCACATTTGCGTTACAATCTTTTGAAGATCCTCTCTCTGCGGCTATGGGCCACACAATGGAATACGAGCAATTAATCTTGCAAGCCAGTGCTATGCATGAAATAACGCTGCAATGCGTACTGCCTGACGATGCCCACGAAAACGATATTATTTCGCTGAGCGCGACATATCCCAGTGCCCGTGATGCGCAATACTTTACTGAAAAAGCACTCACTAACGCTGACTTAGAGCGTGGTTATGTGTATTTAACATTAAGTAAAATTACTCAAAGCCACTGCTTAGTAATGCAATTGATGCTCCATGGCTTAAATGCCACTTTAAAAAATAGTTTACAGTTTGATATGCAAGTAAATGCGTTTGAGGCTGGTTATAAAAATCAGCAAGCCCTTAAAAGCCAAACTAAGCCACACGGCGTTAAAAAATACTTTCGGAATATGAGCTCAAGTTTATTTTCGTTTTTTTAATGTGTTGGTATACAAACTCATAAAACCTTAATCTGCAAAACTTACTTTACCCATAGTAACTCCCGCAATACCTTGTGCGGTGTTACTTAGGTGTTGCTGCTCTCCGGCTAGGCATTCGTTTGCTAAAATAGCAAATAACACAGCCTCTTTTGCATCAGGGTTAATACCTAAATCGTCGGTATTTTTAAAAGCCTTAATACGTGGGCAAAGCGTTGTAAGTTGCGCCATTAGTAATGGGTTATGAATACCCCCACCACTTGCATACACCACACAATTTTGTGCGCGCTCTGCACACTCGTTTAATGCATTTGCTATAGCGGTTGCTGTAAAGGTATTTAAGGTGGCCATTACATCTTCATGGCTTAAGTGCTGTGTATTTGTAAGCTGCTGTGCGGTGTTTAAATACGCTAAGTTAAATACCTCAGGCCCTGTGGTTTTAGGCATTGGGAGTTTAAAAAATGCGTTATTACACAATGCATTTAATAATGGTGTATTTACCTTGCCTGCTTTAGCTATTTTTGCGCCATCGTCATAATGCATATCTTTAAAATGTTGCTGTACGTAGGCATCCATAATGGTATTACCGGGGCCAATGTCGGAGCTAAACACACGGTTTGCATCACCATTTTTGGGTAAAAACGTTAAGTTAGCTATGCCACCCATGTTTAGCAAAATTCGACTCTCCACACCGCTCGAAAAATACAAATAATCGCCATACACAGCAAGTGGTGCGCCCTCGCCTCCTGCGGCTATGTGTTTTTGCCTAAAATCACCAATGGTTGTAATACCCGTAGTAACGGCTATTTGGTCGCTATCGCCAATTTGTAAGGTGCCATTAGTAAAGCGTTTGTGATTATGCTGCGACTGCGGGCAGTGGTAAATGGTTTGCCCGTGACTTGCTATTACATCAATACTTGCCGGGTCTATTTGCCAAGTATGTAAGCACTGGTTAACCATATCGCCATGGAGTTTACCTACCCACGGGTGCAGTAAAGTTACAAGCTCTAAATCGCACTCTCGTTTGGCAAATACCTGCTTTATTTTAGTTTTATAATCGTCGTTGTAGTCAACGGTGGTAAAATTTAAAACCTCAATGTGAGTATTTAAGCCCGCGCCCGTTATTTTACACAGTGCAACATCAAGCCCATCCAACGAGGTGCCGCTCATTAAACCAATAATTAAACGGCTTGGTTTTAGGGCGCTGTTATAAAGCGCTTTAATGTGAGGGTGCATAATGGCATCTAAAATAGGTGTAATATTTTGCTTATATTAGAGGACTTTAAAACAAAGTAATAGCCGTAAAGCGTTTAATTTAGGTTCTGATTGTTTAACTCTTAAATGATTGTTAAGTTAGTGTGCATACTAAAAATTTATGAAAAAATATGATCACCCTCAGAGAGTTTAAAGCCCAAGACGCGCCTTTTATTATTAACACCTTAAATGATGAACAGGTAACGCGTTATTTATCGTCAAAAATTCCGTTTCCGTATACGCAAGCCGATGCTGATTGGTGGATAAACCAAGGCTCAAAAAACGGCATTATTAAGGCCATTGTTGTAAATGGGCAATTTGCGGGCTGTATTGGTATAACTCCCGGCGAATTTGAATACAAACGCAGTGGCGAAATTGGTTATTGGCTTAATAAAGCCTATTGGGGGCAAGGTATTATTACTCGCGCTATTGAACTTATATGCAATGAAGCGTTTGCAAGCTCACACTTAAACAGAATTTTTGGTGCCGTGTTTGCTGGTAATACCGGCTCTATGAAAGCACTTACTAAGAGCGGCTTTGAGCAAGAGGCTGTGCTTAAACAGGCCATTTATAAAAACGGGGTACTTTACAACAATCATATATTTAGTAAGCTCAAAGCAGACTAATTACTCTAATTAAATCTGCGCAAAGGTTGAATTATCAACCACCCGCCCAAAACTCCTTTATTAAGGTACGCATTGTACATATTCATACTGCTTAGCCGCGCATTATTGTTTAGCTGAACACGATTTTTAAAACGTAAACATTCGGTAAGTAGTTTATTTATATTAATAGGAGATCTTATATGTCTACGACTAGTCGCCAACTTACTCTTGAATCACGCCCTAATGGCGCTCCAAAAGATGAAAACTTTAAATTAAAAACGGTAGAGCTTCCTGCATTAAAAGACGGCGAAGTTTTACTACGTACTATTTACCTATCGCTAGACCCGTACATGCGTGGTCGTATGAGCGATGCTAAGTCGTATGCTGACCCTGTTAATATTGGCGATGTAATGGTTGGCGCAACAGTGTGCCAAGTAGAAGAGTCTAAAAACGATAAGTTTAACGAAGGCGAATGGGTACTTGCCTACACAGGTTGGCAAGACTACGCCATTACCGACGGCGAAGGCTTAATGCAGTTAGGTAAAGAGCCTGCAAGCCCTTCATACGCATTAGGTATTATGGGTATGCCTGGCTTTACTGCTTACATGGGTTTACTTGATATTGGCCAGCCTAAAGAAGGCGAAACCATAGTTGTTGCAGCAGCAACAGGCCCTGTAGGCGCAACGGTTGGTCAAATAGCTAAAATTAAAGGCTGTAAAGTAGTGGGTGTTGCTGGTGGTAGCGAAAAATGTGCACACGCCGTTGAAAAACTAGGGTTTGATGCCTGTATTGATCACAAAGCTGATGACTTTGCAGAGCAGTTAGAAAAAGCCTGTGATAAAGGCATTGATGTTTACTACGAAAATGTGGGCGGTAAAGTATTCGACGCCGTACTACCATTACTAAATACCGCAGCACGCGTACCATTGTGTGGTTTAGTATCGCAATATAACGCTACTAGCTTGCCAGAAGGCCCAGACCGTTTAGGTATGCTAATGGGTCAATTGCTTACTAAGCGTATTAAAATGCAAGGCTTTATCATTTTTGATGATTACGGCGACCGTTACGACGAGTTTGCACAAGACATGCAAAAATGGCTACAAGACGGAAAAATTCAATACCGTGAGCACATGGTAGAAGGCATCGAAAATACAGTAGACGCGTTCAACGATATGATATGCGGTAAAAACTTTGGTAAAACTGTGGTTAAAATTAATAACCCACTTTAATTTTATACGGCTTGTAAGGCAAAGCCCTTACAAGCCAAAAAAGGACTGACATGATTAAACTACACCATTTAAATAAATCCCGTTCTAAACGTATAATTTGGCTTTTAGAAGAACTAGATGTTGACTACGAAATTGTGGCTTATCAGCGTAATAAAGATACATTTTTAGCGCCTGATGAACTAAAGCATATTCATCAACTTGGTAAGTCACCGGTAATTGAAGACGGCGGTTTAATTATTGCTGAATCAGGCGCTATTACAGACTACCTTATTACTAAATACGGCAATGGTGAATTTGCTCCAAAAGTAGATACCGCTGAATATGTTGACTACCAACAGTGGCTGCACTTTGCAGAAAGCTCAGCAATTTTACCGCTTTTACTTAAAATGTTTGTACTAAAAGACGGCGCTAAAACACAGTTTTTAGAAGGCTATGCCGACGCTGAAACAGCTAAAGTAATTAGCTACTTTAACGACCGCCTAGAAGGTAAACGTTATTTAGTGGGCGATACCCTAACGGGCGCTGACTTTATGATGTCGTTTATTGTTGAAATAGTTAAAAACTCAGGTCAATTAGCGCACTTTAAAAACCTCGTTAAATACGACGAGCAATTACAAAGCCATGAGAAGTTTCATACAGCTAATGAGCTAGAAGCAAAGTACGACTAAACCTTTATATAATATTTTTATATAACACGAAGGAGCATTTTGCTCCTTTTTTAATACCTGTAAAATATGCCCCGCCAAAGTTACGCTTGTAAACTAAATTAACAATCACCTACCTTATTGCTAATAAAACTTTAATTAATAAGGCATAATGCTGCTATTGTTTAAGTATTTTCACTAATAATACAAGCTGCTCTTGCGCGTATTGACTCACCCTTGGGATCAACCATGACCATAAACATGCGTTTAACGACCGGCTTTGGCGTAATTTTATCAATGATGATTATTTTAACCATTATTGGAATTTCGCGCGTTAGCCTTATTAATAATAACATTACCCACATGACCGACGTAAATTCGGTAAAGCAACGTTACGCAATTAACTTCAGAGGCAGCGTACACGACAGAGCAATAGCCGTGCGCGACGTAGTGCTAATTACCGAGCAAAGCAGTTTAAGTACCGTGTTAAATAACATACAAGAGCTAAACGCATTTTACCAAACGTCAAGCCGCGCTATGGCTAAGCTAATGGGTGATATGAATAGTGAAGAGCGCGCTTTAATTAATAAAATAAATCAAATAGAGCAGCGCACTCAGCCTTTCATTCAAGGTGTAATAAACGCTAAAAATGCAGGAAACCTAAACGAAGCTGAACGCATTTTATTAACCGATGCGCGCCCTGCGTTTACCCAGTGGCTAAGTGTTATAAACCAATTTATAAACCTGCAAGAGCAAGCAAATCAAACCACCACTATTGATACTCTCGATATTGCCAGTTCATTTGAAATTTGGATGATTTCGCTCACCGCGCTTGCAATTTTAATAGGTGCAAGCGTTGCGTATGTTATTAGCCAACTGATCAGAAAGTCAGTAGGTGGCGAACCACAAGAAGCCGCCGAAGTAATTGCCCTTATTGCCCAAGGAGACTTAAGAGGTGATGTACAGTCGTGTTGCCCAAATAGCATGATGGCTTCTGTAGGGGTGATGCAATCTAAACTAAAAACCATTGTAGATAGCATTATTAACTCATCTGAAGAGCTTTCTACGCACTCTGCAAGCGTAGCGTCTGGCTCGCAGCAAGCACTTAGTGCCGCTGACGCACAAGTAACCTATACAAACTCGGCAGTAAGCAGCCTAGAAGAAATGAGCCGCAGTATTAATGCAGTTGCAGGCTCTGTTAAACAAACCGAAGATAACTCAAAAGTAACTGCACAACTATCGCAGCAAGGTAGTATTGCAGTGCAAAAAGTAGCGGCCGAAATTGAGCAAATTTCTGTAACCGTAAAAGCCACAGTTACCCAAGTAAACGTGCTGCAAGAACATGTAAAACACATTGGCGATATTTTAAGTGTGATCCGCAGCATTTCTGATCAAACAAACTTGCTTGCACTAAATGCGGCAATAGAAGCTGCAAGAGCAGGCGAAACTGGCCGAGGTTTTGCTGTTGTAGCTGACGAGGTAAGGCAACTTGCCCAGCGTACCGGTGATGCAACAGGCGACATTGAAAAGATGATTTTGCAAGTGCAAGAAAACACGCAAGCGTCGGTAACAGCTATGGAAACCACAGTACCGCAAGTAGAAAATGGCCTAACGCTTACCCACGAAGCAAACGAGTTACTGCATCAAATACAGCAACAAGCTAACGACTCATTAAGTAACGTGCTTGAAATTGTTGAATCAACATCAAACCAAGTAGCCACCGTGGCGCAAATTAGTACCGGCGTGGAAGAAATTGCCAGTATGTCCAAAGAAACCAGCATGTCTCTTAACAGTAACGCACAAGAAGCCGTTGCATTAGCTGACCTTTCAAACACGCTTAAAAAGTATATTAGCTACTTTAAAGTTTAATTTTTATAGTAAACAATAAACAAAGGGGCTTTTAAGCCCCTTTGTTGTTTATGTACTTTAATAATAGCGGACTATATACCCGCTAAATCGCGCTCGGTAATGCACTCGTCTGAGGCCATTTCAAACTCGCGGCAAACTAATGGGCGGTTTTCGTAAATGGAGCACATAAGCGTATTGCGGTCGAGTGCTTGGCACCAACCGTCGTCAGCGCGTTTCATTACTTCGCTGCCCCATTTATCGTATTCAATGTAGTTAAATGGCACGCCGGTGTCGGTTACTATGCGCACTTCTAATTGGCAACAACAGGCTTGGCAGTTAGCACACGTAACAGGCTCTGGGGTAGTAGAAATATTTTCAACGGGAATAACAATATGAGGCATAGTGGCTTACTTTTTTGAATAAGCCACTAGGATACAGTAACTAATTTAACGCGCTAGTAGTTTTGCTTTAATATCGCTGTAACGCATTTGCTCGCACAGTGCAAAACCACTCAATTGGCGCACTTTATTACGCGCAAATAATGGCACACTCATCCCAGCTAAAAAGCGGCATTGGGTTTCAATACCCACATTATGATTACCTTTGTCTGCCATATGCGCTAAAAACTCATCCACCTTTTGATAAATAAGTTGCTCCTCAACATATGCAGGCTCTATAGAGTATTCAAGCTTAACCGCATGACCTCTACACACACTACAATGCCCACATTGCTGTGGTGCATTTTGATCGTCAAAATAGCGCGCTAAGTTATAGCTTAAGCAACTTTGTAGCTCAAAAAAGCGTACCAGTGCAGCAATACGTTTAATTTCGGCTTGTTCTTTATCACTAAAGTAGTCGTGTAGTTGCTGGGCAAGTTCTGGGTTATTTATAACCTCGCTATGCACTTTGTATACTTGGGTAATACGTTTGGTTTCGAGCGTTATTAGGTTTTTTTCGGCTAGGTAATCAAGGGCTGCCACTACGCGTTTTCGATCAACCTGCGCGGCTTGCGTAAGGGAGTCAAAATTTAGCGTGCCCCATATTTTTTTAAAATCGGTATGGCTAAATATTTGTGTTAAAAATGCTTGGCGTTGCTCGTCAAACTGGCTTAGTAGCTCGTTTTTATCAACCAAAAATTTATATTTAAAATCAGCGTAGTAGGCATATTGCGGCGTTATAGCGCCTTGCATTTCAAGCTGTACAAGTAAGGTTTTAAGTGCCAGTTGCCTAATATTACTTTCGCTTGAAAGACTGTATTCTTGCATTTCCCATTGCTGGTGGCTTTGGCGAATATCGTTAATTACGTATTCAATACCGCTAAGCTCAGGGGTGTCGCCATATACAAAGTTTTCAACCGTATTTAGGCCGTCTAGGTTAGCAAGCGTGAAACAGTTTGATGGATTGCCATCGCGCCCTGCTCGGCCAATTTCTTGGCTGTAGTTTTCAATCGATTTTGGTAAATCGTAATGTATAACAAAGCGAATATCCGATTTATCAACGCCCATACCAAAGGCAATGGTTGCCACTACGACGTTAATTTTACCCGCCATAAAGTCATCTTGAATTTGCCAGCGTAGCGTATCTTCAAGCCCCGCATGATAAGCAACAGCATGCACACCTTGCGCACTTAGCACATTAGCGACTTGCTCAGCGCTTTGCTGTAGCGTTACATACACAATACCAGGGCCATTTTGCGCGCGCACAATGTTGGTAAGCTCGGTGTTTTTATCGGCGGTTTTAACGCTCAACACACTTAAATCTAAATTGGCGCGATAAAAGCCCGTTTGCACAATACACTCAGGCGATATAGCAAATCGCTCTGCCATATCGCGTTTAACTTTTTTAGTCGCCGTTGCCGTAAGCAGCAATACTAAAGGAATATTAAGCTCTTCGCGGTAACGCGGTAGTTTAAGGTAGTCGGGTCTAAAGTTATGGCCCCATTCAGATATACAGTGCGCTTCGTCTACCACTAACATCGAAAGCTTAACTTGGCTTATAAACTCTCTAAAACGCTCGTTTTTAAAACGCTCAACCGACACCATTAATACTTTAATTTTACCATTTCGCACATCATTCATTACGGTGCTGCTTTGCATTTGATCTTGGCTCGAATCAAGGCTAGCCGCGTAAATACCTTTGCTATTTAAAAAGCTAATTTGATCTTTCATCAATGCAAGCAAAGGCGAAACCACTAACGTTAAATTTGGTAAATGCAACGCAGTTAATTGATAGCACAACGATTTACCCGAGCCGGTCGGAAATATAGCCAACGACGATTGACCATTTAAAAGCTGCTCTATAGTTTGTTGTTGCCCTGTTCTAAATTGGCTAAAACCAAAGTGCTGCTCAAGTGATTGAATTAATGGCGTGGTCATAAATGTCCTTTTGATGGCTAAACAATAGTCATGCTTATAAAAATGCGGTGTAGATGAAATATTTGCATGTATACCCAAACCATCTCAAGATGAGAGTTTCAGTTGGAGTTAAAAGCGATTTAGGCAAGGCATTGATTGCAAATAATAGTGGTTCTATTGTTAAAATCAATAACGCAGTATAAATCGCTTTTAAACCAACCCATTGGGCGTTTCACAGGCACTTACTCTCATCGTTGTTACTTCTTAAAAGGGGGCTGCCATTCTTGCAAAGTAACGCCTTGATATTAAGCCCCTGTGAAACGCTGAATTCTGCATATTGAGACGGTTTGGGTATAAGTATACAACAAATAACATTATTTATTGCTGACATCACCTTTATTTAAGCGCAAACTAGAGCACTATAAAATGAGTAGTAACTACTTGTTGCCAAAATAATTTATTGATACCCAAGTCATCTTAAAAAACGAATAAAAATACAGATCACTTGGGTATATTATTTTTGAGGGCAACGTTATGAATATTACTACACCTAAAATCGTCGTTATTGGCGGTGGTGCTGGCGGATTAGAACTCGCAACGCAATTAGGTCATAAATTAGGAAAGAAAAAACAAGCTGAAATTCTACTAATAGACAAAAATCGTACCCACATATGGAAGCCGTTACTGCACGAAGTAGCGACAGGCTCTATTGACCCCGATTTAGATGGCGTTGTGTATTCAGCCCATGCTGCAAAACACCACTATAACTTTCAACTTGGTACTTTTTGCAATATAGATCAAAGCAATAAAACAGTTACCCTTGCACCACTTTTAGATGAGCTAGGCCACACAATTTTACCCGAGCGCACCGTGCGCTACGACCACCTCGTAATTGCCATAGGCAGCGTAAGTAACGACTTTAATACCCCAGGTATAAAAGATCACTGCTACTTTTTAGATTCAAACCAACAAGCAGAGCGCTTTCAGCATTCATTACTAGATAGCTTTACACGCCTTCACCAAGACGATAACCAACAGCAATCACTTAATATTGCCATTGTAGGCGGCGGTGCTACCGGTGTTGAACTCTCAGCTGAGCTTTATCATGTGTCTGAACTATTAAAGCTTTATGGCTTAACAAATATGTCGTCTAAGCGTTTGCATATTCATTTAATAGAAGCCGGACCACGTATTTTACCAGCACTACCTGAGCGTATTGCCGTAAGTGCTAAACGTGAGCTATTAAAACTTGGCGTAAACGTGCGCGAGCAAACACAAGTAAAAGAAGGCACCGCACAAGGCTTTATCACTAAAGACGAAGAACACATTGATGCCGATATTATGGTGTGGGCAGCAGGCGTAAAAGCACCTGACTTTATTAAAGACTTAGGTATTTTTGAGCTGACGCGCAGCAACCAAATTCAAGTAAACGAGTTTTTACAAAGCACCGTAGACGAAAGCATTTTTGTATTAGGTGATTGCTGCGCATTTACCCAAGCCGACGGTAAGCAAGTACCACCTCGTGCACAATCGGCGCATCAAATGGCGCAGTGCGTCGAAAAAAATCTAATCGCAACGCTAAAGCAGCAACCACTGCGCGGCTTTAAATACAGCGACCATGGCTCACTTGTTAACTTATCAAGCTACAGCACTGTGGGTAACTTAATGGGCAACCTAACCAGCAATACCTTTTTTATTGAAGGTAAAATTGCCCGCTTTATGTATATATCTTTATACCGTATGCACCAACGCGCCATACACGGTAGCGCAAAAACCTTTGCATTATGGATAAGCGAAAAAGTGTTGCGTGTAGTGCGCCCTAAAATGAAGTTGCACTAATAAATTAAGTACGCTCACAAAACCACAAAAAAGCTTTAAGAGTTAATAAGTATTATCTCTTAAAGCTTTTTTGCACTTTGCGTACCTAAAGTAGTACGATGTGAGAATATTTTAATAACATCAAAGGATTGGCGGTTATGAAAAAGCTACTTCTCGGACTTATAATTATAGCGGCTTTGGCAGTATATCTATTTAAAACCCAGCCTAACACAGCCGATGTAGAGCAGCCCAACGTGGCTGCACCAAATGCCACTGAGCCTAACTTAGTTAATAAAAAGCAGCCTGCAGAAGGCACCCCGCTTCGAATAGTCACAGATCTAAAAAAAGATATTCGCCTTTGCAGAGATCAATCACAGCAACAACATATAAAAATAAATAATTTAAACCAATCGCTTGTTTCATTTTTTGTGAGTGAGCTTAAAAAAGGGACGTCGGTCCCCACGCTTTTAAAGTATGCAAACCTATCAGAAATCAATAAGCGTCAATACATTGCCTTTTTAAGAGATGCCATAGTTACTGAGCAAAAACAGCAGCTTAATATTACTAGCTCTTTAAACGAATTAGCTAATTGGCAAGGCATTGAGGCAATTAAAGGCTTCACCAATGATAAAGTAAAAGAAATGATTCAACAGCTTGGAGATAATAAGCATAGCCCTCCAGGACTTACTCTGAGTGTACCCCTTGATGAAAATGTACAAAAAGAAACCCTTTATGCTTTATTAAACAACACAGATACATTTACCACTTATTCTAAAACGTTTATTAAACTTGAAGGCAGTGAGGTTATTTCCCCGGCTACATTGTTTGTGCTTAATGCAAATAAATTTACGCCAAAAGAGTTTGAGCAGGCAATTTCATCTAACCAATTTACAGTAAATGAAGTGGCTACTGCGATTAAAAACAACATTCCTAATGAGTATATTTTTGCGCTTATGAAGCAGGTGCCGGCACTGGATGCTATGCCGCTGTACGAAGAAAATTCTGTTTTATATAACATGGCTGATATTGCCGTAAGCCAGTTTAATTTACCGCTTGTAAAAGCACTGCAGCAACTAGGCGTAACACCAACCAATCAGCCAGGCTTATTTACGGGTTTAGACGTTGCAATAGTAAGCCTGCCTAAAAGCGGTAACTTAACGCTAGCCCCTTTAGATGCAAAGCATACTCAAATGTTGGACTACCTCACAGAGCAGGGCTATAAAGCTCATAGCGGCAATGCTAATGACGACCTAAATGGCAAAGGCGTTTCTTTTGTAAGTGATTTTATTTACCAGCAAGGCGCCTATATTAATGGGCAGGAAAACCCTGAGCAATATGCTTACTTTAGCCCTATTGGTAAAATAGACAACGCCACATTGCCCCAAGTGAGTGAGCCCGATAATTCTGATGTTGCACGTTTTTTAGTAGATTTGAAGCAACAAAAGAAAGATCTAGATAATAAAAGACAAAACTGTGAACTATTACAGCAGCAGTTAAGCGCTACTGAACAATTACACTCTACTATGCGAGCATATAATACGGTGCTAGAGGTAAAAAAAGAGCAAGGTAATAACTTCGAATATGTTTTACAAGAACAAGACCCCGTATTAGTTAATTACTGGTGGAGTATACTAAGCAATCAGCTTTCAAACGATAGAAGTCATAGCGCGTTCAGCCAATATTTGTCTAAAAAAGATTACCAAAAAGCTTATGAGTACAGCCTTAGTACACCATTAACTCAAACAGAAACCGATACACTTTTTTCATTCCTACTATTAGAGCCTCATGACTTTATCGCGATCTGGCAAAGCCGAGTTGAACCTAAGCCACCGAGTGATTTAGCAAGATTAAGTCGTTTTCCTCTTAGTCAATGGCAAAAGCTTAAACAAGCTGGTTTTGATTTTTCGATTACCGATACGTATGGGCGCGACGTTTATGTACAAGCCGCATCGTCTTCTGTCGAGGTAGTACAATTTCTAATTGATAATAAAATACCCGCTGATTCAGAAAAATTAGGCGTAGATATACTCGACTTAGCGCTTGAGCAAAGCTACACCAAAGGGGAGTTAAGCCCAATGATTCCTTTAGCCCTTCAGCTTGTTGAAAAAATTGAACCGAATCACCTTTCTCGCGCAGCACGATTAAAAACGTTTTATCCTGAGGTTTACGAGCAATTAATTAAGTTAAACCCCGCATTAAAACCCGCAGAGGGCACGCAGCTAAATCACTATACTTTTAATAGCCTATAACCCGCACTTTTAATACGCCAACAAATTAGTTGGCGTATTTGTTACTAACCAAAATATTGTCTTTAATATTTAACATTGTCTGTGTAGAGTATTTAAAACAACTAAGGAAATTGGGTTATGACGGGTAAAACGCTAATTTTTAACTTTGACGGCACAGGAAACGAGCCCCGTGATGCAGAGCAATTTAGCTCAGAGCATTTTAAAGAAGACTCTAATATTACCAACATTCTAAAATTGCATTTACTGCTTGGCGGTAAATTAGAAGACTCCCCCATTACTCCTTTTGCTAACCAACTCAGTTTTTATTATCAAGGTATTGGCACTAAAGGCAGCCGCCTTAAACGCATTTTAAACCAAACCCTTGCACCTCGTGGTGACGACGTAGCCAGTATTTTAAATCAAGCATTAAGCGACTTTAAAGCTCACTACCTAATAGGCGATGCCATACTGCTAACGGGTTTTAGCCGAGGCGGTGCACTTGCTAGGCGTTTTGCTAAAATCCTAGAGCCTTTAATTGCTGATAATGTTTACGTATGTGTGTTTGATACTGTCGCCTCTATTGGCTTATCAAAAGTAAGTAAAGCCACACGCGGCGCAGAGCACGTTATTTTTGAAAACCACACCATTGCCAACAACATTACTCACGCGCTGCACTGCGTAGCCCTTGACGAAAAACGCCGTGCGTTTGAACCCACACTCATGAACCATCAAAGCAATATTACCGAGCTATGGTTTGCAGGAGCGCATTCAGACATTGGCGGCGGTTACTACCGCGATGGCCTAGCCGATATTTGCTTGCGCTACGCACTTGAGTGGTTAATAGAACAACCGCTTAATATTTCGTTACTCACTAGCCACGATATAGATTACGAAACCCTACTCCCCGATAGCAACTTAGTAGCACAAGATGACGTAACCGTAACGCCCGATCCGCTCGCATTAAGTCACCAACAAAATTACTTTTGGTTTAACCCATTTTTTAAATTAGTAGATAGGCAGTGCTATGTATTAATTGATGACGAAGCCAGCAACCTTGAGCCTTTAGTGCACTACAGCGTAGCCGAACGCATTAATAAGCTAACCAGTTACCGCCCAGAATCGCTTAAAAAACTGCATTACAAAATTAGCTATAACGACAACACCACACTTAGCTTTATTGGTTTAAGCCAACATATAGAACTGGCTAATCAAAACATGGATGTGCTGAGCATTAACCAAAGCCAAGATGTAATGGTATTTGCCTCAGAGCAATATAACGCAACCGGCCTTATGCTAGAGCAAGGCGCTACGTACCGCTTTACCCCATACCCAAATCAATACTGGTTTGACGATGGCATAAAGTGCACGCCATTAGGCTGGAACCGCGATAACGTACAACTTGGCGTAAAAGAAATCCCCATGGCTGTGCTTGAACCATTTAGACGATTTCCTCGTGCACAATGGTTTTCACTTATTGGTGCTATAAATAAAAACGACGACCACCTTTTTGAAATAGCCAACGGCGCCGATATTAAAATGGATAAATCTGGCGAGTTTTGCCCATTTGCAAACGACTTAAGCCGCTTTTACGGCGCTAATGCCGGAAAAATAAAAGTAAAAGTAACGCGGTTGGAATAAGAGGAAACCGAGGCTTTTAAATTGTAGGTGCGATTTTACATCGCGCTTTGCTCTTTAGTAACGGCTCATAACTCCCAATCAACACTGCAAAGCCCGCCTAAACACCTGTAGGCGCAAAGCTTGCTCGCGCGAAAAGCGAAGCTTTTAAATTAAATAAAACAAATATCAGTTTTAATGTTCACTATAAAACTGACAGGTTATTATTACTGTTTTTATCAATGGTTACTTTTCGTGGCAAATGAAGTTATACAAAAAATAATTGAGTATTTACATCAAAACACCGACATTGATGTAGTTTGGCTATATGGCTCCCACGCAAAAGGGACAGCCCAGCCCCATAGTGACATTGACTTAGCCATAGCATTTAAAAACTTTGATCTGGAATCGTTCGATAAGCGCCTTAGGCCAAAAGAGCTTGAGCTTGAAATAAGTAATGCACTTAATCTTAACGAACAACTTATTTCGATTGTTGATATAAATATTATTCCAAGTTATTTAGCTTTCAACGTTATTGAATATGGAAAAATAATTATAAGCAATAATAGTGTTAGAGCGATGAAAGAGCAGCAGCGTATATATAGCCAGTTCGAATTTGAAACCATAGCGAGTAAACATGACTGATACCGGAATTACACTTTATTTAAGTGAAGTAACACGCCATATTGACGAATATATGCAAGAACTCGACGAACTCAGTCAAATCGATTCACTTAATAGCAGAGACTACCGAGCTGCAGAGCGATTACTACAGTTAATGACCGCGGTGTGTATTGGTTTATCAAAGCATTGGCTAAAGCAGCACAAAAGTAGTACCAGTAGCAACGCCTATCAAACATTTAGCGAACTTACTAATTTAGGCTTTTTGAGCGAGGCAGAACTACTGTCATGGCGTAAAATTATAGGCTTACGAAATGCTCTTGTTCACGATTACTTAAATATTGATAAAAGTATCGTTAAAACAATCATTAAAAAGCAACACTACACAACTATGCACGCATTTAGTATTAAAGCGATTACAGAGCTAAACAAAGATTTATAGATAAAACCTCACCTACAATAATTAAACCACTGCACTGAACAAAACCGTAGGTGCGATTTTACATCGCGCTTTGGCTTTATAAAAACACCATGCGAGGTATAAAACCTCACCTACAATAATTCAAACACCTATTCGCCTCACACAATGAGGTGAATAACATGTGTAATTGCCTCATTAGGCAATTTTGTAACGTGTACTACGCCCACCTGCGGCGGTTTTTGTTAAAAATCCAAGCGTTTGCAAGTCCGATAAATGGCGTGTTGCGGTTGCACGGCTAACCTTAGCTACCTTTTGATACTGACTCGCGCTAATACCCTGTTCAAATTGGCCATCAAGTAACTTATTAAGCACTTTTACTTGCTGCTCACCTAACTTTGTTTGATCTTTACTTGCCCAGTAATTGGTTTTAAAAATTGTTTGCTCAATATTATTAAGCGTATGGTGTATCGCATTATTAAGCGTACGTAAAAACCAATTAATCCACTTTGTAATACAAAGATCTCCACGTTGAGTGGCTTCAAGCACCTCGTAGTAGTTTTTTCTGTCTTCTAAAATAGCCACCGACATAGCGTAAAACCGAATTGACTCAGCATGTTCTTGCGCTAATGCCAGGTCGGTTATAAGGCGTGTAATACGCCCATTACCATCCTCAAGTGGATGTATTGTTACAAACCATAAGTGTGCGATAGCTGCCCGAATAAAAGGATCTATTTGAGGTTCGTTTTGCGTTTTGTTAAACCAATTAAAAAATAGCGAAAGCTCTTTATTTACTCGCTCTTTAGGAGGCGCCGTAAAATGTAATACCGGTTTATCTAAGCGCCCCGACACCACTTGCATTGGTTCGTCACCACGCAATTGCCCGCCCTCAATTTTAGTAAATAAGCTTTGCTCACCTGCAAATAATAAGCGATGCCAATTAAGCACTCGCTCTAAATTAAGCGGTGAGTCTGTGTTATTTATTGCATCAAGCATAATCTCTGCAAGATTATCGCTTTGCACTGTTGTTGGGTAAGGTTGCTCATTAATATTGAGCTTTTTAGCAAGAGAAGAGCGAACCGAAAATGCATTAAGCTTTTCACCCTCAATCGCACTGGAGTAAATAATATTTGCAAGTAAGGTATCAAGGGCTTGCTGCTTTTGTTGAGCACTTTGCACGCCCATACGCCCTACTAATAAACCTTGATTATATGAAAGATCCCTTAGTAAAGGAGCAAGCGCTGCAGCATCCCACGTAAAGTTTGGCCAGTTTTGCTGTTGCCATATCCACATAGTCTTTAGTCCTAAAGGTAATTAGCTTCAGTCTATGTTATTTATTTGCCTCATGCAATGAGGCGAATGTAAGAGTTAATTGCCTCATTACTTTTAAGCGCCACATTGAACAATAATTCACTTTCCTGTGGTAAAAAATGTATTTGTAAGCGAGGTATAAAACCTCACCTACATTAATGTAAACATCACTCTTAACAAAAGCGTAGGTGTGATTTTATCTCGCGCTTTTAATTTTAATTTACAAATATCGCGTTGATGCTGGCAACCAATATATGAATTTATCACTCAAAATGCGTGTATTTATTTTCTAATATTTAAATAAATGCATCCATATTTGGTAGTTGTATTATTTGCTCACTCAGCTTATTTGCAGCTTTATTAATTATTTTTATGCACAAATCAATGTGTGCTAATTCAGCAGAAGATAAGTTATTTTTAACAGCAGAAACTTTAGCCGTATCAATTGCGGCTAATACAGAATTAACGGTTTGACTCATAAGTAGTTGCATCCGTGGTAGTGAAATAGCAAATTCATCAGCAAAATCAGCTAACATGTAAGCTGTAATCTCATTAGTAAAATTGCCTGCACTTTGCGAATTATGCTCACCCACTGACATAGCATAACACCTTGATATTTTGGGCTGTAAATAGCCCATATCACGGTCAATGCTTCCCTGCTCAATAATAGCCTCTATATTTACCAAGTCGTAAAACGGCGTAAGCTCTAAACCATTTTTACCAACAAAAAAACTAATGTTTTTGCCATGAGCATCGTAATTACGTACTAAAATATTAAATGTCATCCAACGAATAAGCTGAGCCTCATACGCTTGTACATTCGTTGTTTTAACACTAAAGAGTTTTGCAAAAGAAACGCCATCTCGAATATAAATACCATCCCCATCATCACCATGCTGACGCTCATATTTATAAGAAGGAGGTAAATTAGTGGCTTGGCAACCATCAATAATATGACGACGTAATACACGGTTTTGATCTTGTGTAACGCGCCTATCAAAGCGATCTATTACAAATACTCTTACATCTGCGTAAGTACGCAACTCAACATGGAGAACATTGAGCCCCGACTCTTTTGCCAAAAGCATGGTAAAAAGTTCATTTACTGCAATGAAAGGAGCGGTACCTGTTTCGAATTTAAAAATTTTATTAGAACATAGCTCCCCTTCACCAAATCCTAATTTACTATCGATTTCGAGTAGGTTTAGTTTGTCTTGAACGCCAGCAACAGAGAGCCGAGTTCGGCCATCCCAATGAGTAATTGGCTCGCCAACTTGTACAAAGCGTTTAAGTTTTTGGCTTAGCTCGTCACTAGGGTCTGCTGTTCTTTCAAGGTTAAATTTGCAGCAGCCTGTTTGGTATTTAGGCAAGGCAGAGCCTATGCAGTGTGGTTATTCCCCATAAATGGGCGATAACGTAGCATTAATGCCAAACAGGCGCTGCCCGAAGGGTTCTTCCTAGGAGCTATTTACTCTTTGTTGCTCGGTTTTTACTTAGCCCACTAGGTTGCAAATCTCGCGTCGCGATTAAATAGCTCCTAGTTTGGACAAATTTTAATCCGCAAAGATCAACAGACCCTAGTTACTTCACGAAAAGATGTTTGCTTTAAAGTACTGTTACTTGCTCTAAACGACAAAGCGCCTGACGTTTCCTCGCCAATTACTTTAATCAAACCAAACGTATTATTTTTAGAGATAGTAGTACTACTTATAATCTCATCAAGACCTTTGCCCTCGGGTAATAAGTTTTGTAAATAATTACGCACATCACGTGAGTCAAAATCACCATTGAGCGGTAAGTGTGGTGAATAGCAAAACCCTTATTAATCCACTCAGGCTCATAGGTAAATGCAATTTCATTTTCAGAGCCTATATCAAGGGCTATCGCACCTATCTTCTGCGTATGCCCAATAAATACATCTAAGCTATTTTTTTTAATACCACAGCTCATCGCTCACCTCATTGTTGTTATTGTGGTGCGACTCGTCATCACTGACAAGGCTAAACGACAACCCCAAGTATTCCATCACTTTGAGTACATTAAAAAACTGCACATTCACATCACCTTTTTCTATTTTTATCAGCGTAGGCTTTGAAATATTAAGTGCTTGCGATACATCAACCAATGTAAGCTTCATGCCTGTTCGCTTTGAAGTAATCGCTTTAGCGAGTCGCACCGACGAAAACGGCTTTGATAGATCAGGCATTTCAGTGCGCTTAACAACTCTTCCAAGTGTTTTTTTTGCTGGTAATTCACTCATTAAAGGTCAACTATAGTTTACTTATACAATTTATTTTAGGGTAGCCCACCCAAAAGTCAAATATAACTTACTTTTAAGTTTGAACGTATATTTACCTTCTATAAGTAAACTTTACTTTATTTATAGAGAGTAAAATAAAACCACAACCCCATAAGTAAAACATAAGTTACTTATGGGAAGTTAATGACATTTTGAGCTTAATAGCCAAGCTAAACACCTGTAGGCGCTCAGCTTGCTCGCGCGAAAAGCGTAGCTTTTAAATTGCCTTACTATCGTTTAAGGCTCGCTGCACCACTTGATAGCAAATAGCACGCTGCTGCTCTTGATTTAAGCTAACTTGTCGCATTGAAAGGATCGTTTTAACTATTTGTTTATGAGAAACGATTGGAAAGATTGGTCTCTGCTTTAGTTCCACAAACCAACCAGGAAAGCATAAAACAGGTAAAACCGGAGTATTAAAACCGGTTGATTCATAAAGCCATTTATTCACCCAATTAGCTTGATTTTGAGCTTGCTCTAATGGCTTGCTTTCAAACCAAGAAGGAAATGCTAAATGATTATTTTCAAATTTAACTTTGTAATTTGTATCGTCTTTTATTCGTTTATGTCTGCCTTTGGTTTCAATAGCAAATATCCCATTTGGCCCAACAACCAAATGATCAATATTAAAACCATCTGCTTGTATATCATGAAATACCTGGTAACCGTGTGACTGTAATTCTATAAGTTCTGAAGCAACTGCCAATTCTGCATCACGTCCTAGTTTTAACTTGATTAAATCGTTAGATTTAAGCCAGAGCTTTCGTGCCACGTAGATTAAACTCAATACGATGACAGTAATTAAAAGGTAATTGATCTTGCCGCTTGCAAACATTTCAGCAATACCTTTAATGGCAAAAGGCATTGTGACTATCAAAGCCGACAAAAAGATTAAACCTATAACATCAAAAATCTTATCATTAACTTGTTCATTGAGTGTTTGCGCGGCAACACGTTTAAGCTTTTTGCGATCTACAGGCAATTTCGCATTTTTCTGATGAAGCCATATTTTGAAAAACAAAACACCTAATAATGAATAAACACTACCAATAACAAATAAAAGGCTTAAACCTTGGTTTAATAAATCATCCATGATGAGTTCCTATAATCACAATGTTTACTTTATACCTTAAAAACAGGTACATGTCGCATTATTCAAACTCACGCTACAAAGCTCACCGAAATACCTGTAGGCGCTCAGCTTGCTCGCGCGAAAAGCGAAGCTTTCAAATTGTAGGTGCGAGTTTACTTCGCGTTTTAACTTTAAATAATTAATACATGGCTATTGAAGTATTTTTACCATCAAAGTTGTATAAAAGAGCTGCAGTAAAGCAGCTCTTTGCCTTCACTACTTGCAAGCTCCTGGTACACGACATGCGCATGAGGTAGGAGCATGGCAAGCATGATCTTCACAACGAGCCATTTGTGCTGATTCATCTGAATACAACTCAGCAGTAGGAAATGGACCAAAGTGCTTCTCATATACCGCTACCGTTTCATCAAATGAGTTTTGTAGTTTAGATTGGTCTTTGTCTCCATAAATTCCAAAATAAGGATAATGATGCAAGTAAAACCCAAATAAAGCATCGCAATCATTACTATAACTTTGCGTATCTAAAATATGCTCATGCCAAAACTTATCAACTAACTTACTCGGAACGAGCGACAGCTTTGGATACCACTTTTTAAGTGATAAAAACTTACGATATTCAAGTTCAGCAAAGTCACACAGCTCTGAACTCCATGTTGCTTCAGCTGATTGCGTTAACTTCCATTTTAATTTTTCAAAATTCAATGCAGAAACGTGAGAATTTAACTGTTCGCGAAAATTGTCACTTACCTGAAAATTAAATAACTGCTCAACTTCAACTAGTTGTTCCATTATTTTTTTCCTTCATTTTTATTTAATTGCTTACCGCGATAACCTTGTACTTTAGCGTACTGCTGATTAACGCCATCAGTCCCTTTATTTGGATTTTGTTGATTCGCTTGATTATTAGCTGGGCTTATTTTTTTAGTCATATTTGCTGCCTTAATTAAGTTTAAGTGAACAATATTATTCACCTTCGCTTTAAATAAGATTCAAGGTTTTTGCGAGCAAGAAGCGCTTTAGGGTGAAAATTTCCATTTATGGATATAAAAATTAAGCGGTAATTGCCTAATTTAAAACGAACCAGGTTAGGAGCGATAGTGAGCTTGCGGCCGCCAATATCTCTATAGTTGCGACCTTGTAAAAGATGGTTATATATTTTTTTAGCTTCTGACATATAGCGGTCAGATTTGCATTTTGGGAAGGTTTTAAATAAACAGTTCATTGATTCCATTATTGTTCTCCAGTTGGTTAACTAAGATCAATAATGACGTTGTGCGGAGCACTGCAAAATCTAATTTAAAATATTTTGTAAATACTCCCATGCTTCATTATTTTCATTTATTTGAGAGTCAATATTAGCGCTTAACTCCTTAAACAGTGGGAGTTTGAGTAGTCGTTTATCAGCAACTTTTTGAAGTATATTTTGCGCTTCAATATATTCTTTGGATTTAAATTTTTTGTCCGATTTAGTATAAGTTTCAATAACACTTTGCCAATTAATACCTCTATCATAAAGTAAGCTCAAAGGAGACAAATCTACATCGTCCGCTTTTAAACGCTGAAAAGGCGAAGGTAACTGATTAGTAAAGAGATCGAAATTCTTATCAAGTAACTTACTTTTTATATTATCAAAAGATGATTGTGACACACCAAAAAACAACATTTCTGTGCTTAGCTCTTTTTTAGCAAACTCATCTAATAGTTTAAACTCACGTTTATCGGTAAATGATTTAGCGATGTAGTAATCTTGAAAAACCTTTTTTGTACCCGCTGTTCCTATTAATGAATATAGGCACAGTGCGTTATATACAGTAGCTCTTCTTCCTCTAATAACTCTATGCTCCACTCGCTTGCTAAATTGAACCTCTTTGGTTGAAATGACAGCCTTTCGATATTCAAGTGTTGAGCTATTCGAAACATGCGTATCTTCAGATTTTTTATGCCCTTTTGTAAAAATATTATTTAGCGCGTCATGTAGTTCTTTTGGTAACGTATCTGAGTAACTTTGCTTAATATATAAATTAGCAATTTGGGTGATAGATTCAACTTCAGTATCAACAGGCTCTATCATCTTAATAAACTCTCCGACACAAAATATCTCTAAGCTCAGAGCGTTCGTAGTATTCGTCATCAGCACTAGATATGAGTTTACTTACCCCTTCCATACCTTTTTTGCAACTATAGTATCGCTTAGGTCTTCGGTAACTATCTGTAGCAGTTACAACCTCTCTGTCGTAGCGGTTATAAACTGCATTAATAGCTCCTAAGCAAACCCCCATTTTAATTGCTTCAAGCTTTGATAAGCTAAATATACCTAACAAGCTATTTTTATCTTCCACAACTTCTGAGCATGCATCTGCAATATTATAAACTTTTTTTGCTTTAACTAATGCTTCACCAGCGCACTCCCCAAGCTCGATAAATTGTTTTTTATTAAACAATACGAAACTCTTTTCTTCTACTTTTGAATACTCGTCACAACCATAAGGTAACTCACTTTTAGCAAAGCTAGGCAGTGAAAATAAAAGTAGTATGAAAGTAAAAATAATAGAAAATCTCATTGTTTAAGCCCCTTTCTGCAAAATCTAAAGGCATACCAAATGATCCCTGCAGATATAAAAGTATCAATAATTAAAAATATTTCGTAATTTGCACTCTCCTCAAATATTTCGAATGCACTAAATAAATCCATCCCTTGAGCAGCCCCAACAAAAGCAATACAAAGTATTGAAAAAAGAAAATAATAAATATTTAAAAGAACAGCATGAAATAGCGAATTAGATGCCATAGCAAACCAATAGCGCTTAATAGGGTAAGCCTTTATATTGACCTTCAAAGAATTTAAATTAAATAAAATTAAGCCAATTAATAGCACTCTCGAAAAACGTTCTAATGGAGTTATACTGCTGTAACTGCCGATCCCATTAATAAGCTCTTTATCGTGGGGTAAGTAAAGATAAAAAATGAAAAGAAATGCACATACTAAAAAAGTAGCTATATGCAACATGCAGCTAAAAATACCTATTGGTTGATCCCTAAAAGTATACAAACCTCTGGGATTTGCTAGCTTCCAACTTTTACGTTTTTTATTTAAAAATGACGATTCATCTTTAGTGAGTGAAACAAACTGGTATTTGTTTTCATCTGTATACGAAGAGTTATTTGCTGGCTCTTGAGCTGAAGAAGGGTTAGCAGTATATTTTTTATCTGTAGTAGCGGATTGCATCTACTGTCCTTGTAAATAATTTTTACTAATTAAAACAATATACTTCTGAAACACAATCACTTACAAGTGATTTAGATAATATTCCAAAATTTTACTTTCTTGCGGTAGCTATGATTTTATATCACGTGTTAGTTTTTAACTTTAAGTAACTGGAGTGCCCCTCGAACTTCACTGCGCTCAGCTTGCTCGCGCGAAAAGCGTAGCTTTTAAAATAATTTACTTATATCGCGTTGGCGATGGCAACCAAAGAGAAGTAACCGCCGACTTCTCTTTGGAATCTCTCGGCGCCCCTCAATTTCACTTATCTTTAAACACTAAATTAATATGAACGTAAACGCGATGAAAGCACATCCATGTGCAAGCATCGCTTTACTCGCATCCATGCGAGGTAATTATTCATTAATTATGTGTTTGCAAGTGAAGTTGAAGGGGAGAATTGTCTTAGCTACAGTGCTAACAATTAACTAAATCAACATCACAACTTTAACTGTTCCAACTTTTCAACTATTTCAGTAATAGGTAATGACTCTGTCATATGACCCCATGAAACTCTTATTGCACCGGCAATACGTTTTTCATCCAATTGCATTGCAGTTAAAACATGTGAAGGTGTGTAACTTGATGATGTACACGCAGAGCCATTAGATACAGCCGCGATCCCTTTTAACATAACCATTGCCGCCTCAGAGTTAATACCTGGGACGGAAAAGTTAAGCACAAAGGGTGATGTATTCTCACCGTTGTATTGCGCATCAAGAGTATTTAAAGCTGCGATCAATTCATCTTTTAATTTTTGTGCATGTTTTTGCCATGCTAAAGCATTTTTTTGTGCTATTTCACAAGCTAAACCAAAACCTGCAATTAGTGGTACCGCTAAGGTGCCTGGGCGTAGTCCTTTTTCTTGCCCACCGCCAAACATAATTGGTTTTAATGGCGGTTTTAAAAAGCCACGCTTTCGCATGATTAAGGCACCAACACCTTTAGGAGCATACACTTTATGTCCGCTTGCGCTAATTAAATCAATGCGTTTATTTTTTAAATCGTCGCTCAACTTTCCAAAACTCTGAGCCGCATCGATATGTAAAAATGCTGAATGTAACTCAAGTGCATCGCAAATATCAGTGATAGGCTGTATTGAGCCTGTTTCGTTATTCACATGCATAATCGAAACAAGTAGCGTATCTTCTCGCAATAACTGTTTGAGGTTATCGGAGTCAACAACACCACTCTCATCAACTTCTAAAAAGCTAACTTCAAAGCCATTTTTAACTAAATACTCCATAGGCTCCAATACAGCTTTATGTTCAATTCGAGTAGTAATTATATGCTTTTTAGATTCTTGTTCACCAAATTCACGTAACCCAAGAATTGCAATGTTATTACTCTCGGTTGCACCACTAGTAAAAATAACTTCTGATTTATCAGCATCCACAACTTCAGCTACTTGTTTACGTGCTTTTTCAACAGATTTTTTAGCATTAGCACCAAACTCATGTGTGCGGCTTCCTGCATTGCCATATTCCTCGGTCATTAGTAAATAAACTAAATCGGCGACTGGCTTTAGTGCAGGGGTTGTTGCATTCGAATCTAAATAAACTGTCATAAATTCCCTAAAATTAGTGGCTCCGGTAAAGACATGCCTACATTAGTCATGTATGATACCGCACTGAGTTGTTCGCACGAACAAAAAGCTTTGTTCGTGCGAACAAAAACAAAACAGAAAGTTATCACATGAACAAAATAATATCTGGTACATCTCTCATAGCCAATAAAGGCATACAAGCAGGTAATGAATTTTACGTTGTTATGTGTTCTTTAAAAAGACTTAAACGAATTTTTTCATTAGATGAACAAACACTTCCAGTAGAAAGGCGTTCACAACGATTAATCAATGAAGATCGTATACCTCAGATAGCAAAATATATTTTAGATAATAGAGACAACTATGTATTTTCTTCTATTACAGCCTGTATTCAAGGAAGAAGTGAATTTGAACCTTTTACCAATGAAGATGTGTTTGCTAATAGCGGGAAATTGCTTATTGATGAGGATGCAGAAGTATTCATCGTAGATGGTCAACATAGAACTGTTGCTATACTTGCTGCTATCGAACAAGATAAGTCTCTAGAAAATGAAACCATTTCTGTAGTTATTTATCCTGATAAAAACCTAGAACAACGTCAGAATATGTTTTCAGATCTTAATCAGCATGCGATCAAAGTTGATGAGTCTTTGCAAAAAACCTATGGCACTAATCCTGATGAACTTCTCTCTAAAAATATAATTTTTAATAGCCCAATACTTTCTAAACTAGTCCATTTAGAAAAAAGTAGACTTAGCTCTCGTTCGAAAAAACTTATCACTCACAGTGGTTTAAATAAAGCGACTAAAGAATTGTTTTCAAACATAAATAATAATAACTACGACTCGCTAATCCCAAAAGCAATAGAGTTTTGGGAATGTGTGGCTAATAACCTCCCTGCTTGGCAACTAGTGTTAAATGACAAAGTAGCTAGTAGTGAGCTACGAGACCAAAGTATTCATCCTTATTCCGTAACCTTGCATGCTATTGGTATTGTTGGTTGTTGGTTGTTAATAAACGATAAAAAATGGAAAGCAAAATTACGTCAATTCCAAGAGATAAACTGGGAAAGATCAAATCATCAAGATTGGGATGGGCGCTGTATTATTAACGGCAGTATGAAAAACTCTTCCGTTGCAGCCAGCTTAACAGCAATAAGAATAAAACAAATAATGAATATCCAGCTCTCTCCTAAAGAAATAGCACAAGAAAATAAATTTAAAGAGGCAAAAAATGAGTTCTGATCCAGTTATACAGAACAAATCTGCATTTACCCAAAAAGGGTTAAAAGACGTAATCAGAGAATCTATCGATCACGTTAAAATGCTATACAAGAGTGATCAAATCCCATGGGTAATTGGCTACAGTGGCGGCAAAGATTCAACTGCTATACTGCAGTTGATTTGGTATGCCCTACAAGAGCTAGCTCAAGAAGGTAAATGCGAAAAAAAAGTACATGTAATAAGCACCGACACTCTAGTAGAAAACCCAATAGTTGCTATGTGGGTAGGAAAATCGTTGGAGCGAATGAAAGAACAAGCCGATGCACAAGGCTTGCCTATAGTGCCACACCGCCTTACTCCTGCAGTAAAAGACCGTTTTTGGGTTAACTTAATCGGTAAGGGTTACCCTGCTCCTCGTTATAAATTTAGATGGTGTACAGACCGCCTAAAAATATCGCCATCAAATACATTTATTCAAAACATGGCTGATAAAAATGGCGAAGCCCTTTTAGTACTTGGTACGCGTAAAGCTGAAAGTACAGCACGTGCTGCAAGTATGGATCGCTTCGAAAGCTCGACCACTAATACACGAAAAGCGCTTGGCTTGACCGAAAACGGTTCACTTGAGCGAGTTTGGGTTTATACACCTATTGCGAGCTGGAGTAACGATGATGTGTGGGTGTACTTAAATAGTGTAAATAACCCGTGGAATTTCCCAAATCATGATTTAATGGGCATGTATCAGGGTGCAACTGAAGGCGGTGAATGCCCGCTTGTAGTAGATAAATCGACGCAGAGCTGTGGCGATAGCCGTTTTGGTTGCTACGTTTGTACAATGGTATCTGAAGATAAATCAATGAATGCCATGATTGCCAACGACGATGAAAAAGAGTGGATGTATCCACTTGTAGCGCTTCGTAACGAAATTGAAGTTAACGACTCTAACCGTGCTAAAAAAATTGAAAAGCTAACACGAGATAAAGCTAATCGCGACTTCAGACGTATGAATGGCAATTTAACTGTACATATATCTAAACATGGCGCCGATTTAGTACCAGGTCCTTACATACAAAAATTTAGAGAACACTTACTTGGCAAAGTTTTAGAAGCACAGCTTGCAGTGCAACAACTTGGGCCTGATGAAGTAAAAAACTTGGAGCTTTTACCATTAGAAGATCTTGAAGAAATACGCCGAATTTGGCTTGAAGAAAAGCACGAAGCTGAAGATAGCGTGCCTAAAATTTACCAAAATGTATTCAAAAAGCCTTATCCAGGTAAGCAACGCGCACACCACCCTATTCTTAATTTAGACGTACTTAATAAATTAAAAGCGCATTGCCAAGAACAAGGCGACGAAGATGGTTTGTTATATCAACAAATGCGTGCGGTTATGAGTATTGCTAACAAACATAAAAACCAACTGCGTAGAGCAAAACTATCTGATGAGCTTACACAGAGTTTAGATAAAGGCGCATTTAACAATTTATTTGAAGCAAAGCAATTTGCATTAGAACGCGAACGCCATCGCTTACAAATACAACTAAACAATTCTCCTAATTTAACTGAAGATGATAAAGCTGCAATTCAAGAAAAAATCATCATGGTAACTAAATCGATTAAAGAACAAGGCTACAGCTCGCTATTAATCGATTTTGAAGAGGTACAAGATGATAATTAAACAACTCACCCTTGAAAACTTTGGTATTTATCAGGGTCGTCACGAAGTCAATTTGAGTACATCTGCAGATAAACCAATTATTCTTTTTGGTGGCTTAAATGGTGGTGGTAAAACAACCTTTCTAGATGCGTTGCAACTTGTGCTTTACGGTAAGCATGCCAAATGCTCTAACCGAGGTCATCAGTCATACGGTAACTATTTAATAAGTACCAAAAATCGTTATGTGGGTAACGACGATACAGTTGAAATTTCACTAACGTTTACTCACACAACTGATACAACAACTAACGAGTTTGTTATTGTTCGAAGTTGGAAAACAAATACAAAAGACGTAAAAGATAAAGTGGTAGTTTATTGTAATCAGCAAGAAGATTC
Organism: Pseudoalteromonas sp. SR41-7; assembly: GCF_014163935.1. Lineage (NCBI taxonomy): Bacteria > Pseudomonadati > Pseudomonadota > Gammaproteobacteria > Alteromonadales > Pseudoalteromonadaceae > Pseudoalteromonas > Pseudoalteromonas sp. SR41-7. The sequence continues at coordinate 323,153 of NZ_JACJEF010000003.1, read as the reverse complement.
TCATTTGAGCCAATACTGGGATGAGTTTGTAAACGAATTTATTCCACTTAGTTTGTCTGATTTATTCTTTTTTGATGGCGAAAAAATAGAAAATTTAGCACACCCAGACAGAAGTGCTGATTTAATTAAAACGGGTATAGAAAATTTACTTGGGCTTGACCTACTCTCTCAGCTGCAAATTGATTTAAATAATGTAGAGCGTAAACGTAAAAGTGAAAACCTAGATACAACCGCAGTAGCCAAAGTCGAAGCGCTTGAAGCAGAAATAACTGAGCAGACAACTATTGTATCAGCCTTTAAAACTGACATTGCTAACTTAGAAAAACGTGCCAGTGATACTAACTTGAGTATTAATAAAGCCCGACAAAAAGTAAGAAGTGCAGGCGCTCATTTAATTGAAGAGCGCGACATTATAAAGTTTGAACTCGGCGCGATTGAAGAAAAACTCAAAGCAAATTTAGCTGAACGTGTAAAGCTAGATGCCGGATGCGGACCACTTGGTTTAATATCCAATTTAATATCAAGCACAAAAGCACAAATTAAAAAAGAAGAACAGGCAGTACAAGCGAATGTTATTCAAAGTGCTATTACAGAGTACGAAGCCACAATTACACAAACACTAGTTAATGAAAACGTACCAGAAAGCGCGCTTAAAGCACTCAGTAATAAAATGGCCACTATGGCCACAGAGCGCGAAGAACTAGCAAGCACAGAGTGTTATATTGCTAGTAACATCGCTATTTTTAATGGTCTTGATGAAAAAATTGAACTAGATAAGTTAGAGCGTTCAAACTTGCTAAAAGCTCGCGAAGAATTATTTGAACAACAAGCGCTATTTAATAAAAAGCTTGAATCAATACCTGATTACGAGACTGTTCAGCATTTACTTAGCGAACTAGCCGGGCTTGAAGTCGAGCTAAAAAACAACTTTGTTTTAATCAAACAAAAACAGCAGTTGTTACAGCAAGCACAAGCGCGTGACGAAGTATTAAACACTCGCTATGCAAACTTGCTAACCCAACAAAGCAAAGACACGTTTGAACAAAAACGTTCAATTCAAGTCGCTGATCATATTGGTAAACTTAAAAATACCATGAAGTCATTTGCTGATGAGCTAATACGTGAAAATGTAACAGGGCTTGAAGAGCACATTGCCGCTAAGTTTTTTGATCTTTCTCGTAAAAACAACTTAATTACCGGTGTTAAAATTTGCCCTGATTCATTCAAACTTACGTTACTCGATACCAATAATAACCCAATGTCGCCAAGCCGCTTATCGGCAGGTGAAAGGCAGTTACTTGCTATCGCAATTTTATGGGGATTAGCAGAAGCATCTGGCAAAGAAATTCCAACCGTGATCGACACACCACTTGGGCGCTTAGATGGTAAACACCGTACTAAGCTTATTAATAACTACTTCCCTAAAGCGTCAAGCCAAGTAATTTTGCTATCGACCGACGAAGAAATAACTGGGCAATACTACACGCAATTAAAGCCTGCTATTTGCCGTGAATACCACATTAGTTATAACGAGCAAGAACAAACCTCAACCTTTACTGAGGGGTACTTTTAATGAATACCACACTCCATACAATTGACTCTATTAAGCTCTCTGAAAAACAAAAGCAACAACTCGTTCGCTTAAAAAGTAAAACAGGTATCGAAAACTGGAACGTATTGTGTCGCTGGGCGCTTTGTATGTCACTCGCTGAAGATTCAATCCCCCCGGTCGAGGAGATCCCCTCAGACAGTAACGTGGAAATGAGCTGGAAAGTGTTTGCCGGTGAATATGCCGATGTATATTTAGCAGTTCTGCGTGAGGCTTATCAAAAACAAAGTGCACACCTTGTAGGGGTGCTCTTTGCTGATTTTGTTAAGTTGCATTTGAATCGAGGTATAACCTATTACTTGAAAGTTTCATAAAATAATAATGTGGCTTCCTAATGTAAGCCACTTTTTAAAGTCACCTCACAGCTCGCTCAATGAGCTTTGATAATTCTGTAACATAAGTTTCATTAGAACCAAAATAAGTAGATGTCAGTTCCTTCTTTTCTTCTTTAAGAATAAGTTTGAATTTTTCAAAGGTTTTTATAAAGAACTCCTCAGAAAGATCATTTTGCTCCTTACCTACCTTATAAATCTCAGGGAATGCTTTAATTACTGCGCCATAACCAATACCTTTAGAAAGAATTGATTTTTCTGGATGATTCCATTCATAAGTAAATACTTTCGATATCGCTTTAAAAAGGTTGAGAACGATTTTAAAAATCACATCATCTTTGTCATTTCTAAAATAATCATTAAATGGAAGATTTTCTACAGGTAAATCCTCACCATTCTTTATTCTTATAAGATAATCATCGGGTTTATTTGTTATGAGAGTCACTAACCTTTTGACAAAAGTTCCTTGCGATAATGAAGCATTTACACCTCCTCCTTTTCCAAGCATTTTTAATCTATTTTGAAACGGTGAGTCTTCTAATTTATTGAAGCTGCGTGCAATCTCATGACAGGTCTTTTGAGGGCTCCGCTTCTTCATTACTGCGAAAAGATCATAGATCAAAGATGGAGAAACTCTAGTTTGCTTACTATTAATAATAGAAAAAATGTAAGCTTTCTGTTCTTCGGTTGCATCTTTTATAAACACAATAGGTAATTCAAATTTATCAATATTATCAGAATTAGATATCCCTTTTATCCTATGTTGCCCATCTAGTATATCAGCAATTTTAGCTTTATTTTCTATGGTTACTGTACCATCGCTTTCGAAAGTTAGATGTTCTGAGTCAATAGCAAGTATTATCGGTGTAGGAAAAGTAGCATCGGGATCATTACAATACTTTTTTATTTCCTCTATTCTAGGTTTTGAATCCACACGCTGAGTCCCCTCCCCATCTTCATTTCGCTCTTTTACATCCATTATTTTAGAAACAAAACTTGCTGGCATACTCAACATGTAGAATGTTCCCGCAGGTTGAGTGAACTCGATATATTTAAAATTGTTCATAATTTTGTTCCTGTGCCATCCGATTTTAAATCTGAAGCAGAGCTGCTTAGGCTACTAATTTCATAACTTTCTTTGTACAAATAATCATCATTAATATAGTTACGATCAATAACAGTCCTAACTCTAATTTTGCTAGTGTATTCAGAGCTATTTTTTAAAATTGTTGACCACCTACTTTCCATGTTGCGTTTTGGTGTAGCAACTAAAGCAATCCTTCCGTCAGCTTGTTGGTAAGTTATAACTCCTAGCCCCAATTCAATATCCCCTTCTTCGTCATCGGCTAAGATAACAGAAACAACGGAGTCCTTTTGCAAATTAATATTCTCTTTAGGGTGGAGTATGATCTTAGCGTTTGAGCCATCGTTTATACTACAAATACTTAATAGTGGAGGTAGTTCACCAATATTAAATAATGAATTGCAATATTTATTTAACTGTTTTACCGCAAGCGATAGGGCTATCAAAGTAAGTATTATAACGGCTAACAGTAGCCAGATTGAGGCCCAAAAAGTGTAAGCCTCAAATTGCCCCGTCATTTTCACACCAAAGGTAGACATAGCTGTAAGCGCTAAGCCCACAATTCCAACAGGTATTGAATACTGCTTTATAAAAGCCTCACTAATAAAGTTTTTACTTTTGTACATCTTACTATTCTCCTTAATAAAGCAACCCTAGCACACTGTATTCTAACCAATTTACCTTCTGATTTAAGGTAAACATCACCTTTACCATTAAGTATTTCCGCGCCTTGCTCATTAAGGATTACAAGGCTTTTAGTGCCATTGTTCACACGAAGTGCAAATTGTGCGGGGAGGTTAAAACGTAAATTTGTGCTGATTACATCACCACTTGGTTTTTGTATAGTAATAGCTAAAATAACTAACTACTTTTACTCTTTAAACCAAAGTCGCTGTTCTTTGTAATACTTCGCACCTTCGTTTTTCAAAATGCCCGTTACTGTTGTATCTGTATCTATACCGGTTAAAGCATGCACTTTTGCATTAATCTTATTGATATTCATAGGTTCGGTCATTTCATCCAATATTTTTCTTACAGCCTGTGCATTTGTATAACGACGAGTGTCATCCCCCCACTCCGCAAGCCCGAGGAACATAGAGCGACCAAGGTAAAAACGCGCATCCTGTTGAGCTAAGCTTAGTAAGGTATAGCTTTCTGGTAATTCTAAACCTAAGTTTATTTTATCAAAAAAGTCTTCGACCTCAGTAACATGAATACCTTTTTGTTCATTTTTCAAGTAGCTATGCAGCGCATCTAAGTACTGAGTGATATTTTTAGGGTCAATATTTATGTCTCTTTCGTAAAGCCCCCATGTATCAGGGCCTACTTGTAGCATTCTCTCAGTTGGCTGAATTTGTAAAGAGTCATGCACTCCCCTTACAACCTCTAACCGGGCCTTAATTTCTTTACCTTTTAATGGCTTTCCTGCGTCTTCCAATATTTTTGTAAAAGCATCAGCCATATCAACGCGATCTGTTGGCTTTTGCCCAGAGTCTGCTCTTGCCCAAACATTTTTATTTAAATATGTTAGTTCTACACAATCTTCAAGAATTATATTTAAAATATACATATCGAGATCTTTAGGTAATGCTGGGAATTTTTCTTTTAAATATGTAAGCAACTCTGTCACATGCCACTGTTTTGCTAAAGGCCCTTCGTAAAGCGTTTTGGCAACAACTGTGCGAATATGGTTGCATATTAAGTCTGAAATAGGATTAAATTTAGGTAGACCGTAAGTACCACGGCCAAAAAGTTTAGCTCCAAGCTTTGCTAGCGAATTATGTGCGGTTCTTACATCCACTTTTTTACCTAGCAACGCAGATGCCCTATCCGCTAGTTCACTATAGTGCAATGGTGATTCTGCTTGCTGCAACACAGTAAAAACAGCACTTTCGCTAGACTTGCCATAAGCAATTAAGACATCATTCTCAGAATTGAACTGTAAAATACCACTAAAAGTGTCCAATAGAACAGATAACAACTCTATCGCTCCTTTACTTTCTAATTCTGCTTTAAATATTAGTTTTATATCTTCTCTAGTCCAACGGTACTCACCTGCTTTAGCTTTTAGAGACTTTCTAAAACCACTGATAAGGCTATCCCACTCATCCTGGCTAATCCTCGAAATTACTACAGCACCATTTATAGTTAATAGCTGTATTTGATTCTCTGAGAAAAGTTCAATAATTGCCGCTAGGTGTTGATAATTTCCGATAAAACCTGAGAACCAATCATCTTCAACTTCAAGCATTTCTAAGTATAAAGGTTGGTCCCTATCGATTAATAGATTACCAATTTTTATCGCAATACAGTCATCCCAATATTCAGTATCTATAATTTTATTGATATTTTTTTTCTGTATTTGCCGTATACGCTCTCTTGTAACACCAACTAACTGCCCGACCTCTTCTAAGGTTTTTATTGGTTCTTTATAACCAGTGCGGTATTCAAGAACAAGTCTCGCGTTTTCACTTAACAATGCTAATGAATTTTCAAAGTGTTGTTTAAGTGGAACTTGCTTAATATGCTCAAATGTATAATCTCCCGATTGATTCTCATATTCTGAAGTAAGTCCATTTATTACATTTTCTTGTTCTGTTAAGTTGATATTTTTTGATGAAGGATTTGGAAGCTGAAAAGTTAACTTTGTAGCGCTTGCTATTAATAGTTCACATAAATCCTTTGCTGATTTTTTCCCAAAATTAGGCCATTTCAGCATATCCGTAAGTCTTATACCAATAGCATCTTTTAAACAAAAAATATCTTGAATGCTAAATACATTACTCGTTCTAACAGTTAAACCTAATTGGCTAATATGTGCGTTTAAGATAGGTATTGGAAGTATTGGTATAAGCTGACTTGGGTCCTCTGTATCTATTGATAGCTTAAGTTGTTCAAACCTTATTAAATCTAACTCACGGCTAACTTGATCAGTAAGCTCATGCCTCTTTTCTAAATACGTTTTGTCATCAAAAATAAGTAACTTTAAACATTCACTTTCCAAACTAGGGTTTTCATCTTGTAATACTTTTAACCAACCAGTAAATTCTTTTTTCGCACTTAACGCATAAAACAAACCATTACTAGTTTTTCCGAATATTTTATTTGATGATGAATGACTATAATCGGTATCTTTACAATGCCTATTCAGTTCAACGTTTAAAACACTAATTGGTTTTTTTGCACCGAAACTGAAAAGGTTACGATCTATAATATGTCCGTAGATCTCCTCTTTAGACATAGATTGAGATGTTGCTTCCAACACCTCTAAAGCCGCAGAAGCAATCGTATGATCTCCTTCTGCCTTAAAGCTGGTTTCCTGTACTGTATTTTCCAATACAGGGAGATCATCTTCTATCTCAATATCGTAACCAAAGCCGGATAGCAATTGATAAAGAGGTATTTTACTATTATTAACGACAGTATTACTTGTTCGGTACTCTGTAGGTAAAGCCCACTTTACACTTGAAGAAACAAGTATGCTTTCCTTGAAGTGCTCAACCTCATCATAGCCAGGTACTTTTGGACGCATAAAACCAATATGTATAATACCGACCTTATTAAAAATTTTTTCGTTGCTCCACAAAGTGTAGATCGAGTTAAGCTCTCGATGAACCGTCACATCAACAGCACCATTATCACTCACAATACAAAAAAACATCTTTAGTGCTGACATACCTTAAGTCCTATCCGAAAAATATTCAGCGTAAGGTAGCTCACCTGTTGACTGGAATTGCTGATAAAACTCTTTTATACCTTGCTCCGCTAATTGTTCGATATAACTGTATATTGGCAACTCTTCTGAGCAGGCACCTAAGCATTCAACTACAGTGAATAAAGTTTTATCAGGATCTAATTCACTTACCCTAAATACTGAATTGCTTTTATCTTCTAGTGGCTTAGGGGTCTTATTTTCTTTTATACCTAGAGCAACTGCGAGCCTATAAATATCAAATTTAATTAACTTAAAGACTTCATTTTTAGCATCTTCACTTGGATTTAATTCCACTAGTAATTCATCTAACTGCTTTGCTGTTAATGGCGTTAACCCTATACGATTAGGCTCATTCATTAGTTACTCCTTACTATTCGTGACTCTGTAGCTGAAATTCTTTGTATTTGATATCGTGCACCAATGCGCTCAGCAAAATTAGATAAATCGCGGCTTGGATCAATTTCGCCCTCATGTACTAGTAAAACAACCTGCTCAGCCATTTTAGGTAAATATTTAAGTACATTACTTCTGTGATTGGGATCTAAGCGACCTAATGGCGTATCCATAACAATTGGGCCGCTTTTTCTAGCGGTTTTATTTAATCCATCAATTAAAGATAAAGCGACAATTTGCTCTGCACCTGCACTACGCTCTTTTAGTACATTACCGGTATGATCAAGAATAGATAAACCATAATTGTTATTTATTTCTAAACCAGCATATGTTTTTTCTGTAGTGAGCTGGCTGAATGCATTTGAAGCGAACTCCTCAACCTGCCCACGTAACGCATCTCTTAACTCATTAATTCCAGCTTTGAAAACAGATTCTAAATTTTGATATAAGTTGACACGAATAGTGCTTGACTGTCCTTCGCTTCCTGAACTTTTTGATATCAATGTAGATATATGCGCTTGATTTTCTGATAATTTATTCAATTTTGCTTTGGTTTCTTTTATATCATTTTCAAGCTTAAACAATTGATTCCCTAGCCTATCTTTCTTCTCTCTTTGTCGCATTATCTGTTCAGTATCGAACCCTCTAATCTCTTCTTGGATGTCATCAATCTGAGTTTCAATTGTTATTACAGCAACTTGAGCTTTTCTTCTTTTAGTAACTAATTCGCAAATACGGCTGCACTCATTATGCGACTTTACTTTATTCAACTTATCTATTTGAAGATTAATATTTGTAACATCATCAAAATCTACCGAAGACAATTCAGCTTCTGCTTTTAATTCTTCTATTTTAGCTGTTATAACATCAAGTTCTTCTTGAGGTATTATTTGAGTGCAAGTAGGGCAAATAGGTTTAGCTAAACTTTTCTGTAACTCTGATATTTTAGAATCTAATACTGCCTTATTATTTGCTGCAGACATTAAAGAGTTTCGTCTTTTTTGCAAGCTAGATACTAAAGGCTCAACCCCTTTAAATAAAACATCCTTCCAAGCATCCTTAAATAATTTCCGTTGTTCATCTGCATCATACGCCAGCTGCTCTTCCACTTTTTTTAGCTGCCCTTTTAATGTATCCAACTCATATTTTTTTCTTTGAACAGCTTCTGTATTTTTAAGTTCTTCCTCAATATCATCTATTTGCTTTTGAACATCACGTTGTTGTATTTCAAGGTCCTGAATATCCTTTTCTAGAGTTGCTTGTTTACCCTCATTAACTCTTTGTTGCTCTGCATATGTTTTGGCATCTGAAGAATTTTTAGCATCTCTAGTTTGAATTCTACGTGCATCAGTTAATAATTTTGAAAACTCATTTCTGCCATTAACTAATGCAGGCACACCAAGCGCTTGTTCTATGTGTTCTTTAATTTTTTCGCCTTGCTCACTTTGTTCAACAAGCAAGTTTTCATACTCTTGGAGTAACTCACCATCAAACAGAAAAAATCGTGAGATTTCTTCTGGCGTTACTTGGTTAATTTCATTAACTATCGAGTCACCATTTATCACTTGATTATCAATTTTAAGCCCAATTAACTCCTCAAAGTCACCATCGTTTCGAGGGATAGAAATATGCTCTTTTTTATTAATCTGTCTACGTAGTTCATATTGCCTACCTTCATGACTAAATTTAAGAACAATTGACATTGTCCAATTATCCTCAGAAGCAGCAATACTATTAACCAGATTCACACGTGGAATTAAACGCATGTGTCGCCCAAGGGCTAAACCATAAAACCCCCAACGAATTGAGTTTAAAAAGCTTGTTTTGCCACGCATATTATCGCCAAAAAGTAACATTACATTTTGTGTTTCATGCTGTGGAAACTCAATTTTTTGCTCCCCTTTGTAAGGCATAAAATTATGGATAACTATCTCTTGAAGCTTCATATCAACTTGTTTCCTTGTTTTTCAACTACAGACTCTTCGACAATTGCTTGAACTTTGGGTAGTGTATTTCTATCTTTGTCATATTGATGGTCTTTCTGTATTTGATAACAGTCTTTAATTAAGGTTTCATCTAACTCTAAGCCCAGTTCTGAATTTAGTTTTAATAGGACTGTTAATGGATCACTTTTTTGTATCATATTATTTCTTCCTCTATACCATCTGAGTCTAATAGCCCTACTTCTTCAGGGTCTATACCTAGCTCAATTGCGATATTAATTAATTTATTTGAGCCAGATCTATTAATGGCTGTTTTTGAAAATTGTATGCTTCTTTGCAGCTCGCTTTTCAATAACGATAATTGCCCTGGTTCAGTCTCTAAACAAATAGGAACCATCACTGCATCATAAATAACGGCTTGATATTTTCCAGGGCAAGTTCGAAGCACTCTCCCTCGTCGTTGAATAAACTGCCTTGGGTTTTGTGATGATGCTAGAATAATTGCATGTGAAATTTTAGGGATATCCACGCCTTGATCTAAACAGCGAATTGAGACCATTATTCCCCCAAATTTTTTAAACCAATCTAAAGATGCAGCAGGATCACCTTCCATGTTGGTATGGTACTCACAAGGAGTGTAACCTTGGGCTTCCAAAGCTCTCATAACTTCACTTAACTGAAATTGATCTTCACAATATACAAGCCAACTCTCACCTTCGTTATAGTTTTTGGTAACAGTTTTTATCGCATATGGGACTTTTGCCGTTGCTTTTTTAGCAATCCTAGCCCTTTGAATCAACATATTTTGCAGCTTTGATGAAGGAATAGGCGTACCTTTATCATCTCTTTTTGAACGAGCAAACTCTCTAGAGATATCTCTAGTTGCAGCCTCCCAAGCCTCAGATTCTTCGGCTGTAAACCTTATAGCTTCAGGTAAGTATTCATATTCAACCAATCTACCACTTTGAATTGCATCAATTAACGTAAAAGGAGGCTGAACTACCGGTCCAAAATAATCAATTATTTTTTGTGTACCAACTGGATCGTTGTATCTTATTGGTGTTGCACTTAGACCTAGTTTTTTACCTGCATGGATAGCTAGCGCTTTCGAATTTTCATTACTTCCAATTTCATGTACTTCGTCAGCAACAACCATGAGGTGACTACCTCCTGCGATTCCACTAATAAAATCAGGTAATCTAGCTGTTGGCATTGTTACTAAAACTATTCTTTGACCAAACCCATCCCCTGGCTGCGTAAAATTATGAAGTCTTCGATTTTTTCGCCATCGATTATTGCCATCACCTGCTTTTAAAATTGTTACTTCTGGCAACTCTTGTTTTATTTCTTCAGCCCATTGTTTATGCAGAAGCCGATCTGGTACGAAAATAACAGCAACACCGTCATTTAATAAGTGCTCTCTCAAAGCTGTTAGCGCTGTAAATGTTTTTCCGCTACCAGTTGCATGCTCAAAAATACCCTGATATTTTTGTGCTTTCCAACCATCCAATGCTTCGATCTGATGTGGGAGTGGATTTCTTTTTTGCATTGAAGCTGATGCTTTCTTCTTTTCATATTCATTACCTAACGAAAAGTAATCAGTAAGTTCTTCTGCATCAATTTTATCTAACGAGTCATAAGCTTTTGCCTCAAGCCTATTCTTTGCAACTAAAGGGAAATCAATAACTTCTAATTCATCAACCTTATTGGACCATAGTTTTTCAAAGTACTGTTTGTGTCGCTCAACTTGTCGCTCATCCCTTCCATCCTTCCAACTACAGAAAACATCTAGTGATTCGTAATTACCACGCTCATGCCAGCCACTCCATGTTTCGTTGACAGAGCCTTTAAAAGAAACCGAAGCAGTGTTATTTGTTAATATTCCAAGCTTTTCATGGTAAATACCTGTTGAATTTTTTCTGAATGCTATTTTTACCTGCATAATATTCAATTTGATAAGTGTTGCTAGAGCCTCTGTGTTTTTAATTACCCTAGGATCGCTTAATAAAGTATCAACTGTGTGAATAATTTCTTGGTTAGCTTTTTGAAGGTTACTCCCATAACCTTGCTCTAACGCATCAATATCTGCGGCTGATAAAGATGGAGAGCAAACCAGCTGAATTTTCCCACCTCTACGAGCAAAATTTATTAGCTCAGGACCAATAAGAAGAAATACTGTAGAGCTAAAGTAGCCAACTGAGCGTTGATAAAGATCACTTTGATTAAGGCATGGAAGATAAAAGTCAGTTACTAAATTAGCCTCACCTGTTCTGTATTCTTCACTTAAATTTAATGAGTTAAGCATTTCTATTAATGGCTCGCACTATGCTTGTATACATTCTATGAAGTGTATTTTGATATTGTACCTCTATGGTATAAAGAGGTATGTTTGATAAAACGCTGAGGGCTTCTTTCAACCGCATAATAGTATTTCCATAAGGAACGGCTCAATAATACCGGTCCTTGGTTTATCAGTTTATAACCAACTTTCGTTAAGTTAGTATTCATTTAGAAACAATTTACATGATTGCCTAAAAAAAATATAGGCTTATTAGTTATATAACCAATAAAAAACTACGCCATTATCATTAAATACTTACCTGCCTTTACAGTTGTGTAAATTTTGCTTTAATTCTCAAACGTTAAGTACAAGCTCTTGATATATTTTTAAAAACATAAGTTAAAGCTTCGACAACCGCACTTGAGCAGTAAACGCGAATGCAATACAAACGCCCTTCTATAAACACCTGCATACTGGGCATTCTCATAATTACGGATGGTTTTTACATCTTTACACAAGCCCGCGCCGCTAAAATACAAAAGCTGGTTTATACTGTTGTAATAATAAGCAAAAATAATAACTATGAGGCGCAATGAATAAATTAATTACTGTATTTTTATGTTTGCTGTTTACGGCTCCATTTAATGTATTTGCTTGTGAGAGAACCTTTAGCGTGGCATCGCACGATGCTTTTTGGCCGCCTTATGTAATGGGCATTAACGGTAAGCTGCAAGGCTTGGAGGTTGATGCACTCAACATTATATTTGCTGACTCCCCTTTTTGTTTTGAAGTTAAGTTACTGCCAAATTCTAAGCGGGCTTTTATTGAGCTTAAATACGGCCGAATTGATTTGGAGTGGGCTGCAAGTTATACAGATGAACGCGCTAAATATGTGCACTTTAGTGATAACTACCGAACTGAGGTTATGCGCTTATACGAAAACAAAAATAATCAGCATAGCGTTAAAAACCTCGAAGACATTTTTAAACAAGGCTTTATTGTTGGCGCTAACTTTGGAAGCTATTACGGCGAGGAGTTTGAGCAATATAAAACTAAATATAAAAAGCAGATTGAATACACCAGTGCAACCAGTAAACGCTTTGAAATGCTTAATAAACAACGTATTGATTTTGCTATTGAAGACGAGTTAGTGGGGGCTTATTTTGGCAAAAAAGGCTCAAATATCAAATTAGTAACCGACATTGAGCATGTAAATAAAGACGATATTTATTTAATGTTTAGCAAACAAACGGTGTCGGTTAGTGAGCTTGCAACAATTAATGAGCACATAAATAAAAACAAAACAGCACTAAAAGCACTGTTTGAATAGTAGGAGCGTAATGAAAACTTTATTTTTAGCGTTTACAACGCTGCTATTTACTCAGTTAAACGCCCTTGCGTGCACTAAAACATTGGTAATGGGCACTAACGAAACTAATTGGCCGCCTTATCTTGTAAAACAAGGTGATACATTTTTAGGCACAGAAGTGGATGCTGTTAGGGCTATTTTTAAAGATTCAAAATTTTGTATTAAATGGACTTATTTTCCGAGTTTTTCGCGTGTTCAAGCTGAGCTTAAAAATGGTCGGGTAGATATAACCTACGCGGCAAGTTATACAGAGCAACGCGCTCAATATGCGCACTTTAGTTTGCCTTATCGCGAAGAAGTTATGCGTCTTTATAAACATAAAGATTCGCCTGATGTAACAAGCTTAGCTGAGCTTTTTAGTAAAAAGTTTACAGCGGGTATTAACCGGGGGAGCTTTTTTGGTAACGAGCTTGAACAGTTAAAAACTAAGTATCCAACACAGGTCGTGCTTACTGCTCAAGCAAATAATCGATTTAGCATGTTAGATAAAAAACGAATCAACTATGTTATTGAAGACTCTGCTGTTGCGCAGTACTTTGTGAAAAAACACTCCTCAATTTCGCAGGTAAAAACTATTACACCGATTAACGTTAACAATGTGCATTTTATGCTAAGCAAGGAGTCGCTAACACTTGATGACGTGACGACTGTTAATCAGTTAATTACCAAAAACGAGGCGGCGATAAAGTCAATTTACCAACCTATGCATTAAAACATAGCTAATAACTTAGCTATTTGGCGCCCCCTCTTTAATATTGCTTGGCATTAGTAATTATTTACATTGTGGCTGTAAGTACATTCAACACTACATACGTTAAAAATAGTGACCTAAAACCGAGAATTGCCGTTATTTTTACTTGGTTATAAATTAGCTGCCTTTTATCTTTCATTCGTTGTGGCTGATCTGTATAATTCGCCAGCTAATTTACCCTATTGTCTGGTTCTTGTTTGTGGCGTTTTGCTGCAGCGTACTCCTGTCAGTACTAATCTAGGATTACCTTTTTTGATCTCCACCGCAAATATTACGATGCAGTTTGGCGCAGAGCCGTTGTTTGAAAACATTTCAGCTAAATTTGGTAACGGTAACCGTTACGGTTTAATTGGCGCTAACGGCTGCGGCAAGTCGACTTTCATGAAAATTTTAAGCGGTGCGCTTGTTCCAAGTGCGGGTAATGTATCTATTACTCCTGGGTTAAAAGTAGGTAACCTAAGCCAAGACCAGTTTGCTTTTGAGCAATACAGCGTTGTAGACGCGGTAATTATGGGCGACGTGGAGCTTTGGAAAGTAAAGCAAGAACGCGAACGTATTTACTCTTTACCAGAAATGAGCGAAGAAGACGGTATGAAAGTTGCCGATCTTGAAAGTGTATTTGCTGAAATGGACGGTTACACGGCAGAAAGCCGCGCTGAAGAGATTTTGCTTGAAGCGGGTATCGATAAAGAATTTCATTACGGTTTAATGGCAAACGTTGCCCCAGGTTGGAAACTACGTGTGCTTTTAGCACAGGCGTTATTTGCAAACCCTGACATTTTGCTACTTGATGAGCCTACCAATAACTTGGATATTCATACAATTACGTGGCTTGCTAACGAGCTTAACAAACGTAAATGTACGATGATTATTATTTCGCATGACCGTCACTTTTTAAACTCGGTATGTACGCACATGGCCGATATTGATTACGGTGAGCTGCGTATTTACCCTGGTAACTATGAGAAATTTTTAGAAGCTGCGGGCTTACAACGCGAGCAACTTTTAGCTGAAAATGCTAAAAAGAGCGCTGAAATTGACGAGCTACAAGACTTTGTTAACCGTTTTGGTGCTAACGCTTCAAAAGCTAAGCAAGCAAGTTCGCGCGCTAAAAAAATGGATAAAATTAAGCTTGATGAAGTTAAATCTTCAAGCCGTATGAGCCCATCGCTTTCGTTTGACGAAGGTAAAAAAATGTATCGTCAGGCGCTTGAAGTTAATAAGCTTGGCCATGGTTTTGATGGCGAAACGTTATTTAGCGGCGGCGACTTTTTACTTGAAGCTGGCGCTAAGCTTGCTGTAATTGGCGAAAATGGTGTGGGTAAAACTACATTTTTACGCTGTTTAGTAGACGAGCTTAAAAGTAATGAAGGCGAAATTAAATGGTCTGAAAATGCGAGCTTTGGTTATTGCCCGCAAGACAGCACTAAAGATTTTGATAACGATTTAACGTTGTTTGATTGGATGTCGCAATGGCGTACAGCTAAGCACAACGATTTAATGGTTCGTGGCATGTTAGGCCGTTTGTTGTTTACAGCTGACGATTCAAACAAAAAAGCGCGTAACTGTTCTGGTGGTGAAAAAAACCGCCTGTTATTTGGTAAGTTAATGATGCAAGACGTTAACGTGCTTGTTATGGACGAACCAACTAACCACATGGATATGGAAGCCATTGAAGCGCTTAATAATGCGTTAAAAGATTTCCAAGGTACGCTTATTTTTGTAAGCCATGACCGTGAGTTTGTTTCGTCATTAGCTACACGTATCATTGATATTAAAGATAAAAAAGTAATCGACTTCCAAGGTACGTTTGACGAATACCTAGCAAGTTGTGAAGAGAAAAAAGCGTAAACTCTTTCTGATTGCTTATAAAAACGGTGCTAAATTTAGCGCCGTTTTTTTATGTGTGGAATTTGAGTTTAACTATAAAATTAATTAATAAAGGCTTAAATAAATAATTCACTAAGAGGTTAAGAGACGCTACGCTTTTAGAGTCAGTGATAAAATAAAAAACACTGTTTTTTGACTTAATTTTTCTTAGTTACTGCAGCATCGCTTTCTCTTATGCAATTAATGACTCTTATCGCAGAGCTGATTATTCACATTATTTTATTGGTAATTACTGCACACATCACTGCTTTAAATCTAGTCATATTCTCCTGTAAGTCTTTGTCACTTAATGCTAATGTTGATGGAGTGAATTATTTAAAACTTTAATAGCTAAACCAAGAGGTAACTATGTCTAATTGGGTTGAAGCAACAGTAAAAAATGTCACGTGGTGGAGCGAAACACTCTTTAGCTTAACCGTTAATGCAAACGTAGAGCCGTTTAAAGCTGGGCAATTTACAAAGCTTTCAATAATGGATGGCGACAAACGTATTGCTCGGGCTTATTCATATGTGAATGCCCCTGAAAACCCCGATCTCGAGTTTTATCTTATTAACGTAATTGACGGTTTGCTTTCTCCTCGTTTAGCTACATTACAACCTGGCGAGACCGTATTAATAGAACAACACGCAACCGGCTTTTTTACCCTTGATGAAATACCACAAAGTGATCAGCTTTGGATGTTAGGGACTGGTACTGCCATAGGGCCTTTTTTATCGATATTACAACAGCCCGATGTATGGAAAAAATACAAAACTATAAATTTAGTGCATGGCGTACGTTTTAATGACGACTTAAGCTATCAGGCACTTATTAACGAGCTATTAAGAGTGTACCCAGCACAACTCAACTATATTCCTGTTGTAAGTAGAGAGGAGCCATTACAAGGCTTAAGTGGGCGAATTACTAACGCAATTGAGAGCAACCGCTTGTTTGAATATGTAAAGTTAGACCCAAAGCCTAGTAACGCGCAATTTATGATTTGCGGAAATCCACAAATGGTAAAAGACACAACCGCGCTACTTCTCGATAAAAACTTTACGCGTAACCGCCGTAAAAACCCCGGCAATATTACGGTAGAGCAGTACTGGTAGGCTTCAGTGGTGGTATTAACTACCCGATAACGTTAAAATTTGCTATGTTGCACCCTTATACTAATTTTATCAAAAATATGATTATTCTATTGCATTAAATAACTCACTAACTGCGTTAAAGGTTATTCATATAGAACAACTATATGTCACAATTTTCGCGTTGTTATTGCGCTATTTTTTAACGCTATAATAGATCGCCTATTTAATGTAATTGGTATTACACGTATTTAGTGTTCATTTTAGGAAAGTTATGAAACCGTTATCTATTATTTTAGCCTCATTAGTCACTACCGTTGCGCTAATTACTTATGCCGCAGAGCAAAGCGAGCCTGAGCAAAAAGAGCCGCAAGTTGAAGCTCAAACAAGCGTTGAAAAGCCAAAAGTTGAAATTGAGCAATCAGTAACTCAAACCAACACTGACGACAAAGTAAATACGCTTGAATACAAAGCGCCAGAGCTTAAAAAGCCAACAATTGATGCGACTAAACCAGACGATTCAAAAGTATTAGGTAACGAGCAAATTAAACCTGCTGAAAAGCCTAAAAATAAAATAGAAAAAGCAGTGGCTGTAGCCGAAGCTGAAAAAGCAGTAACGCAAGCAAAAGAAGCACTTACAGTTAAGCAGCAAACTAAAGCTAAACAATCTCGCGAATCACTTGCTGTGGTAGAGCAGCTAGTTAAAGCATATAACGCACGTAACATTGAAGAGTTTCTTCGTGTATATGCCGAAGATGTTGAGTTTTATATTTTCCCTAATGAGCTATTATTTAAAGGTAAAGAAAAACTAATAGAACGTTATGGGCTAATGTTTAAAAAGTTAAAGTGTATTCACTCATCACCAATTAAGCGCATAGTGCACGGTGATATTGTGATTGATCACGAACTTTCAGAAACTTGTTCAACTGACGAAAACGTAGTTGATAAACGCTCAGAACTTATTTCGAGTTATCAAATTAAAGATGGGAAAATAGTACGCGTACTGTTTTTTAGATAAAGGCTTTAAATGCAAATAAATGACGACAAAAAAATTCGCTTAATGTATCGCATTGAGCCAGGTTGCCTTGGACCTAAGGGTGCTGAGCATGTTGAAGATTTTTGTCGTTTTGCAAACAAGCATATTAAATCCCCCTTTTATGGCCAATTTGTATTTTTACCACGTTACGATAAAACCATAGACGAGCGACAATACAGCGTTAACAGCCGTAATTTATCACTTGCTCAGGCTCGGGCTTACTTAAAGCACTTTGAAATTAATATTGAAGAATTTGAAGAACAACTCGACGAGCTCCTCACAAAAGCGATTGATTTATACTTTAAGCGATAGCGTTTAATTGCTGTTGCTTAGGTATTGCCTCCCCTCAAACGTACATTTTTATTTATTTTAATTATTATTAAAAATATAAGTAATTTCTTTCACAAAGATAAGGGTAACCCGTAATAACTGAGAAAAACCAGATCAGCCAATATGTATCACTACTCTAAAAGCGCAGCGCCTCTTAACCTCTTTGTGAATAATTAGCTCTTTAAAAGCTTTTATTTGCACAATGAGAAGTAAAAGAGGAGTAAATGAGAAAAGCCAAAACCAGTATTTTTATGTTTTATAACTACTCTAAAAGCGCAGCGCCTCTTAACCTCTTTGTGAATAATTAGCTCTTTAAAAGCTTTTATTTGCACAATGAGAAGCAAAAGAGGGGTAAATGAGAAAAGCCAAAACCAGTATTTTTATGTTTTATCACTACTCTAAAAGCGCAGCGCCTCTTAACCTCTTTGTGAATAATTAGCTCTTTAAAAGCTTTTATTTGCACAATGAGAAGTAAAAGGGGAAGCCAAAAACCCCGAAACAAAAACAGTATTGTTATGTTTTATCACTCACTCTAAAAGCGCAGCGCCTCTTAACCTCTTTGTGAATTAATTAACTAAATATTTTAAAAGCCTTAAAAACAAAAAAGCGGTGTTAATTTTACCACCGCTTAATGCGTAATATATTTAGCTTTAGTAAGCTTGGGTTACAACATAGGTTTTATAACATCAAACACAGCTTCTATATGGTCGTCTCTCTCGTTTAGTGCCGCTATGTAACGGTATTTTTCGCCGCCTGCGTTTTCGAATATTTCACGGTTTTCACCTTCTAGCTCTTCAAGTGTTTCTAGGCAGTCGGCGCTAAAAGCAGGACTTATAATAGCTACATCGGTAATACCTTCATCAGGTAAGGCTGCAAGGGTTGCGTCGGTATAAGGCTTTAACCACTCTGCTTTACCAAATCGACTTTGAAAAGTACTAATTACTTTGTCTTTATCAAGGCCTAGTTTTTCGACAACTAAACGCGTGGTTTGTAAACATAGGCAATGGTACGGATCGCCGCGATCTAAAAACAATTTAGGCATACCGTGATACGAAAAAACAATTTTTTGTGGCATACCATTCGCTTCTAAATCCTCACTAATACTATTAGCAAGCGACTCAATGTAACGGGTGTTTTTATGATAGCCATTTATAAAATGAAGTTCTGGCACCCAGCGCCATTTACGCAGTACGCTCGATACAGCATCAAACGTAGAACCCGTAGTTGGGCTAGAATATTGCGGGTACATTGGTAAAATAATTATACGCGTTAAGCCTTTATCACGAAGCTCTTCAAGGCCTGCCTCTATTGAAGGGTTGCCATAACGCATTGCCATTACTACTTCTGTATTGGTATAACCTTGCTCTTTTAATAAGGTATTTAACTTTACACTTTGCTGGCGAGTAATGTGGGTAAGCGGTGAGCCGTTTTCGGTCCATATACTCTCGTATAATTTAGCCGAACGTTTTGGGCGTACGCGTAAAATAATGCCATGTAAAATTATCATCCATACTAAGCGTGGTATTTCTACAATGCGTGGATCTGATAAAAATTCGCGTAAATATGTACGAAGCGCAGCCGCTGTTGGTGCATCAGGGCTGCCTAAGTTAGTTAGCAGTATTCCCGTTTTTTGGTTAAAACGCCCATCATGGGGGTTGTCAGTAACCGCAGAAAATCGCGACACAGAGTGCTCCTTCAAGCAAATTCAATAATCTATTTTATGCACATTGTAACGAAAAAAACTGCGGTTTAGATCAATCATTTAGCAGTTTTCACCATTATTCTGAACGGAGTTGGTTTTTTCGATTCTAGCTGTTGGAGTTTTTCTATCGATTTACTGCCAAATACATGACCTTTGGGCAGCAACATTATGCCTGTATGGCTGTGTAGAGCATGGCCCAGTACCATTTGCTCTTTGAGTTCATGGGCGTTACAAATTAGCACTGATCCTGCTGAACTTTTTTGTTCATGTAGTTTTGCATGGCTTGCTTCAAGTGCACGTACAATTTTAGGATGATAAAACGATCCACTATAAAGTTTTACACTTTCGAGTGCGTCATCGTGGCGCTGCTTTTCATCACTTGCATTGCTTTGCTCAAACGCGTCCCAATAGTCGCGCGCTAAACCTAGCACCATAGCGCCTATTGGTATGTCGTTTCCGGCAAGGCCTTTGGGCATTCCGTTTCCGTTAAAGCGCTCAAACTGATAATAAATAGCATCCGACAAGTCATGTAAATGTATTGCTGGCATTAACATTAATTGTGCAGTACTTGGGTGAGTATAAAAGGTTTTGCGTTGTTGCTCGTTTAAGCGGTTAACTGGTTTTTTATAAAGATCAGGATCCATAGCAAGCAAGCCTATTTGCGCCAAGTAACCAGCCATAGGGGCAAGATCAATGCTTTTTTGCGACAAGTTTAAATAAAGTGCTATTTGTGTACAGGTGTTAGCAATATTTTGTGCTTTGTTGCCATCTAGGTAAGGGTTTGCGTTAACAAAATTATATAGCAGCTCTACGGTCGATTTATGCTCTTGTTTTTCGCGCTCGTTGGCGTCTTCAAGCTTTTTTAAAACCTGTTTGATTTGTAAGGTGCGTTTTTCTACTCGTTGTTCAAGCGAATTATTAAGCTCTAGCAACTCTTGGTTTTGCGCTTTAACTTGTGCCTCTAATTTTTGATTTTGTTTTTTTAGTGCAAATTTTTCTAGGCTATCTCTAATGCTACGAAGTAATAAATCGTTTTGCCAAGGCTTTTGAATATAACCATTTATTTGGCCCTGATTAACAGCCGCTAAGGTGGTTTGTATGTCGGCGTAGCCGGTTAATAAAATGCGTTGGGTGTCGGGTGCCAGCGCACGCGCTTTTTCTAAAAACTCGGCACCGTTCATTACCGGCATACGCATATCGCTAATAATTAAACCAAATTCATGATTTTTAAAAAGTGTTAATGCGTTTTGCGGGTTATCGCAAACAATAACCGACAGGCCATTTACTTCAAGTAGCCGTGTTAACGTGCGTAGTACTATTTCATCATCATCAATGCAAAGTACATCAACCTGATTTATTGGTGTGCTTGGTGTTACTTGAGTCATTGAGTCGCCTTTAAATTACTTCTGGTTAAATAATAGCTTAAAAAAATACTCTATGGTGTGTTTGTGCCTACCTTTTATATTAAGTGGTATTTACATAATGGAGTTATTAGCAATAAGTAGATAATTACTTATGCATAATATTAGGCCTTGGCTGCACTAAAGTTGCAAATTTGCATACAGACGACTAAACGTTAAGTATAAAGTTATCTATATGGATGAAGGGAATGGATGGATCAGATGGTAAGTTTGAACGTGCTTTTTTAAACGAACAAAAGCTGCGCTTGGCCGCAGAACAATTACTCAAAGATAAAAGTAGCGTTTTAGTTGCCATAAATAATGAACTACAAAAAAAAGTAGCCGACTTAGAACACCAACAAATGCTGTTTGTGCAAACAGAAAAAATGGCGACTTTAGGTACACTTAGTGCAGGCGTTGCCCACGAAATAAATACCCCGCTTGCCTATGCAATGAGTAACGTAGAGAGCCTACAAAACGCAAGCCCTTTACTGGTAGCGCTGCTGAAACTTAACGAACAATATTTAAATAACGAAATTAAAGAGAGCCGTTTTAAACACGAAATCGACATACTCAATTTACAGTATCCGTACGCGTGGATTTATAACAATTTGCAGGGGCAAATTAACGACAGCGTTGAAGGACTTAAACGTATAAAACAAATAGTGCATGACTTATTAAACTTTGCCCACCCCACCTCTTCTCAAGATAAACAATTAGCCGATGTAACAACGGGTGCTAATAATGCTTTAAGATTATTAAGTAGCAAACTTAAATTATGCGAAATAAAAACGCGGTTTGAACCCCTACCACTCATTTGGTGCAATTTATCGTCAATTAATCAGATTTTTGTAAATCTTTTAATGAATGCTTGGCAAGCTTGCGAGTTAGATTTAGAAAAAGGCTGCATTATTGAAGTCAATATTTTTGAACTCAACACAAATATTTGTATTGAAATAAAAGATAACGGTTGTGGCATGAATGAAGACACAATAGCGCATATGTTTGACCCTTTTTACACAACAAAAGAAGTCGGAAAAGGCACCGGTATGGGTATGACACTTGTATACGCTATGGTGAGCGATCACGGTGGAAAAGTAGAAGTTAACAGTACATTAGGCACAGGTACGACCATTCGCTGCCTATTACCTTTAAAAGTGTAAAATAACGAACAAAACCACATTGTAAATAAAGTGTTAAACATTCTATTTTTTGATGTTTAATCCTTTCTTAGCGCGTATTTTAACCGATTTGATGTGGTTTTTTCTTATCTTGAAGTTTATTTGCATACTTAGACCAAATATTTAGTTTTTTTCATTTCTTTTTGTTTGCATATGTTGCTAGGATGTTTGCAACAGGTTGTGAGCATCATAACCACACACATATTATTAAGAATACAAAAAACAGGGTCGTCACTATGTCAACATACCGTTTAAACACACTTGCTGTAGCCGTTGCTTTCGCGTTTAGCGCACCAAGCATTGTTAACGCTGAAGAAGCACCAGTGCAAGCTGCTAAAAACATAGAGCAAATATCTGTATTAGGATCGCGTGTATCTAACCGTACCTCTACAGAGTCTTCTTCTCCTATTGATTTAATTGACGCGGATGATTTAACTAAAGGTGGTTTTACCGAATTAGGCCAAAGCCTTCAAGCGACAGCGCCTTCATTTAACTTTTCGCGTACACAAGTTTCAGACGGTTCTGATTTATTTAGACCTGCAACACTTCGTGGCTTACAACCAGATCAAACCCTTGTATTAGTAAATGGTAAACGTCGTCATAACCAATCAATTTTTGGCCTTAACGGTACAGTAGGCGCAGGCGCTGCGGGTACTGATATGAATGCCATTCCGCTAACAGCACTTAAAGGCGTTGAAGTATTACGCGACGGCGCTGCAGCGCAGTATGGCTCTGATGCTATTGCAGGTGTTATTAACTTATCTCTTAATAACTCAACCGGTATTACAACGGGTTTTGTACAATACGGCGGCACAAGTGAAGGTGACGGCGACACTATTTCAGCAGGTTTAAACCGTGGTTTTGAATTAGGTAACGAAGGCGGCTTTATTAACCTATCGCTTGAGTACCGTGATGCCGACGGCACTAACCGTGCAGAGCGCGATACGGGGGGTTCGCTTAATGTTGAACCAGGTACGCTAAGTGAAGATGTACGCTGGGGCCAAGGTAACTCAGAAAGTGAATTTACGTCGCTATTTTACAACATGGCATTACCAATGGGCGACGGCGAGCTTTACTCGTTTGGTGGCTACTCTGAGCGCACGGCGCTGGGTAATGGTTTTTACCGTAACTTTAACGAAGCCTCTAAAAACGTAACCCAAGTATACAGCGATGGTTTTTTACCGCGCATATATAACGAAGCACAAGATATTTCAGTAGCGCTTGGGTTTAAAGGCGATATAAACACAGATTGGACTTACGATGTATCGGCTGTTTATGGTGAAAACCAATACGATTTTACATCACGCAATACATTAAATGCTTCTTACGCGGCTGAGTATTTATTTAATAACCCAGATGCAAGCGATGCCGACATTGCAGCAAACTCAGGGCCTACTGGCGGTTACTCAGGTGGTTTTAGATTCGATCAAACAACGGTTAACCTTGATGTAAACGGTATTGTAGATATTGGCCGTAGTGAGCCTTTATATGTAACAGTAGGCGCCGAATACCGTAAAGAAAACTACGAAATAGTGCCTGGCGATGAAGCATCATACGCGTGTGGGTTAGCAAATATGGATACCTCGTACCCATCAGTAAACGATCCGGATCAATTTGCACAGTGTGGTTTTCAAGCTTATAACGGCCTTCGCCCTGAAGCGGCTAACGATAGCGACCGTAACAGCTACGCAGTTTATGTAGACGTAGAAACTATGATCACCGACGCATGGAACGTAAGTGGTGCGCTACGCTATGAAGATTTCTCAGATGCTGGGGATGATTTAATTGGTAAATTAGCAACACGCTATGAATTTTCAGATGACTTTGCAGTACGTGGTGCACTATCTACTGGTTTTAGAGCGCCATCACTTCAACAAAGTGGTTATACAGCTTTTACAACTAACTTAGGCTCAGACGGCACATTAACGCAGTCGTTCACGGCAAACACAGGGACCGCTTTCCCAAGTGCGCTAGGCGTAGATAGCTTAGAGCTTGAAACATCAACAAACTACAGTGCTGGTTTTGTTTACGATGTAACAAGCGAGCTTTCGTTAACGGTTGATTTTTACCGTGTAGAAATTGAAGACCGTATTACACTTGGCAGCTTGCTTTCGGCTGACGACGTATCGTTTAGCTCAGAAGCAGTTGCAGCGCTACAAGCAACTGGTGCAGTGCAAGCTAACTACTTCTCAAACTCGGTTGATTCTACTACGCAAGGTGTTGATATTATTGCATCGTACCGCACTGAAGTTGAAGGCGGTAATTTAGGAGTAACCTTTGCAGGTAACCTAAACGATACTAAAATTGACAGCGTAAACGCAGAAGACGGTATTCCTGAAGCGGTTGCTTTTGATGATTTACAACGTAGCTTTTTTACCGACGGACAACCGAGCGAACGTGCAACGCTTACGTTTGACTACGAACGCGATGCCTACACATCAACCATTCGCTTTAACTACTTTGGCGAAACAGACGTAAAATACTTTGGTAACGACCATATTTCATTACCTGGTGAGCTTTCGCCTACGGGTTCATTTAAACCAACAAGTACAGTTGAATCTGCTGTGTTAGTTGATTTAAATGTTAGCTACCAAATTAACGACATGTTTGCGCTTTCGGTAGGTGCCGATAACGTATTTGACGAAACACCAGATGAATTAGGTGATGACGAAGTACTTAATTTTATCACCAACGGCGCATTTAAATACCCTGTACGCGCATTGCCATACGGCTTTGACGGCAGAACGTACTACGCAAAAGTAAGCTTTAGTTTTTAATTTTTAAAGCAAATTAAACCACATTAAGCGCGGTTATTAACTGCGCTTTTTTTATGCGTTTTTATTATTAAAATACGACCAAAAGAATGTTAAAAATACTTGCGCGGTTGAAAATTAAGCCTACAATCGCCATCTCTTAAATAGGCTAATATAAAAGCCTCTTTATTATTTAACTTAAAATAATCATTAGTTGATAGGAAATATATGACTAAAAAATCTAAAGCAAAAACCGCAAATACCAGCGCGGTAGACACAGGGCGAGGCGTTATAAACCACAATGCACTAGCGGCAATGGTCACCTCTAAATTATTTAAACCACAAGTGGTTAAAGCTAAAAAAGGCAAAGGCTCGTTTAAACGTAGCAACAAACATTCAGGACAAGAGTCCTATTTAATCGCGGCTTAATTAGCACCGATCAAATAGGGCTTTTGAATATAATAAGCGAGGTTTTATACCTCGCTTTTACTTTTAGTTCTTTATTATTTTAACTTCCAAGCTACCCTCTAAAAGCGCAGCGCCTCTAAACCTCTTTGTGAATAACAGCCCTTAAAATATGAATGCACGAAGAGAAGAAAAAGAGGAGCAAGTGAGCAGACAAAGTTCATTTGTTTAAGTTATATGATATTTCACCACCGAGCTCACCGAGGCGCTGTGCGCTACACAAAGAAAACACGAGTAATGGTTAGTCACTACTCCTTGTTTTCTCCTTCACTTCTCGGTGGTGATTTAATTACTTGTTTACTAATGCATCCGACTAAATGTAAAAGCGGTGCTTTTAAACGCCAGCAAGCTGCGCGTCCACAGGTGTTTAACTCAAGTTAAAGTATGGTCTGTAGAAGAAACGTGCTCACGTTAGAAGTGTAGTTTTTAACCTTTAAAACTATTATTTTTAACTGTTTGTGATGGGTTTTCACCAAATAGTTGCGTGTAATCTTTAGCAAATTGTCCCGCGTGCCAAAATCCCCAATTGGCTGCTATTACTGAAATGGGCTTATCTTGGTTTGGTTTTTTTAGCTCTCGCCTTACGTTATTTAAGCGTGTTAAGCGTAAAAACCGCAAAGGGTTAATTCCTAAAATACTCTCAAAGCTATACTGAAGTGTGCGCCTACTTACAAAGGAAAGCTCGCACAGCTCGGTTATGGTTATTGGGTTTTGTGGATTTGTGGCCACGTAATCTTTTACTTTATCTACTACGGCTTTGCGGTGTTTATAACTTGGCGCAATATTTTGCTGCGTATTGTCTGCTTGTAATAAGTGTAGTGCCAACATGTTTAGCATATCTTGTTGTGATTCGGTTCTAAGTCCAAAGCCCTTGCCTACAACCATGCTATTAATTATTTGTCTTGCCGTTTGCAAAGATGAGTTGCTCACCGATAAACGAGCTGATTGTGCAGATGTCAGGTTTTTCAATGTTACGCCTTGGAGCTGCGCCATATATTCAATTGAGTTCCAATCGATTACCAAACCATAAATATTAAATTGCTCAGGGGTTATCAACTCAAAGTCGTTATCACTGGTACGGCACATAAATTGATTACTTGCCACACTTAAACCATTAATTTTACTTTGCTGTGACTGACAAGGAATGCCGAGCCAAACCGAATTAGGGGCTATGTTACATTGCTGACGAAGCGCTCGCTCAGTGTATTCTTTAAACACATGAATATTGGCGTAATCCGTTTCTTCAATACAACCATAAAAGCTGCCGTCGCTCATTTGATCGTATTTTTGCTGCCATTGAGTAAGGCTATGCGCTTGCTCGTCAATATCGTGTGTTTGCACCTTGCTCTTTAGTGGTGCGCTGAAGCTACTTTGCTGCGCCATATCGGGGATGCTCTTTTTCGTTACACTTTCATTATGCTTAAGTTAACACCGCTTTGCGTGTGTAACCAATTGAATTGGTTTAATAAATAATCTTTTGCCAAAATTCGATAGTTACTTGGTACAAAATAAGCTGTCTTGTAACTATTCAATATTGATTTATAGCTAAAGATGCAGCAAAACCTATACCAAGGTTGATCATATTAGTTATGTGGAGTAAATCATGGGGCAAGCGTACAGTTACACTTTAGGTACACATACTTATAAATTCAAGAACTTAGCCCAGTTAATGGCTAAAGCTACACCGCAGCGTTCGGGTGATCGCTTAGCGGGCGTAATTGCACAATCAGCACAAGAACGTGCTGTGGCACAAATGACATTGGCGGATATACCTCTTAAAACATTTTTAAATGAGGTACTTATTCCCTACGAAGATGACGAAATTACACGCTTAATTATTGACGAGCACGATGCAAATGCCTTTATGGCTATTGCACATTTAACCGTAGGCGATTTTCGTAATTGGCTTTTAAGTGACTTTGCAACACCTGCTGTACTTGCAAGTATAAGGCAAGGTATTACGCCGGAAATGGCTGCTGCTGTTAGCAAAATAATGCGCAATCAAGATCTCATATTAATTGCTAAAAAGTGCCATGTTACGAGTGCTTTTAGAAATACTATTGGCCTCCCCGGGCGTTTATCTACACGTTTACAACCAAATCACCCAACTGACGATATTAATGGTATTGCTGCATGCATGCTTGATGGTTTGCTATACGGTAATGGCGATGCAGTAATAGGTATAAACCCTGCAACCGATAACGTTGCCCAAGCCATTAAATTAATGACGTTAATGGATGATGTTATTCAAAAGTACGCCATACCAACCCAAAGCTGCGTGCTCACCCATGTTACTAACACTATTGAATGTATAGAAGCTGGCGCACCGGTTGATTTGGTATTTCAATCGATTGGCGGCACGGAGGCTACTAACTCAAGTTTTGGTTTTAATTTAAATACCTTAGCTGAAGCGCAAGATGCGGCTTTGAGTTTAAAGCGTGGCACTGTTGGCAATAATGTAATGTATTTTGAAACTGGGCAAGGCAGTTCGCTTTCAGCAAATGCGCATCATGAGCTTGATCAGCAAACGTGTGAAGCTCGCGCTTATGCCGTTGCTCGTAAGTTTAACCCGTTACTGGTTAATACCGTGGTGGGGTTTATTGGCCCTGAATATTTGTTTGATGGTAAAGAAATTACCCGAGCAGGACTTGAGGATCATTTTTGCGCTAAGTTACTAGGTATACCGATGGGATGCGATGTGTGTTACACCAATCATGCAGAGGCTGATCAAAACGATATGGATAACTTGCTTACGCTATTAGGTGTTGCTGGTTGCTCGTTTGTAATGGGAATACCTGGCTCTGACGATATTATGCTTAATTACCAAACTACGTCGTTTCATGATGCATTATATGTTCGCCGTGTACTTGGCTCTAGACCTGCCCCTGAGTTTGAAGCATGGCTAAGCAAAATGAAAATAATGCAAAGCACTGCCGATATTACACTTTCAGATACCTTGCCTCCCGCTTTTGCTAAACCTCTGGGTGCAATTACTGGAGGTGGCTCATGAAATCACGTTTAAAACAGAGCACTCCTTTAGATGACTCAGTAAACAAGCATAAAAATAACGGTAATGTAGTGCACAATCCTTGGAGTGATTTACGCCGTTTTACCGACGCCCGTATTGGGCTTGGGCGTGCGGGTATAAGTTTGCCAACCTCAGAAATGCTGGCTTTTCAGCTATCTCATGCACAAGCGCGCGATGCAGTGAGTTTTCCGCTTGATATTAACGAAATGACTGAGCAACTAGGCAGTATTAGCGTATTAAAAGATGTTGCCCCTCCCCTGCATTTACACAGCCAAGCTGTTGACAGGGTTACTTACCTTCAGCGACCCGATTTAGGCCGCAAGCTTGATGAAAATGGTAGGCAAATACTTCTCAGCTATATGAATAAACAAAAGCACACTACACAGGCTAAATACGATTTAGCGATTGTAGTGGTTGATGGACTCTCCTCGTTAGCGGTACAAAAAAATGCATGCCCATTTATAACAGAGCTATTAGCGCACCTTACAACAGACAAGCAATTTAAAATTGCCCCCATTACTTTGGTTGAACAAGGTCGAGTAGCAATTGGCGACGATATAGGTGAGTTGCTAAATGCGCAGGTGGTTATGGTGTTAATAGGAGAGCGCCCAGGACTTAGTTCGCCAGATAGCCTTGGCTTGTATTTAACATGGGAGCCTAAAACAGGACTTAACGATGCATGTCGTAATTGCATATCGAATATTCGCCCAGCAGGCCTACCTTATACAGAAGCGGCTAGGCGTGCGCTGTACTTATTACGTGAAGCTAAAAAACTAAAACTAACTGGGGTTAATTTAAAAGACCGTACACAAGACGATGTAATTGAGCATCAGGTTTCAACCACTAACTTTTTAATTGCTGAGTAATTTTAATTAAAAACACATGAAATAAAACAATAAAAACTAAACATCAACGGAGAAGGGTTATGTCTACTAATAATACAGAGTACCTTGCTAAAAGACAGTTAAAACGAGGTACTGCGGGGTGGTTATTACTCGCAGGTTTGGGTGTGTCGTATGTAATATCGGGTGACTTTGCAGGTTGGAACTTTGGTATTGCCGAAGCGGGTTGGGGTGGCTTTGCCATTGCTGCAGTGTTAATGGCAGTTATGTATTTAGCGCTGGTATTGTCGCTTGCTGAAATGTCAGCTGCAATACCTGCAGCAGGCGGTGGTTATAGTTTTGCGCGCCAAGCTATGGGGCCTGCGGGAGGCTATTTAACCGGGCTTGCGGTATTAATTGAATACGCCTTAGCACCCGCTGCTATTGTTATTTTTATAGGCTCTGCAGTTGAAGCCCTTACCGGATTTAATGGACCATGGGTATATGCATTATTTTACTTACTATTTGTGGGAATTCATTTAGCAGGCGTAGGAGAAGCACTTAAAGTAATGATGGTAATAAGTGGTTTAGCAGTATTAGCTATTATTGCAACGGCTTTTGTTTTAATTACAAATTTTGATGCATCACGCTTATTTAACGTCCCCGTAACCGATGCAGTGGGAGCCAGTGAGTTTTTACCTTTAGGTTGGTACGGGGTTTGGGCCGCATTACCGTTTGCCATGTGGTTATTTTTAGCGGTAGAAGGTGTACCGCTTGCTGCAGAAGAGGCAAAAGATCCCGCTAAAGATGTGCCAAAAGGCATTATTGGTGCAATGATCTTTTTGTTATTTACTGCTTTTTTAGTTGTTGTTTTAGTGCCTGGCGCTGGCGGTGCTGCTGCAATGGGCGCAAGTGCTGTACCTTTGGTTGATGCATTAAATGCATCGGGTAGTGAGGGCTTAGCAACTGTAGTAAATATATTAGGGCTTGCGGGTTTAGTTGCTTCGTTTTTCTCTATTATTTATGGTTATAGTCGCTTAGTGTTTGCTTTATCTAGAGCCGGATATTTATCGCGTTCGTTGTCGATTACAACTAATCGCAAAGTGCCAGCACGTGCGTTGATTGTACCTGCCATATTTGGTTTTTTAGTATCACTCAGTGGCGAGGGTGATTTAATACTTGCAATGGCTGTAGTAGGTGCAACGGTATCGTATGCATTAATGGCGCTGAGCCATATTTTGCTACGCGTTAAACAACCTGATTTACCTCGCCCGTATAAAACCCCTGGGGGCGTAGTAACGTCAAGTATTGCTTTAGTGCTTTCGCTTATAGCATTAACGGGGGTGTATGCATTTGACCCTCGTGCATTTTTATACACTATGGTGCTGTTTATTGTGGGTGCGGCTTATTACTTTGGCTATAGCTCAAAGCACTTAGTTGCTAAAACCGCGGACGAAGAATTTGCAATGCTGGCGGATGCAGAATCTGATTTAGAGATGGCTAAGTAAATATTAATAGTTATTATAAGTGAGGCTAATCCTCACTTATATTTTTATACAAGCAATACGGTGTAAAAATAGTGCATGCATGTAAATACCAAGCCCCTTATCTACTTTATTAATATCATTTAAAGCTAAAACTTTATGCTGCCGCGTAGCGCTTTGTTTTGCCCATGCTTGGTTTTTTTGTCCATGCGCTTTCGCTGTGAATTACGGCTGGGCTTGGTGGCTCGACGCGCTTTATTAACTACCGTAGCACTAAGGATTAAATCCTTTAAACGCTTAAGGGCATCTTCTCTGTTTAGCTCTTGGGTACGGTGGCTTTGCGCTTTAATGATTAAGACGCCGTCTTTGGTAATTCTTGTATCATTTAATGCAAGTAAGCGTTCTTTGTAGAAGTCAGGTAATTTAGAGCGGTTAATGTCAAAACGTAAATGAATTGCACTTGCTACTTTATTAACATTTTGACCACCGGCACCTTGCGAACGAATAGCTGTGAGCTCTAGTTCCCATTCATCGATAGTGACAGTATTTGAAATTGTTAACATTGTGTTCAGCTCTATTTGTCAAAAATACATTATATCATCAGTACATTAGCTTGTGGTGAATCAACTAAATTCTTAGAACTTAAATAAATTCTCATAAATTGTACTATAAATCAGCCAATATTTTATTTTGTGTTGGCAAGTGTTGCTTATTAGCTTCTAATTGGCACTACTTTAATACTAGGAAATGCTCAATGAAAAAAATACTTGTATCACTTAGCTTATTAGCGATGAGTTTCTCAAGCCTTGCAGAGGATATTAACGAAGGTCAACTTCAAAGCTATATGAAAGCACTGCCAGCTGTGACTAGCTGGGCAAGCAGCCAAGAGTCGTTAAAAAACTTAGATTTAGCAAGTATGCTAGGTGGTTCTGCAGATCAAAGTGTTGGCGAACAAAGCTCTTTAGCTAACAGTGCATTAAGCATGATTAAAGAACAAGACCTATACAAAAGCTTTGCGAGTGTTACAAACCGTTACGGTTTTACGCCAGAGCAGCTAGTAACTGTAGGTTCTGAAGTATCAATGGCTTATATCGAAAATCTTAAGTCGGGCCTTTCTGCTGATAATCAAGAAACTGCTAATAAAGTAATGGGCGGTTTTCAAAGTATGAAAAGTGCTAAAGATAAAGGCGCTAGCTCATTAATGGGTTCGTTTGGTAAATCGTCAAGCGCAGCTGAGGAGTCTACAGAATCTTTAGTAAGCGAAAACAACCTTGAACTTGTGAGCGAATATATGCCACAACTACAAAAGCTTTTTGCACTTTTATAAGTTTTATTGCTTTAAAAAAAGCGGGCTTATCTAGCCGTGAAATTAAAACGCATAAAAAACGGGGGAGTATTCAATACTCCCCCGTTTTTATTTAGCGTACAGATTATTTAAGATCGAACCTGTCTGCGTTCATTACTTTTACCCATGCATTTACAAAGTCATGTACAAAACGTTCTTTATTATCGTCTTGTGCATAAAACTCACTTAGGGCACGTAAAATAGAGTTTGAACCAAACACTAAATCTACGCGTGTGGCAGTCCATTTAATGGTGCCTGTTTTGCGCTCAACAATATTATATATACCTGGCTCTAGTGGCTTCCAGTTGTTAGCCATGTCGGTTAGGTTTACAAAAAAGTCGGTAGATAGCGTGCCTACATTATCAGTAAATACACCATGCTTAGTGCCTGCGTAGTTTGTGCCTAGTACACGCATGCCGCCCATAAGTGCAGTCATTTCTGGTGCTGTTAAGCCCATTAATTGGCTGCGCTCTAACAATAGCTCTTCTGAGGATACGCTAAAGTCATTTTTAAGGTAGTTTCTAAATCCATCATGAACAGGCTCAAGCGGATCGAACGATTCTGCATCAGTCATTTCGTCTGTTGCGTCTCCTCGTCCTGGTGCAAATGGTACTGCTACATCAACACCGGCTTGTTTTGCAGCTTGCTCTACAGCCGCTGTGCCACCTAAAACGATTAAATCGGCCATGCTTACTGGTTTAGATAAACCCGCTTGTACTTTTTCAAGGGCACTAAGCACACTTGCTAAGCGCTCTGGCTCATTACCTTGCCAATCTTTTTGTGGTGCTAGACGAATACGTGCGCCATTTGCGCCACCACGTTTATCAGAACCACGATACGTACGTGCACTATCCCACGCTGTATTTATTAAATCACTTGCACTTACACCGCAATCAAGTAGCTGTGCTTTTAAGCTAGTGATTTCATCGTCTGATAATGTGTAATCAACTGCTGGAATAGGATCTTGCCAAATTAGGTCTTCGCTTGGTACATCTTTACCTAAGTAACATGCTTTAGGACCTAAATCGCGGTGAGTTAGCTTAAACCATGCGCGTGCAAATACATCAGAGAAGTATTCAAAGTCGTTATAAAAACGCTCAATAATTTTACGGTACGCAGGGTCCACTTTCATGGCCATATCGGCATCGGTCATCATTGGGTTTAAACGAATTGATGGATCTTCTACGTCTACTGGTTTGTCTTCTTCTTTAATATTTACAGGTTCCCACTGATGAGCGCCAGCTGGGCTTTTTGTTAATTCCCATTCGTAATTTAAAAGTAAGTGGCAGTATCCGTTATCCCATGTAGTTGGGTGTGTGGTCCATGCGCCTTCAAGGCCTGAAGTTACAGTATGACGACCAAAGCCGCCTTCTTTGGTGCTGTTCCAACCTAAACCTTGCTCGTGTACGTCTGCTGCTTCTGGCTCTGGACCTAAGTGCTCTGCTTTACCATTACCGTGAGTTTTACCTACTGTATGGCCGCCCACTGTTAGCGCTGCGGTTTCTTCATCGTCCATCGCCATGCGAGCAAATGTTTCACGTACGTGATCTGCCGTTTTTTGTGGATCTGGTATACCATTAACACCTTCAGGGTTAACGTAAATTAGGCCCATTTGTACTGCGGCTAATGGGTTTTCCATGGTGTCTGGTTTTTCTACATTGTCGTAGCGTTCATCACTTGGTGCTAACCATTCTTTTTCTGCACCCCAGTAAATATCTTTTTCTGGATGCCAAATGTCTTCACGGCCGCCCGCAAAACCATAAATTTTAAGACCCATTGATTCGTATGCCATATTACCAGCAAGAATAAATAAATCGGCCCATGAGAGTTTGTTACCGTATTTTTTCTTAAGTGGCCATAAAAGTCTGCGTGCTTTATCTAAGCTTGCGTTATCTGGCCATGAATTTAAAGGCGAGAAACGTTGATTACCGGTACTTGCGCCACCACGACCATCAGATAAACGGTACGTACCCGCTGAGTGCCATGCCATACGAATCATTAAACCACCGTAATGGCCCCAATCGGCAGGCCACCAATCTTGGCTGTCGGTCATAAAGGTTTTTAAGTCGGCTTTTACTTCGTCTAAATCTAGAGATTTAAATTCTTCTGCGTAGTTAAAATTAGTGCCGTATGGATTTGATTTAGTATCGTGTTGATGAAGAATGTCTAAGTTGAGTGTGTTTGGCCACCAATCGGTGTTTACTTTAGAAACAACTGAATTACTACCGTGCATAACAGGGCATTTACCCGCTGTTGGCTTGCTCATTGTGAAATCCTTAAAATAGAAAAGTAAAATACTTAAACAATCAGTATTATTGCTTATGTGTTTATAACTTTTTAAAAAGTAACGGTTATTTTTATTTAATAGGCTTACTTTTTACTCAGCGTGCCTACCTAAGTGCTTACGTATCCTTAATATAGGCGTATAAATTATGCTACGCCAGCCTCAACATACTATTTAAAACGATTGCTCCAATTTATATTTTTGATTGCCCTTACGTTAATGATGTATTTAACAATAGGCTTAAAGTCGCGTTTAAAATAATAGTAAAAAAGTCAGATGGCGCGCATATAAAGCATTACGCAAAATAAAAATTTAAATATCGGTGAATTAACCTTGATCTTTTTACTAGACCTGTGATCGAATTGAAAAATTTCGGCGTAATGGTATGTGAAGGGTTTGAAAGTGGCTTTAGTTTACTAAAGCGCACATTGGAATACCCCCCTTCACCATGAAATTGTAGTTAGATAGTTATAATGATAAAGGTGCATTACTTAAGCCCAATGCACCTTTACTTTATAAACCGAATACTTTGAGTATTCTTATATTTTTAACTAGTTGAATTAAATTAAGTATTTGTTCATAAAGATTCAGTTAGTATGAAGTTGTTCTCCTGTGAATCCCTACGACATATTGTTGTTTTAAGCAGTTTTTGCCAGCTCACCTTGAGCTGGTTTTTTTTTGTCTATTTTTACTCAAATTACCTGAGCATGGGTAATATGCTCACGCTTTACCCTATTATTGCTAAGCTCACTAGGCTAAATAAATTTTACAACTATTGCTCCTATCTAAATTAGGTCAATTTTAATCCACAAAGAACAACACGCCCTAGTGCCATTAAGCCCTGCATGTTAAAGTTATTACAGTAATTAATTTAATTAGGCGTACCAATGCGTTATTACCTATCTGTACTTTTTGTTTGTTTAAATTTGTTTTCAGGCATAGTGAACTCTGCTGAAAAGCAACCAGCTTCACCTACAGCACAACAAGAGCAACAAGCTCTTCAACAACTCAAAGAGCCTATGTATAAGCCGCTAATGGAGCGCTACATATTAGATGAGCTAAAAGCAGTTAGGCAAGATCAGCAAAAGCTTCGTGAAGATGTAACTAAGCAGGTTACTCATGCGCAGCTTGATACTGCCGATCGCGCATTAACGTACACTACAGACACCATTAATAATGTGTTTTTTATAATTACCGCTACGGCGTCGATTTTAGTTTTAGTGGGTTGGAACTCGTTGCGCGATGTTAAAAACAAAGTAGAAGATATTGTAAATACGCGTGTGAGTGTAATTACAGACGAGTATGAAGACCGATTAAAAATTCTTGAAGAAAAACTACGCGTTCGCTCAGAAGAAATACTCAGCAACCAAGAGCGCATATCGGTGACTAACGAAGTTCATTCGTTGTGGATGCGCGCAAACCTAGAAAGTGATTTTGCAAATAAAATTGAAATTTTTGACGAAATACTCAATCGCAAACCTGAAGATGTGGAAGCCATTGCTTATAAAGCCGATGCACTACTAGAAATTAATGAAACAGCACAAGCCATTGAGCTGTGTAATCAAGCTATTGATATAGATAGTGACTATGGTTATGCCTATTGGCAACGAGCATGTGCTTATGCACTAACACATAAGCATGCTGATGCCTTAGCCGATATTAAAATGGCACTTGAATACTCTCCAAACTTACGTAATGAATTATTACATGAGAGCGCATTTGCAAGCCTGCATGACAACGACAGCTTTAATACGATAGTGGCTGGTGAAGTTGTTTAAGCACTCAGAATTTGGCCTGTATGATTAGGCGCAACACCATAAAAAAGGGCCTTGGCCCTTTTTTTGTTTTTAAAGGTAAAGTTTGTTGTGTAATTAGAAGCTTAACTGCGCTCTACAAACTCAGCTCTAGCGTAGAGCTAAGATCAAAAGTGATTAATTCACAAAGAGGTTTAGAGACGCTGCGCTTTTAGAGAAGAGCTTAGAAGTTAAAATAATAAAAACAATCAGAAACTGTGCTTCTAACATGAGCAACAAGTCATACTCTAAACTTGGTATAAACACAGCTATTCGCGCAGGTTACAAGCTTTTAAAGCAACGCTTGTACTTTTATAATGCCGAGTCAGCATTGGTTTTGCTCTTCTCATTTGCTCCTCCTTTTCTTCTCTGCGTGCATATTGTTTTTTAGGGCTGTTATACACAAATAGGTTTAGAGATGCTGCGCTTTTAGAGTAGTTAGCTTAAGTGCTTCTCGCGCGAGCAAGCTCTGCGCCTACGTGGAAAACTTACACTCAGCAGTTTAATTTACCTGTAGACGCGCTGCTTGCAGGCGTTTAAAAACGCAGTTTTTAGATGGTTGAATTAATACCAACCCGAAATAATACTTAATCATTTTAGGGGCTAAACGTGTCGCTACCTGCGTTAAAAAATTCTCATTTAGAACAACTAAATAGCGAATTTTTTGCCTAGCTATCAACACGTTTTTCCATCCTCAAAATAGATCACTTAATTAAGCGAATTGGTATAAGTAATTAGAAGCTGCAATCAGTTTTCTTCAGGCATAAAAAAAGCCGCA
Organism: Pseudoalteromonas sp. SR41-7; assembly: GCF_014163935.1. NCBI lineage: Bacteria > Pseudomonadati > Pseudomonadota > Gammaproteobacteria > Alteromonadales > Pseudoalteromonadaceae > Pseudoalteromonas > Pseudoalteromonas sp. SR41-7. The sequence continues at coordinate 286,318 of NZ_JACJEF010000003.1, read as the reverse complement.
TAAAATGCGGCTTTGGAGGTTAGTCTCACTTCACTTTGGGCGTGTCTCCAAAACTTAGTGAATACGTTACCAAGGAACTGTTATGTATTATTTAAGCTATTGACTCTAATGCAATTTTAACCATTTCGTTAAACGTGCTTTGACGCTCATCAGCAGGTGTTGCTTCACCGGTGATTACGTGGTCACTTACTGTAAATAATGCCATTGCGTTTGCGCCGTATTCAGCTGCAACGCCATATAAACCGGCTGTTTCCATATCTACTGCTAGCATGCCTAACTTGTCTAAGTCTTTGTAGAACGAGTCGTCTGCTTGGTAGAAAGTGTCGGTTGTAAATACGTTACCTACTTTTGCTTCTATTCCTAGCTCTTTAGCGGCGTTTACACCGTTTAAAAGTAGGTCAAAGTTAGCAATAGCAGCAAAATCGTAGCCACGAACACGTGCACGGTTTACGTTTGAATCTGTGCTTGCACCTTGTGCAAAAATTACGTCACGGATTTTGATATCTGTGCCAATACCACCACACGTACCAATACGTATAATATTTTTAACGCCAAAGCTTACAATTAGCTCACGTGCATAAATAGACATTGATGGAATGCCCATGCCTGAACCCATGATGCTTACTGGCTTACCTTTGTAAGTACCAGTGAAACCGTACATGTTACGAACACCTGTAACTTGTACTGCATCATCTAAAAAGTTTTCAGCAATATATTGCGCACGTAGCGGATCGCCTGGCATTAATACTGTTTCGGCGAAATCACCAACGTTTGCACTGATATGCGGAGTACTCATTAATTGTTTTCCTTTTTATTTGGCGTTGTTAGCTCATTTAAAAAACTGTCGCCGTAATCAAGCGCAGATAAGTTAAACCACTGTGCCAGTGTTTGACCGATATCTGCAAAGCTGTTGCGTTCACCTAGAGGTGTGTTACTCATACCTGGTTTATATGCAATAACCGGTACGTATTCGCGAGTGTGCTCAGAACCTGGAAAGGTTGGGTCACAACCGTGATCTGCAGTGATCATTAATATATCATCTGCGTTTAACTGTTTTAGTATAGTTGGTAAATAGTCATCAAATTCTTTTAATGCTTTTGCATAACCTACTGGGTTACGGCGATGACCAAATTTTTCATCAAAATCAACTAGGTTAGTAAAGATTAAGCTATGATCTGGTGCGCTTTTCATTACTTCGCTGGTTTTTTCTAGCAAGTTCATAAGCCCAGGTGCTTTATGCTTTTGGGTTATGCCCTGATGCGCGTAAATATCTGAAATTTTACCAATACTAATTACTTCGCCGCCGTCTTTTGCTAACACATCTAGCAATGTTGGTGCTGGCGGAAGCACTGAATAGTCGCGACGATTACCCGTTCGAGCAAAGTCTTGGCTATTTGAACCCAAAAATGGCCGCGCAATCACTCGTCCTATATTCATTTCATCAAGTAGCGCCCGTGCGATTTCGCAAACTTGATAAAGCTTCTCTAGGCCGAATGACTCTTCATGCGCGGCTATTTGAAACACGCTATCAGCTGAGGTGTAACAGATTGGTTTACCTGTTTTTACGTGCTCTTCACCTAGCTGTTCTAAAATGGTTGTTCCCGATGCATGGCAGTTGCCTAAAATGCCAGGAATACCAGTACGAGCTATAAACTCGTCTATAAATTCTTGTGGGAAACTTGGCTGTGTTTTTGGGAAATATCCCCAATCAAATAACACAGGTACTCCTGCCATTTCCCAATGACCTGATGGCGTGTCTTTTCCGCTAGATAATTCTTTAGCGTAACCCCATGCCCCTTGAGAAGCTTGGCGGTCTGAAATTAAACACGGTTCTCCACCGGCAGCTTCACATGCATCCACTAACCCAAGTTTTGATAGGTTAGGAAGCGATAATGCAGCGCCTGTTTCGTCGTAATATGCTTTTAGTAAGTGAGCGAATGTATTAGCCCCAAGATCGCCGAATTTATCTGCATCTGGTGCTGCACCGATTCCTAGGCTATCTGCCATTAAGATAATTGCTCTTGCCATTTTGATCTCACTTTGATTCTAGGTGGTTACTTTATCCGCTGATCGATTTTTCCGTACAGGACAAAAGTCCTGTTTCATAAAACCTAAACATTATAAATTTGCATTCTTAAGCGAAGCAAAAGAGATTAATCGTGTCTTTTTTGCTATTGTGATCTACCAACAATATATCCTTCTGTGTGGGTGAGAACTTTAGTGACACGAACTACTATTATAGCTATTGCAGGCGCGTCTGCGTCGGGCAAATCTCTTTTTAGCCAAACTATATACAATGAATTGGTTAATGAGCTTGAACCAGGCGCTATCGCCATTATTGAAGAAGATGCTTACTACAAGGATCAGTCGCATTTACCGATGGCGCATCGTACGCAAACGAATTACGACCATCCTGATGCATTTGAACATGCGTTAATGCTTGAGCATTTAACACAGCTTCGTAGTGGAAATTCAGTTGAAGTACCAACGTATGATTATGCACAGCATACACGTAGCGAGAAAACTCGCCGAGTGCCTGCTGCTAAAATACTCATTGTTGAAGGTATTTTATTATTGAGTGACAAAGCGCTTAATAAAGAATTTGATATTAAGGTGTTTATAGATACGCCTTTAGATATTTGCTTAATGCGTCGTATGCAACGTGATATGGAGCAACGAGGCAGAACATTACAATCTGTTGTTGAGCAGTATCAAGCAACTGTTAGACCGATGTTTTATCAATTTATTGAGCCTTCTAAGCATAACGCAGATTTAGTTGTGACTCGAGGCGGTATGAACCGCGTTGCGATTGATATAATAAAAAGTAAGATAAAATATTTACTACAAGAATAACAACGGGAAACATTTGTATGACAACATTTATGAGCTTAGTGGGCATGTGTGTGCTACTAAGCATTGCCTTTGCGGCATCAACTAATCGCAAGGCAATTAATTTAAGAACCGTTGGTATAGCATTTGCGATGCAAGTAGTTATTGGCGGTTTTGTCCTGTTTTTTGAAGCAGGAAAAAATGTGTTAACGAGCATGTCAGCAGCCGTATCGTCGGTTATTGGTTATGCAAACGACGGTATTGGGTTTTTGTTTGGCCCACTTGCCTCACAAGACACATTAGGTTTTATTTTTGCGATTCAAGTTTTGCCCGTTATCGTGTTTTTCTCAGCACTTGTTGCTGTGTTGTATCACCTTGGCATCATGGATTGGATAATTAGGATTTTAGGCGGCGGTTTACAAAAATTATTGAAAACCTCTCGCACAGAATCGCTTTCAGCGACAGCAAATATTTTTGTTGGCCAAACTGAAGCACCGCTAATAGTTAAGCCATTTATAGCAACAATGACTAAATCGGAATTGTTTGCAGTGATGGTAGGTGGCTTAGCCACTGTGGCAGGCTCTGTAATGGCCGGTTACGTTATTATTGGCGTAGATCTTAAGTATTTAATAGCAGCGAGCTTTATGGCTGCTCCAGGTGGTTTTTTAATGGCCAAGATGATTGTGCCAGAAACTGAAACGCCTAAAGATAACTTAGCTGATTTAGATTTAGATGACGAAGATAAGCCTGTAAATGTAATTGATGCAGCTGCATCAGGTGCAGCAAACGGTATGCATTTAGCACTTAATGTAGGTGCAATGTTACTTGCTTTTGTAGCGCTAATTGCACTACTAAACGGTTTATTAGGTGGTATTGGTGGGTGGTTTGATTACCCAACATTAACGCTTCAAGAAATATTAGGTTATGTATTTGCTCCTGTTGCATGGTTACTAGGTGTGCCATGGGATGAAGCAATTATAGCCGGCAGCTTTATTGGTCAAAAGATAGTAGTGAACGAGTTTGTTGCTTACTTAGACTTTATAAATTATCGCGATACGTTAAGCGCGCACACACAAGCAATTGTTACTTTTGCTCTATGTGGCTTTGCTAACTTATCATCGATAGCCATTTTACTAGGTGGGTTAGGCGGTATGGCGCCTAGTCGGCGGAAGGATATCGCACGCTTAGGGCTCAGAGCAGTGTTAGCAGGATCTATGGCTAACCTTATGAGCGCAGCAATTGCTGGGTTTTTCCTCTCGCTAGCTTAGAAACTTATTGAGATGAACACCGGTGTTGCAAAACAAGAGGATAGCGCTTTAAGGGGTTAAAGCTCTATCTGACTTGAACGATACTTCACCAAGGGCCGCAAGGCCCTTTTATCGTTTTAGGCCTTCCACATTTATACACTCCCCCACCTTTAAGCTATTTAACCTTATTTATGGTTATATATAACTCAAATAAACCAATATCTTAGTAACAAAGTCACATAAATATTTTTTGTGTTTTTCGTATTTTCAGCCACACTTATATTACTTAAGCTAACCGACTAACGATCCGCTATTGTGAAATATATTCTTTATTCTCTTTTTTTAATTTGCTCTGTGTATGTTCAAGCAAAAGAACCCATCCTTGTTGTTACAGAGTTAGCACCGCCAAACCAGGTGTTGATTGATGGTGAGGTAGCAGGTGAAGGTACTCAATTTATTAGGGATATATTTGCTGAGGCTGATCTAACACCTAACATTCAAATGTACCCTTGGGCACGTGCTTATAAAATTGCAGATGAGCTTAAAAATACCTTTATATACAGCCTTGCACGCACTGTAGAGCGAGAAGACAAATTTTATTGGATAGGACCTGTCGGACGTTTTGAACTAGGCTTTATTGGCCTATCAGAGCGAGATGATCTTATTATAAACACTACTGAACAAGCCAAAGTGTACAAAATTGCTATGCAGCGCAATGATTTTTCAACACAAACCCTCGCAAAACTGGGGTTTGAAGTTGTTTTAACCTCTGATATTCAAAAGTCATACTCTTTACTACTCGCTAAAAAAGTAGATTTAATTGTAGACGATCCTTTATATATGCAGCAGATGAGTGATTATCTAAAGCTCAAACCAGCACACTTAAAGTTTATTTATAAAATAGATGAGCTAACAATTGATGCTTATTTAGCTGCGAATAAAAAAACAGATATGCATTTAATAGAATCACTGCAAGCTGCATTTTTAAAAATAAAGCAAAAGAAAGGGCTGCCTTACTGGTACTAACATTAGCGCTTATAACGTTTTTTATAAGCCGAAAAGTTATCCTTCTTTTTAAGCTTTTCAAACTCCCTATTAAAACGCTCTACAATGTAATTGGGTACTGATTTATTAAACGCGATGTAGTTACCTGCTATCTCAGGTAATGGTAATTCCTGCAGCCTAACGACATCGTCTTCACTATACCCAAAAGGCGAAAGTTGATAACCAATGGTGTATTCAGAGCCTAAAATCAAATCTATTTTACTATTTAAAAACAAGTGCATATATTGCTTTTCATCACCTATGGACAAAAGGTTTTTACCTGCTTCAAACCCTACTTTTTTAATTATGGATTCGTAAATATCCCCTCTTACGATAGCAAGTGAAAACTGCTTTGCTTCATTTAAGCTATTCATTTTTAACTGAGTATTTTTTTTAAGTTTATAAAAAAATGTTTCACTGGATGCCAAAGGCCCTACCCAATTAAAAATAGGCGTTCTTTGAGATGTTTTAGCGATAGAGATAATACCTGAATGCTTTTCTTTTTGGACTAGGCTGTAAGCACGTTTCCAAGGAAGTATTTTAAATTCACAGGTAATGTCTGACGCAATGCATACATCTTTTACAATATCGAGATTTATGCCAACAAGTTGACGCGCTTTGTTTTCAAAATTGTATGGCGAAAAGTGCTCAGTGTAGACCGTGAGCTTGAAATCTTCAGCCTGTGCGTAATGACTGATAAATATAAAAACAAGTATAAGGAAGGATTTAATGATAACGATACCTACTGATGAACTTACATTAATAATAGGTGCAGCTTAGGTTGAGTCAAATTTCAGACACAAAAAAAGCGCCTTAAGCGCTTTTTTTTCATTTTACTTAAAAAGTAAAATTATACAGCTGTGATGTTATCAGCTTGTGGACCTTTTTGACCTTGTGAAAGAGTAAACTCTACACGTTGGCCTTCAGCTAAAGTTTTGAAACCTTCGCTTTTGATTGCTGAGAAATGTGCGAAAACGTCTGGGCCATTTTCTTGCTCGATGAAACCAAAACCTTTAGACTCGTTGAACCACTTAACTGTACCTGATACGATGTTAGACATTGTAATATCCTGATATAAAATAAAAAATATGCTCATAAGAGCGGGTGTAGCAAAAAATGAGATGGTACTTTAAAAACTTCAGGACGGTACTACAAGTATTACTTATACAACATCGAAATGGAGATTTATAGCTTACATGCTTTCTTTCTAGCTGCAGCCCACTATATAGATTTTTTAAAATATGTCAAGTACCTATCTATAATCAGAGTGATAAACAACCAAAACCGCTTTCCTTGGTTATTAAAATTCAAATTCTAATGCGAGCCTAAAACTATGATTTTTTTCTGATTGGCTTATCTCAGTGATAAAACCCGCTTCCCATTTTAACTGCTTTTGTCCATCAAAACGCTGCAAACCTATAAACCCAGGCCCTATGCCAACAAAGTCTTCACCTACGTACACCTCAATAGATGGCTGAAAAGCAGAACGATAGCGATAGCGATATTGCGCTCTAAACTCGCTTTCCCATTCATTTTGTATATCCTGCCCCCACTCGTAAACCAAAAAAGCATTCATAGTTAAGCTTGTTTTGCCAAACTCTTTTTCGATCACAAAACCCGAAGTTGCTTCATACACATCTTCATTATGTTTTTTTTCAAGCTCAAATAATGCCCCCCAATCAGCCCATAATTTACCTTGCTCAATTAATTGCCAGCGTAGTTCAAGCTCATAAGCTTCTAAACCAAAGTCGCCGTTGTCATCTCGCTCACCAACTAAATAGCCTTCTAGTGCCATTGTATCGTTAATAGCACCGCCACCACCCAAACGCTGCGCTAGTATGTTGCCACTATCTGTTTGGTGCGACACTAACCGCCATTCAAACTCTCGCTCAAAAGGTAAAATATAGGGGTGATATACCTTATCAACAACAATTCCATCGGCCTTTGCTGGGATTGAAAGTACCAACAAACAAAAAACGGTAAAGCTAAGCGCTAAATATAGGTTGAGTGCTTTCATACACGTTCCTTAGATATTGAAGCCGAAATAACATAACAAAGTGATAAAAATATCACGCTACTAGTACTATATATAAGTACACTCATTAGATCAGGGGTAGCCTCGTAACCAACAAGAGCACGCAGTACGCGCCCGAGCTCAGAGTTTTCGCTTAATACATCGCGTAAATCCCACACGGTTGCGGTGTTGGTAATTAAGTCTATTTGGCTTGCCAAATCCAGTGCAACTAATAACTTAGCCGCGCTGTTAAAAGCAAGCAAAGTAAAAAGCGGATACATACCAAAGCGGTGCTTAATTGCATTCATTAAAAAGTACAGCAATACGCTAAAACTTAAACAAATTCCAACACCTAATAAAGTGCCAATAAATAAGCTTTGCCCTGCATCATTACTTTGCCAAAAACTGGTGAGGTAAATAATATAGTGGCTTAAATACAATGTTATTGTGCTTATAACAACAATATAAAAAGCCGCTGATTTTTGCTTTATTGCAAATACTAATACGGCTATAAATATAGTAATACATAGCCCTATTTGTGAGTACTCTAGCCCTTGGTGTTCAAACCACTGGCTCACCCATGATGCACTTTGCATGTACATAAACGACATGAGCGCGCCAATTAGTAAAGCAGATCCTATTTTTAAAGCGCTTTGTTTTTTAACCACTTGTAGTAGCACTAATAAAATAGCCACAGGTAGCAATTGATTAAGGCTCATGACTAAACTAGTTATTAGCATGCTGCGCCTCCTCATCACTAACTATTACAACACCCCTTGCTGTATTGGGCGAAAACTCACCAAAAAATTCGTAATACCCTTTACTAAGCGGTCCTATATAAATAATGCTTTTACGGTTTGGGTAGAGTACTTTTTCTCTGTTTAGATCAAAGCTATCAAACTCTTCTGGTGTGCTATCTTGGTTTTCTATCAATAGCTTTACTTTTTTATTCGCGGGAATGGTAATTTGCGAGGGATAAAACAAATGATCTTTCAAAACAATAAGGTACTCTTTACTCGCCGCGTTAAACGACAAAAATAGCAAACAACAAAGGCACTGATTAAATAAACGTTTAGTCACTTTTTACTCCTGTAAAAGTAACCTTAACGGTTAGCCCACCTAAAGGGCTATTCGCTAAATGAATACTTGCGCCATAAATAGCAATTATATGTTGAACAATCGCCATACCTAAACCAGCACCTTGCTCGCCTGATGGATGCTGATCGCCACCTACTCGATAAAAACGATTGAATATTCGCTCTTTTTGCTCTTCAGTCATACCCGCACCAGAATCATCAATTTGCCAACTAAAGCCGTTATTACTTGATACTAATTTAATTATAATTTGACCATTATTGGGTGTGTATTTTATGGCATTGCTAAGTAAATTAGCGATAAGCGTGGTTAATGTAAACTCATCACCATTAATTACAAAATCATCGCCTTCAAGACTAATGGTTTGGTTTTTTTCATCTATTTTGTCGTATTGCTCCGATACGACTTGCTGAGTAATCGTTAGCAATGATTGTTCGCTAAATTGCCTCTGCCATTGTTCAGGCTGAGTACGTCCTAAAATAAGCATTTGCTCAACAATATTACTTAAGCGATTAATGCCTTGCGACATAGCTTGTAATTCTTGATGGTCTTGCAGATTACTTTGTTTATTAGCCAAATTATGTACATTAATTTTTAAACTACTAAGCGGGGTACGTAATTCGTGAGCTGCATCTGAGGCAAAAAAGCGCTCCCGTAAGTAGGCAGTTTCTACGCGTTTAAATAAGTCGTTTAAACGATTAATAACCGGTTTAATTTCCTCGTCGGTTACTTGCCAGTTAATTGGCGTAAAGTCATTCGCTTGGCGAGACGCCAACTGCTTAGATAATCGGGTAAGAGGGGCTAATGCGTATTTAACAAAAAAGCTAATAAAAATAGCAAGCAGAGGGACTGCCCAAAGCATAGGTAACATTGCAGATAAAATAACGGCTTCAGCTAATTCAAAACGCTTTGCCATAGGTTCAGCAACGATGACTTTACGGGTGTTTTTACTCATCACAAATACCCGCATACGCTGCCCTGCTACATTGGCCGTTTGAAAGCCCTCGCTAAAACTAATTTGGTTATTCGTTAAACTCGATGAGCCACTAAGTAAATTATTATTTTGCCAAATTTGATACAACAACTGAGCGCTATTATTACTTACTTGTACTGCATCTGTGCTTAGTGCCAATGGTTGCTCAATTAAAACGCCAGCCACTATTTTAAGTTCATCATCAAGCAAACTTTCACCGTGGTGCATACTTTTTTGATAGCCTTTTACTAATGCTAAAAAGCAAGTTAGCACCATCATTGAAAGTAAAATTAAGGTCAGACGTTTACGAATTGACATTTTCAACCTCGAAAAACAAATACACTCTAACGCTTACCAACCACGTAGCCAATGCCACGTAAGGTTTTAATAAAATCACTAGGGAATTTTTTACGAAGATGATGAATATGCACCTCTATGGCATTAGAGCCGACTTCTTCACCCCATTGGTAAAGTTTGTTTTCGAGTTGTTGTTTTGACTGTACCCTTCCCTGATTTTCCATTAGCGCTTTTAAAAGCATGTATTCTTTTCGAGGTAGTGTAAGTGACTGCCCACTTAGTTTAACTGTATGAGCAGAGGTATCCATTACTACATCACCACAGCGTAATAAGCTTGATTGTGTTTGGTTAATACGCCGACTTGCTACACGTAAACGGGCAAATAGCTCAGCGGGGTCAAACGGCTTTGCAAGGTAATCATCTGCCCCCATATCGAGCCCTTGGACTTTGTCGTCAATACTGCCGCGAGCAGTTAAAATAACCACAGGAATAACTTTTTTTTGCGCTTTAATATGCTTTAAAACTTGCGAACCGTCGCCATCAGGCAATCCTAAATCGAGAATAACAAGCTCAATCTCACCACTAGAAAGGCACTCTAAGGCGTGCTTTACTGTGCCACTGTGCTCTACGCTGTAGCCCTCTTGGCGCAAAGAGCGAATAAGCCCTTGCGCCACTAAATGATCGTCCTCAACGAGTAATAAATGCATTATGTGTTTATCTTTTTAATTTTTTATCTACTTTTGCCAATAGCTGACTTATTGCTTGTTGACGATATTTATCTGCTTTTGCCCGAGTATCACGAATCCCAGCAGCTTGTGCTACAAGTAGTCGTGCTTTAGCTTGTTTATAATCGCCTTCGTCATACAAGTATTCACCGTATAAGTAATTAGTATCAATGCCTTCGAGATTAAAAGCGAGCGCTTGTTTAAATAATTTTTCAGCTTTGTCGTCATCACCAAAACCAATTGGCCAGCCAGGTACTTTGCTATAAAGCGTTGCAAGGCTTGCGTAAGCTGAGCCATTTAATGCAGTGCCATCAATCGAGAGTGCATTTTCGAGTGACGCTTTTGCTTCTTTTGCTAAACCAAGTGCGCCCAAGCCCCCTTTTGCGCCAGCAAAACTAGCTAACACAATGCCATTCCAAATATGTGTTTGCGCTGAGCTTGGATAGTTTTTAACAAATAATGCGCTTTGCTCACTTAGTTGCGTAAACGCGTCTATTTGCGCATCGTCTTCAAGTTCGTAATTAGCAATTGCCCACTTTTGTTGAATATCGGTTAAGTCTTGCGCTTCATCTGCGTGTACTGCAGTTGCAAATACAGAGGTTAGTATTAAATAAAATGTGAGTGTAAATTTATACATAATTTTGCCCTTGTGTGTTTGTTAACTTAAAAAACGTTTAATTTTAGGAAGTTGCTTTGCAATAGCGTTATCAACAACGCTTGGGAATACGCCATTTATGCGTGCAAATAATTTTTCAGGGAAACCAATAAAGCGCCTTGTTTGGTTTGAACTTATAAGAGCTAATAACTCTTGAGCAACTAATTCTGGCGAGTCCATTTTATTGCCGAGCTCTTTATTCATTGCCCGCGCTTTACTGCTATTAATAGATGTATCTGTTGCTCTTGGTGCTAAATAGGTCACTTTAATGCCTGAGCCGTTAAGCTCACGAGAGAGCGCTTCTGTAAAGCCACGTAAACCGAATTTACTGGCGCAATAAAGCGTTTGAAACGGGTAGCCAATACTGCCAAACGATGATCCCACGTTAACAATAGTGCCTTTGGTATACGCTAACTGCCCTAAAAATAGCTGGCATAATTTAATAGGCACCGACAAATTAGTAATGAGCATATTATCTATTTGCTCATTACTTGTGTGCTCAAGGCTTTGCATTGTATTTATACCTGCGTTATTAATAAGTAATTTAACGCCGCCGAGTTGCTTGGCTTTTATTGCTAGGTTAATACGTGTTGTATCGTCGGTTAAATCGCCCGTAAATATTTCACTGTCTGGGCATGCACGGCTCAGTTTTTCAAGGGCTTGGGTATTTCGCCCTACAAGCAGTAACTTCCACCCTTTTGCATATAGGGCTTTAGCAATCGCTTGCCCTATTCCGCCTGTTGCACCAGTGAGCACACACAAAGAACTACTCATACCAATTTGCCTTGTACACTTGCTTTAAAAAATGGTTCGTCATCGAGTCCACGAAATATATCGCCGTATAAACGATAAAAGCGCTTTGCACCATGAATTATGGCTTGTTGATCCGTCTCGTCTGTTATTTGATTCATTAGGTTTTCAAAAAACTTTACATGCTCTATATCAAGCGCGCCGTGAGAGGTTAAATAACTAAATGCTTTTTTAGGTAAGCCCACAGCATTTGCAATGTTTGAAGCCGCGCCATCAGCAAGCGCTATAGAAGTGCCTTCAAGCACATGCACCATGCCAAAAAAGCTCAACGGATTTTTACGTGCAATGGAGTCGTACGCATACGACACCATCATTTCGGTAGCAAATTGCGGCTGACTACACCGTACTGTTTCTTTGTCAAACCCACATGCTGCAATGTCATTAAGTACCCACTCTTGATGACCAATCTCTTCTTCAATATATTCTGCGACGGCTTCGCGCAGCCATTCTTGATCGTCGGTTAATCGCGCACCAACCGACATCATTAATGGCACGGTGTGCTTAACATGGTGATACGCTTGTGCTAAAAACGAGGCGTATTCTTCAAGTGATGCTTCGCCTTTAAAAACACGCTGAATAATAGGCGCTGCAAGCAGATAGTTTTGCTCTTGTTTAGTTTGCTCTTTAAGGATGTTAAAAAAATCACTCATTAATTACTTCTCCAAGTCGGTAAAATTGCTCAAACACAGCATGGTACTGCTTACTTATGGCATTTCGTTTTGGGCGATTATTTGTTGTTAATAATCTTTGTTGCACACTTAATGGGGCAGCTAAACGATGCCACTTTTGAATTCGTGCATAGTCGGGTAGTTGTTTATTAATTTCGTTAATGTACTGCGCTAACACTGGGTTACTTAGCTTTGTATCGGCGTAAATAATGGCACTGAGAAAAGGTCGCCCCTCACCAAACACAACGGCTTGTAAAATACCGCTTTGACTGAGTAATAGTGATTCAGGCCACTCGGCACTGATGTTACGACCCATGCTGGTAATAATTAGGTTTTTTAGTCGGCCTTTAATAAATAAAGTATTTTGACGCTGCTCGACTAGATCGCCGGTTGCATACCACTGGTTTTTGTTGTGAGGTTGATGGTTTAAGTAACCTAAAAACAAATCGCCTTTTATAAAAAGCTGACCATTTTCAATTTTGGTTTGAATATGAGGTAACACAGAGCCGGCACTGTGGATGTTATCGTTTGTGGGTGTATTTAAACTAACTACAGATGCCGCCTCAGACAGCCCATAGCCTTGGTATACCGGTAAATTTAAGCTACGCGCTTTGGTTAATAGCATTTCGCTGACAAGCGCACCACCTACGGCAATAAACTGTAACGAACTAGGCGGTTGCCACCCATCTTCTGCAAAAGTAACTAAGCATGCTAATAGTTCAGGCACTAAAATAAGCGTATTTGGCTTAACTTTATCAATAGCAGCTATAAGCTGTGCGGGCTGTTTTAATGCAGTACCAACAAAGCCTAATTCATTTAACGGCATTAAATGCACTGTACCGCCACTTTTTAAAGGGGCATACACACCGGCTATATTTTCAAGCAATACAGCAAGTGGTAATAAACACAAATGAACAGGCTTTTTAATGTTAATTTTATCGCACAGAGATTGCGCTACCTGCATTTGACTCTTTGCAGATAAACACACGCCCTTTGGTTGCCCGGTTGATCCTGACGTAAATGTTACTTTTTGAGTTTCTGGAAAATAACTGCCGGGGTTAGCTACAACGATTTCGTAAATATATAATGTGTAACACTCAAATAAAGTAATTGATGCAGCCGGCTCCCCAAATAAAGGGTTTAGTGTGTCGCTCATAAATACATTAGCGCCACATTGAGCTAGTACATATTGAGTTTGTTGTTCACTAAAAAAGTGAGCAATTGGCACAGCCACTTTATTAGAAACTGCAGCAGCGGCATCAATAACAAGCCAAGCTGGCGTATTATCGAGCTTATAAGCGATACATTTGCCGTTAAAGCTATGTAGTATTTTTACTACTTTTTGTATTTGCTGGTTAAACTCATCCCCGTTAATTTCAAGTGTTTGTTCTTTATTATAAGCAATAATTAATGGCGATATTGCATGGGTATTATAGTAATTCATACGTTCACCAACGCATTTACCAAAGAATTGATATTTGAGTGGTTTTGCTGCATCAAACTATAAAGCATTGAGGTATTTAATACTTGTTGGTGAGCTTGCTCTAAACTCACAACGCATACGGTAGGCTGATTAGCGTAGTAACTTCCCCAACTTAGCGGATGCTCCACAACAAAACTGTTTGCCACAGCAATTTCAGTGCAGTTAACGCCTAATAAGCGCAGCAGTGCACGTACTTTTTTAGTGGCGCAAAATACTAAATGTTTTGCTCCTACACTTTGCAGGGCTTCATTAACAACAATAAAATGCCCAAGCGTTGCTTTGCGATGTGTAGAGCATAGATTGCCAAGCTCAAATACTTTATTACGCTGAGTGTTCTCAGGTAAAAAATGCTCAATGGGCTGTGCTAAGTATTGCTCTATAAATAGAGGAGCTGTTGCTTGCCTTAAACCCAATGTGCATTGCCCTTCGTTTGTCGTATATTGGCAAAGTAATGGCATAAAAGAGGTAAGCGTGGCGTTGTAAGCGACTAAAAACCCTTCTTTAACTGTGTTTTCTAACGCACTTCTATGCTCATCATTAATGCGAGCACTAACAAAGCATGAGTTATTTTGAATATAAACGGGTGATGAAGGTAGGTGTGCTAATTGCATAAACATCGCTCATATAAAGTGTATGTTTGTAACTTAGCGAGCGAAACTTAAAGAAAACTTAAGAAACCTTAATTTAAATAAAAAAGCGCCTTAATTATTAAATTAAGACGCTTTAGGATGAAAACTGTTTAAAAGCTTAATAAGCTAAGCTATTAAAAATTATAAGCTATCGACATTTTAAATTGCGTAGGCGCCCCCGGATAAACCCACAAAGCGTTGTAACTACTTTGAGCATAGTCTTCATTAAAAATGTTATTAATACTCACATTTAATTCTGTTTTATTTGTTAGATTTAATTGACCAAACAGGCCGACCAATTGGTAACTTGGTAGTCTAAAGCTCAAATCTGCGGCATCACCTAGGCGGCTGTTGGTATATTGGTAACTTGCACCAAATTCAAGCTCTTTACCCATTAATGCTGTTTGATGGCTAAGTGTAAGGTTTAGATTGTTTTTTGGTACATTTACCAGTGGGCTGCCTTTTTCTATTGGCACGCCCCAATCGGCATTAATAATGTCGTTTGCTGTGGTGGCATCTATATAGGCGTACGATAAGTTAAATGCTGTTGCATCGGTAATATAGGTATTTAAATCAAGCTCAAACCCTTTGCTATCAGCTTTACCAATGGGAGCCGAAAAACCAACGTTTACGGGGTCTGCTACTAACATATTACTTTTAGAAGCATCAAAAAATGCCACAGTACCGTTTACACCTAGGTATTCAAACTTAGCACCAACTTCAAACGAGTCGCTGTACTCAAAGCCAAACGGGTCGCCGTTTGCATCAGTACCGCTCAGTGGTAAAAAGCCTTCAGAGTAACTGCTGTAAAAGGTTATAGTATTATTTAGTGCGTACACTACGCCAACGCGTGGGCTTATTTGGCTCTCAGAACTGGTTGAAAATACACCGCTGTTGGTTTCTAAAATATCTTGGTCTACGCTATCAAATCTAAGACCAAGTAAAAGTTTAAACTTATCAGTGATATCCATTTGATCTTGAATGTAAATACCGTAAGCATTCTGCTCTTCATCATTTTCATAAAGTAGCGAAACAGCAGGACGTTCACCAGAATAATCAGGCTCAAAAATATCAATAGTATAAGTGCCATTACCGCCACGATAACGAGAAAGCGCCGTGCGCAAATCGTATTTATATGCATCAATACCTATTAATAAATGATGCGAAATGCCGGCTGTATCTAAACTTCCACTAACTTCAAACTTTACACTTAAATCTTCTACTTCGTAGTCGCGATAGCGCTGCTGGCGGGTAAGTGTGCGGCCATCGTCAAATAACGATTGGCGTGACGGTGCAAGTTCTGCATCTGACGAAAAACCCGTTAAGCTAGAGTCTCGATAATTTGCACCTACAACGAGTGACCATTCATCGTTAATATCGTGATTTAACGTAATTTGGTGGCCTCGAGAGTAAACCTGCGTGTCTCCATCGTTTGGGTTACCTAAATAGCGCGAGCTTGGTACTGTGTCAAAATCGTTATCGAGTACAACAATACCACGGTCGAATAGCTGAGCTAAATCTACGTATTCAAACTCATAAGTTACACTGGTCGATGCGTTTATTTGATGATAAATAGACGGCGTAATCACCTTTTTATTGGTGTATACCTCATCGCGGTAGCTGTCACTATCTTGCCATGCGCCATTTATTCTAAACGCGGTGGTGTCGTTAATGCCTTGAGTATAATCGCCTTCAACGCGATTAAAACTGTCGCTGCCTAAGCTTAGTTTTATCTCGCCTTGTGAATCAAACTGTGGCTTTTTAGTTACAATATTTACAGTACCGCCTGGCTCTGATCGCCCATAAAGTGCTGAACCTGGGCCCTTTAGTACTTCAATGTAATCAATGTTAGATACATCACGCGGGCCGCTAAAACCACGCCCACCGCTAAAGCCATTAACTAAATAGCCCGATGGCATATTTTCGTTACCCGAAAGGCCACGAATAGAAAAGCTATCCCACAATGCACCGCTATTGTTTTTACGTGAAATACTAGCTGAAAAATCAAGCGCATCTTGTAGTTGAGTAATTCCTTTTTTATTAAGCTCAGCACTATTAATACTAACTATAGATTGTGGCATTTGCTTTTGAGGAATATCACCGCGATAAGCTTGTTTATAAGTGACAGATATTTTTTCGATTTCTTCTTTTTGATCTTGCGCAATACTGGGCGCACTAATTCCTAGGCAGGCTAAATAAATTAAAGAGTACTTCATGTGATTGATTAACTAAGCAAGTGTTATAGTATAACAAAATTGTAGCATGTGTTACTTTATAACAAAACTTCTTTTTAAAAAATCACTGAGCGATTAATTAATGCACTAGCGACTGCCGTGTCATCACGTTAGTATAGTGTTCTACTTAAGTTACATAACGATAATTACATGAGCATAAAAACAAACGCGTTAATTTACTTTTTAGCTTTTTGCAGCGGTTTTTGCATTATGGGGATTGAACTTTTAGGAGGGAGAATTCTCGCCCCTTTTTTTGGTAGTAGCGTACATATTTGGGGCAGTATAATTACAGTATTTATGCTTAGTTTATCTTTTGGGTATTTACTTGGCGGTAAACTCAGCACTAAAAATGCATCACTTACCAAATATGGTTTAATATTTTTAATAGCCAGCATTATGGTGGTGCCTATTACATTATTTTCGCAGCCAATCATGGAATTTATATTTACCCATATTGAAGATAGCCGCTACGGCTCACTCTTAGCGTCAACTGCTTTATTTTTTATACCTACCGTTATTTTAGGCATGATCTCGCCCTACTCTGTGCGCTTACTGGTAACCGATAGCGATAAAAGCGGCCAAGTGGCTGGGCGTTTATACTTTGTAAGTACGCTTGGCAGTGCACTGGGTACTATAATTACCTCGTTTTACTTTGTACTCGCGTTTGACGTAAATACTATTATTAGCGCCTTTGCTCTAACGCTTGGGTCACTGGGTTTAGTCGCGATTGTAATTAATACCTTGGCTAATAATAAGGAGCTTGCTCATGCTTAAATATCTACTACTGCCGTTAATTGCATTTTCGGGTTTTGCGTGCAGTAAAGTTATCCACGAAGAGCGCTCGCTTTATCGCAATATTATTGTTGAAGAAACGAGCGACTTACGTTGCCTTAAATTTAATACTAAAAGTAGCCAAACAAGCCAAAGCTGTATGTATAAAAACAATCCCGACAAACTTGTTTTTAATTACACTAAACTTACTTTTGCGAGCCTTTTAGTAGCCGATAATCCTAAAAATGTACTTATTATAGGATTAGGAGGCGGTACGCTTTCTAACGTTATTCATGAGCTATACCCCACTGCAAAAATTCATAATGTTGAAATAGATCCCGCAGTAACTAAAGTTGCACGCGATTACTTTAACTTTATAGAAAACGATTTAGTGACATCAAGCGTGCAAGATGGCCGTATTTTTATAAAACGTGCCGCAATTAAAAAACAAAAGTACGATTGGATTATTTTGGATGCATTTAACGGCGACTATATTCCGGAGCATTTGCTTACTAAAGAGTTTTTTGAAGAAGTACAAAGCGTATTAGCCGAAGGCGGTGTTATAGCTGCAAATACGTTTTCAAGTAGTAAACTTTATCAGCATGAGTCGGCAACTTACCACGCTGTATTTGGCGACTTTATAAATGTAAGTCGCGAAAATCGTAGTAATCGTATTATTTTAGCGGGACTTAAATCAATGCCGAGCGAAGCGCAAATTAACACGCGTGTAAATGCTCTCGCCCCTAAATTAGTAAAATACGGTATAGACATAAAAGCGATTAGCCAATTTATGCAATTTACTAAAAACGACCAAGATTGGCCCGCAAATACAAAAGTACTTACCGATCAATACTCCCCTGCTAATTTACTTAACTTTTAAACTCCTGCTAAACCTCACCATTTCTACAAGTGAGGTTTAGCAAATATTTTACCATTTCCCACTCTTTCATATATTTACTTAGCAAGCTAAGTAATGATAAAATAGTTAGCTTGCTAACTATGTTGGGATGGCTATGCCTACACACAAACCTTTTCACGAAACACTCGATTTAACTGTTATCGGTAATATGGGCCGAGTTCATCGCTTATGCCGCGAAGCGGTAACCATTGCAGTTGAGCCTTTAGGGCTTACTCAATCGCGCTGGACTGCACTAATGCATATTAGTATGCGTGGTGAGGGACTAACACAACTTGAGCTTGCTAATAGCTTAGGGATAGAAATGCCTTCATTGACTCGTACGCTTAAGCAATTAGAGGAGCAATCGTTAATTGTTCGCCGTGTAGACAAACATGATAAGCGCAGTAAAAGACTCTATTTTACTGAGCAAAGTGATGCCATTTTACATTCATTGCAAGAGACTATTTCCGATATAAAAAATCAGTTATACAGCGGTTTATCTGTTGAGCAACTAGATGCGATTGCATTTGGTTTGATCAAAATAGAGCAAAACGCCCTTAAATGCATTCAAGTTAATAAGTAAGGCTAAAAATGACACCGGATCAAAAGTTTGCACGCTATGTAAGGTTTTCTCTCATAGGGTTTATCTTAGTATTTATTTACTATTTAGTGGCCGATATGGTTTTGCCTGTGACACCACAAGCACGTGTTTATCACCCTGTTGTGCAAATATCACCGCAAATTAGTGGCCGAGTCACTAGTGTGCAAGTTAGTAATAACCAATCAGTTAAAGCAGGCGATATATTATTTAGTATCGATGAAGGCCCATATAATTTAGCTAAAGAACAAGCTCAACTCGCCCTTGATGATGCCAAATTACAAAATAAACGCCTTGATACCAATGTTAAAGCGCTTGAGGCACAAATAAGTGCTGCAAACGCTAAACAGCATGAGCAAAAACTATTAAAAAGCAGAGGCGAAAAGCTCTATAAGCAAAAGTCTATATCGGAGCAAGAACTTGAAAGCATTCGTGCTAATTTTGAAGCGAGTAAAGCAAATGTTGCAGCCCTTGAAGCGCAGTTAGCTGAAGCGGTTTTAGCTAGAGGTGACTCAGGGAACAAAAACTTAGCCATGCGCCACGCTGCTAACCAGTTAGCGCAAGCTGAGCTAAATTTATCCTACACAAAAGTGCGCGCATTAAGTGACGGCGTAGTTGCTAATTTACAATTATTAAACGGCGCATACGCAGTTGCAGGCAGCCCGTTATTAGCTATTGTTGCTAAAAAGGCAGATTTAGTTGCCGACTTTAGAGAAAAGTCACTCACAAATATGAAGCAAGGCACCCAAGCGCGCGTAGTATTTGATAGCCGTCCAGGTGAAGTTTACGACGCAATACTTGAAACATTTGAAGCAGGTGTTAGCAGTGGTCAACTTAGTGCTAATGGTTTACTAAGTACAACAGAAACCAGTAATCGTTGGGTGCGTGATGCACAGCGTCAACGCATTCACTTAAAGCTCATTAATCATCAAGACTTAATAGCAAACATGCCTAGTGGCTCACGTGCAACAGTACAATTATTACCAGAATCAACAATTGGGCAATGGTTTGGCTCTGCACAAATCAGGTTTATTAGCTGGTTACACTACATTTATTAATGGAGGCTTTATGACTCAAATTGTTAGCCAAGGCCCACAATTAGACTCCAATGGCCTTCGCCAAGCACTGCGCATTGCAGGTGGGTGTACCCTTGGCTTTACTATTAGTAAATTAATGAACTGGCCCAATGGTATATTTTTTACCGTTTATCCTATGTTGATATTGGGCATGGTACCTACGTTAAGTCGTGGGCTTATAAATCAATTTATAGCATCTGCTGCATTTAGCGCACTTATAGTGCTGATAATGCAGGGATTATTTTCTCACTTACCAGTCGTTATGACATTGTTAGTGTTTGGTGTTTTCTGCTTTTTATTTCATAAAATGAGTAGCGGTAGTGCCTTTTTATTTGGCGCTTTAGGCGTGATCAGTCTTTCTATTCAGCTGCATTTTTCCAGCTATGTTGATCAAGGAAGCAGTATTTATCCATTAATTTTAACTAATGGTTTGGCTATATTTTTAACCGTTATTATTGGAGCATTAATGCATGGCCTATTTCCTGATGTAACCGCAAGGCCCGGGCGAGTAATGCCAGCTAAAGCAAAAGAAAGTATTCGCCATGAGGTATTGTTATGCTCAACCGTGGCTACGCTCTCTTTTGTTGTTTTTCAGGTTCTTGATTTACAAGACTCAATATCTGCGCAGGCAGCTTCTGTGCTTATTTTATTTTCGTTGTGCTGGAAAGCCGCAGGTATGGCCGGTTGGCAGCGAGCAATTGGAACGCTTATAGGCTGTAATGCAGCGTTACTATCGCAACTATTTTTGTATAGTCACTCTGATTTTTTACTTTTTCCGATGGCTATTTTGTGGATACTTTCGTTTGTTTTTGCGCGCTTTCATATTTTAGGCGGAGGCATACCTGGCATTGGTTTTGGTGTATTGACTACATTTGGTATTTTGTTTGGAAATTCACTCGGGCCAGGCCAAGATCTTGTTTATAGTGCAATGTACCGGTTTAGTTCGGTATCTGTGGCTATAATCTTAAGCTTATGTGTTGTGTATGTTATGCACCATATACTTAATCGGTTTAGCGTAACTCGCCATCATACTTATGATTAGATAAACCCTGTTATGTAAAACTAAAGGCTGCAATTGCAGCCTTTTTAATAAGCTTGGTTAAACTATTTTAATCATCTATATGAGCAGTATTTTCGCTTTACATATTCACAGTTTTTAGTCTTTCCTGGTGATAATAAGCGTTAGCACACCCGCTATAATCCCCCAAAAAGCAGACCCCACTGAGAGTAATGTTAAGTTAGATGCAGTTACTAAAAAAGTGACTATTGCAGCCTCAGTATATTCAGTACGACTAAGGGCTTGCTGCAAACTATTAGCAATGGTGCCAAATAGCGCAATGCCCGCCAAAGCTAAAATAAGTGCCTGGGGTAAACTTGCCACCAAGCCAACTAATGTAGCTGCGCACAGCGCCATTAAAATATAAAATACGCCAGCCGCTATACTCGCCCAATAACGTTTATCATGATTTTTATCCGCCTCATCACTCATACATATAGCTGCGGTAATAGCGGCTAAATTAATAGAGTAGGCTCCAAAAGGAGCGCTAAGCATATTTGCAAAGCCAGTAACATTAAGAGATGCAGATATAGGCGCTTTATATTTATGTGCTTTTAAAACCGCAATACCCGGTAAATTTTGCGAAGTCATGGTAACTATATAAAGTGGTAAACCTATGCTAATACATGCTTGCAAGTGGAAAGCGGGTTCAATATAAGAAAATTCGCTCATTTTCCAGTGCAGCGCGCTGGTATCAATATGGCCCATTTGCCAAGCGAGTAATACACCTATAATAAGCACGCTTAACATAGCAAAGCGGGCAAAAAAGCGTTTACCAATAAAGTACATAACGACCATTAAACCAATTACTAAAGGCATGTCGTTCATAAAATTAAACACATCGATACCAAAGGTAACAAGCACGCCGGCCAACATGGCGCATGCAAGCTCACTTGGAATACGGTTCATTATTTTTTCAAACCAGCCCGTAACCCCCGACAAAAACACGAGCAATGCACTGAGCATAAACGCGCCAATAGCCTCATTTAAGTTATACCCTTGGGCACTTGAAATAAGTAATGCAGCTCCCGTGGTAGACCACGCAATTAAAACAGGTACTTTGTAATAGTACGATAAACCAATTGACGTTGTGCCCATCACTAAACCGAGCATTAAAATCCAACTAGCTACTAAATCGGGCGTACCACCAAGGGTTATCACTACCTGATAAATTAATGCAATAGAACTCGAAAAACCAATAATTACAGCCACAAGTCCTGCTGTAATTCGGTTAAGCAACTGATCAGACACCTTCATAAATTCCTCGTAATGCATTTATGCAGCTCACAACATACGTGCCCAATATTTACATTGCAATTAGCGATTGGTTTACAAAAGGTGAAATAAATTCACTTTTTATTTTTCATTGTAAATAACGTCAAAAAGTCACTTTTAACCATTGTATTTAACTAAACAAACAAGTACCTACAACTGCGCCAAAGCCCGCGTAAACACTACTAAAAACCAATACTAAAAAGAGCAAAAAACACACCAAAAATAAATATCCTTATATTTTATAAGGAATTATAAAATTAAGAAATAATTCTTTTCGGTTACATTTATTATCTTGATCTAATCCATTTAATAATATAAAAAGTAACAAATAGTTAACCAAAAACACTAAAAGAGAAACAAATGAAGAGATCTGTCGTCTTACTAATTGCTATACCATTATCGGCATTTGCAGTTTATGGGCTATTTTTTAATGCAGATGAAACGGGCGAACCTATCGCGCCTGTTGCTATTGATTTTGTTCCTATTGATTTACAAAAAACGCGCAATACGCATCCCCCTGCACCTATTGATATGAGTAAAGATCCAATTACCGTTAAACCCATTGTTGCCCCTGACAACAGCTTACCGTTTGAAGAATTTGATGCCGTAAATCGCCTATCAGACAAAGCAAAGCAAGTGCTTATAAACGCAAAAGTTTTACCTACCGACTTACATAACGAGGCCTATATTGAGTTTGATTTAAATTCTTTACAGGCGTTAGAGACTGGCGAAAACTTTGATTTAGCTATTCCGCAAACAGCCGAAACATTCACCGCAGAGGTGACTAATGTGGTTGAGTCTGAAAATGGCGATAAGAGCATATTTGGTAAAATAGTGGGTGTTGACGGTCGCATGCATAATACCGTTTTAACAGTAGGTAAAGATGCCGTATATGGCCAATTTACTGCACCTTCTGGCAACTATGTATTCGAAAGTAAAGGTAAGTACGGATGGATTGCAGCAAAACGCGATTTATATAAAAGCCACATAGAGCATGAAGTAACCGCACCAAAGCCCAAATCAGATAAAAGCATCGATATATTTGCACCAAAAATTGATGGCTAACCAAAAAGTATAAAAAGCAATTAAAGCCGCACTATAAGGCAGCTTTAGTGTGTCTGCTTTTTATGATCTTAACCAAGTTAAAAACAGTTCCAACCACAACAAGAGTAAGGAAATACAATAATGAAAAAAGTAATCACAACAACCGCACTGACTGCGGCATTATGTGCAGCAAGTGTTGCACAAGCAGAAACAATCGATATCGGTATTTTATATACCGACCAATCAGCTGCCGCAACTAGTAATATTGACACTAAAATAAATCAACTAATTGCTTTTAGTAATCAGGTATATAGCCAAAATGGCGTTGATATAACACTACGCTTAGCTGGCAAACAAAACTTAGGTGACTACGCAGTAACGCCGTCTGAGGATTGGTTAGATTCGGTTACAAATAGCAGCTACGTAGATGGTTTACGCAGCGATTGGAAAGCCGACATGATTGCCGTATTAGGTACTGGCCAAAGTGCTGGCAATGGGCTTATTTCATGTGGTTTAGCGTGGGTTGGCCAAGGCACTAATGGCAATCTATATAGCTCAATGAGCAGCCGTATGTACTCAATCACTGCAATTGATTGTGGTGCAACTACATTTGTACACGAACTTGGTCATAACCAAGGTTTAGCGCATTCACGCAAACAAGGTGACACATCTGGCGGTGTATATGTAGATGGCATGGGTCATGGCGTACAAAATGAGTTTGCAAGTATTATGGCTTACCCGCACGTTTACGGTAGCGCAACTCAGTACGATTACTTCTCTAACCCTAACTGGAGCGTAAATGGTATTGCTTTTGGTATTACAAACCAAGCGTATGCAATTCGCACGGTTACTGCTACAAAAACAAGTATTGCTAACTTTAAATAAGTAGCGCATTAAAAAGTGGGCTAAATAGCCCACTTTAAAGTTTTAACATGTTCTTCCCTGCAGAGCGCTTACGCGCTCTTATAGATTAAGCTAATGCACAACCACTTTTTGCTTAATTGCCGGCATTAATGTTTTACCATTGCCATCTACTTTGTTTAACAATTTAAGCCCCATCACTTTTGCAAGTACTGGGTAGATATCAAGGTTACTCACTTCTTTAAGGCTTATACCTTGTTTAAATGCAGGGCCTACAGCAATAAATGATGCTGCCATATCCTCGGTATATGCATAACCGTGAGTCCCTAAATAGGTTGGTTTTTTACCATTGGTAAATACCGCTGGCGCTGTAGTTTGCACCACAATATCGCCTACGCGAGTGCCTTTATTGTAATGGTACGCTGCTAACTGCTCGTCAGTTAATACTGTATAACGACCGTTTGCTGCTTTTTGTAAACGAGCTTTATAGCCGGCTATATCCGCATTTATTGCATCGGGTTGAGTGTATATGAGTAAACGTGGACCGGTGTTTTTAACTAAAAAGTTTTCATCTTGAGGCAGTGTGGTTACATCAATACTTTTATCTGGATCTATACTCGCCATACCATGATCCGAGACAATAACTAAGTTTACCTCTTGCTCTAATTTACTTAAGCGAGTTTGTAATTGCCCCATTAATTCATCAAGCTGTTTAACTGCATCTCGCGTTTGTGGTGCGTCTGGTCCAAACTCATGGCCCATGCTATCAACTAGCGAAAAGTAACTCGCAATAAAACGTGGGCGCTGTGCTTTTGGCAAACTTAACCATTGAATAATTTGATCAACACGGCTTTGGTAATCGCTGTATTTAGAATAGTGATAAAAGTAATCTGGTGTCATGCCGTTAAATAATGCATCTGACTCAGGCCAAAAATAAGTAGCCGATTTAAGCCCCTGCATTTTTGCTAAATTCCAAAGCGGAATCCCCTTCACCCAAGTGCTATCGCCCAATGCTTTGCCCATGCTGTAACAGTCGTTTTTACGCGCTTTATCACAAAAGCTATTATCAACAATGCCATGGTTTACCGGCAATAAGCCCGTAATAATAGAAATATGGTTAGGAAACGTTTTAGTTGGATAAACAGGTATTAGTTTTTGTGCGCGAACACCGCGCTCGGCCATTGCTTTTAAATTTGGTGCGCCGTGTTTTTCAATATAATCCCAACGCAGGCCATCAATTGATACAAGCACCACAGTTTGCTCTTTTGCAGCAAACGCGCTGTTCATTCCTAACATTAGGCAAATTGATACTGCCTTTAAAATCCACTGTTTCATTATAAACACCTATAAATGCACAACAATAACTCAAAAAATTATTTTAAAGCAAGTTGTTACTTTATGATACAAACTGATAGATTAAACCCTGTATATTAAAGACAAATGACTATGTGCTAAAAACTATGCCAGTCATCAATTGTAAAAAGGATAACTATAAAGATGACCATAGATTTTAGTAAAAAAATAACGCCAGCACGAATGTATCGCACAACCTCCAACTTACAAATGGCGCTAGAAAGCGACCGTGGCCGTATTATTAACAGTGCCGCTATTCGCAGGCTGCAGCAAAAAACCCAAGTGTTTCCGCTTGAGCGTAACGCAGCTGTTCGTTCGCGCTTAACTCACTCGCTTGAGGTACAACAGGTTGGTCGTTTTATAGTGCAACGTATTTTTGCAAATTTAAGCTACCAACAACAAAAAGATTACGGCTTAACCGACCTAGAACGCCCCCTAGAAAGCTTAGTAGAAATGGCCTGCCTAATGCACGATATAGGCAACCCACCGTTTGGACATTTTGGTGAAGCGGCAATAAACCACTGGTTTAATAACAACCTAGCAAGCGTAACACCCGAGCGCTGCAAAGAGCCCAATACCGGTATAGGTGTTGTTTTTAAACACCTTGCGCTTGATATTTGTAACTTTGAAGGCAACGCTCAAGGCATACGTATAATTCATTCGTTGCAAACGCTTAATTTAACTTACAGCCAAAGTGCTGGTATTTTAAAATACACTCGACCTGCAGGGCTTGATACAAAAGATATACCGCAAAATAAAAACTACTTAATGAAAAAAGTAGGTTACTACTACAGCGAAAAAAACTTTGTTGAAGCGCTACAAAAAGAGCTCACTATTGAGCCATATTGCCGCCATCCAGCAAGTTATATAATGGAAGCCGCCGACGACATTTCGTATTGCCTAGCCGATATAGAGGATGCTGTTGAAAAAGGGATCATAAGCACCGAATTCTTATGTACACAGCTTAAAAGTCATTATAAAAAAGCACTCATAAACCTAACAATAGACGATACAGAGCACCAAACTTTTGTAGATAAAGCAGTTGACTACGCACATGAGCGCGCCAAAGCACAACCGTATAACTTTAATAGCGAATTTTTTATATACCTGCGCGTTGCACTTTTACATCCGCTAGTTGGACATGCTGCAAAACGCTTTATTGAAAATATAGAACCTATTTACCATGGCGACTTTAACCAAGCACTTTTAGAAGATAGAAGCCATCTACACGCTGTAACCAAAATGCTAAAGCAAGTGGCACTTGAGCATGTATTTTCAAACAAAGAAGTCGAAAAATTAGAGCTGCAAGGTTACAGAATAATTAATGACTTACTCGATTGCTACAAACCGCTACTGCAATTGAACAGCGATGACTTTAGGCGCGCTCTAAATGGCGATTCACGTTTATTAATTGAGTCGCGACTTGTAAAAAAGCTCTCTAAAAAGCACTTAAATAGTTACCAACACGCAATAGATGCGATGCAAGAAGAGCCCGATCACTTTGCAGCGTACGAATTTTATTATCGCTGTAGATTAATTCAAGATTATATAAGCGGTATGACAGACCAATTTGCTTACGATGAATATCGCAGCCTTATGGTTATTGATTAGTCGTATTACTCTGGATAATTTTCAATTTTGCACTTAAAATCAAACTATTAATATTTAAGCGCGCATAACTTTATGATATCAAAACTAATTAGATTTACCCTTTGCTTTGCCCTATTTTATAGTGCGCAAAGTGCTGCATACAACGAAGCTATGTGCATTTTAATTAAACAAGAAATGCAGCAAAATAGTAATAATAAAGCGAGTCAAAAATATCGTAAGGCAGCGCGTGATTACAAAAACAACTGTAATAAGCCAAAAGAAATTCAAGCACAACCAAAGCCACAGATAATAGAGCCAGAGCCAGCCATTATTACTCAGCCACAACCTAAAATTGTTGAACCTGCCCCTGTAATACAACTCACTGAAGAAGCTGTTAAAGATAGCATCAACGAGCAAACACTTAATTTAACTAATGATCAAAAACAACAAATTAACGATCAGCTAAATACCAATAGTAACGAAATAGTAATTGATGCAGAGCCAACAACAGCAGTACCCGAGCAAGTAGTTACAGAGCAAAAAAACGAAGCTGTGATAGAGCAAGTAAAACCGGCGACGCCAGAGCAAAACGTTCAACCTACGCCTGAAAAGTCTGTACCTGTAAAACCAGCACCGGTGTTAACTAAACCAGCGCCAGTTATTGCGCCGCAACCTATAGCACAAAGCCCAAGCTCGTTACTTTTACCCACTTTAATACTTGTTATAGTGGTACTTATTGGCGCTATGGTAGTCGTGCGCCTGCGCCGTGCAAAACAAAGTAAAGTGATGGCAGAACCGACTATAGCGGCTCCACCTGAAGTTAAATCAGAAAAAATTGCTACGCCAGCTAAACCTGAAACTACAAAAGAGCCAGAGATTGAGCCTGTCGTCATCAACGAAGTAACTCAAAATAATAAACCAGTTGAGAGCAGCGTAGAGGCAAATGAAGAGCCTTTAGAGCCTACGAACACTACACAAAATGCTGATATTGAACATACACCACCGCAAATTTCAGATGAGCAAAACAACGTAGCTACACAAGTGCAAACAAGCGAAATTGAGCCTACACCGCTTAACTCAATTGATACTTTAGAGCAAACAAGTACCGCTACATTTAACGAAGTAAAACAAAAACCAGAGCCTAATACAGCCGAGTTTGAAGCCGCCGCCAAAACAACCTTAGAGCGTATTAAAAATGCCAGCAGCTTTAATGAGCCAGAAGTACGCGACTTTGATCCAGATGCAAAGCCTGTAAAAAAACAACGTAAGCACCATACTGCTCATATAACGGAGCCTGCGCCAATAGAAGCCGAACATAACACTGTAGAGCCTGTTATTAGTACTCCTGAGCCAGTAACAGCGAGTGAGCCGGTTGTAGATTTACACGCACCAGAGCAAATTGCTGACGCTCAATCGACTACATATACAACAGAGCAAGACTTTAAAGAACCAGAGGTACGTACATTTAACCCAGATGCACCATTACCTGGTGAAAAGCCGATGCCTAAAAAACAAAGCTCAACACCTGAGCAAGCACAAACAACACCGCCAGTTGATGAGCCACAAAGTGAGCCTAAAAAAGCAGACAATAACAATCCATTTGCTAACTTGTCGTTAGACTCAAGCTGGGATCCTGACTCGACTGAAAAACCCAAAATAGAAGAGAAAAAACGCGCGCCTAAATCGCAAGCATTAATAGATGCAGAAGAACGCGCTAGAAACATGCAAACCAAATAGTAAGTTTTAAAGTAGCGCCTCATATTTGAGGCGCTATTTTAGTAACTAAATAATTAACTGCTTTTTTACCGTATTACTTACACTCTTATCCCATCCTAAAATGCGCTTTAGTAATTAGGAGCTTCGCTCCTTGCGCGAGCAAGTTCAGCGCCTGGTGCAATATTCAAGCTTGAGAGTGTTTTATAAGCTTACAACTTGATGGCGCGATGAGTGCAGAGCATACATTTAACTGGTGGTATTTTTAGACTTGAGTTTACGGCTACGTTATCCGCAGCCATAAATTAAAGTAACTTGGTCAACATGCCCTAGATAAGTTTATTTTTTAAGCTTTAACCCGCCAATTAATAGCAGTGGTCCTATAAACATGGCAAGGCCATACACGCCACCGGTAACTGCGTATTCTGGTTTATTTAAAAAGCTAATAGCGATTAAAATAGCTAACGATGCATTTTGAATTCCAACCTCAATTGAAAGCGTCAGCGAATCAGTTAAATTTAATTTTGAACACTTAGCAATTAACCAACCAACAACCATTGAACCAATATTAAGCGCTATGCACGCCCAAAATACGTTGTTAAATGAGCTAACTAATAAATCGCGCTCTTTTATTACTAGTGCGGCAATCATCATAAGCATAAAAAACAACGAGAAGCGTCTAAAAAACGGCTCTGCTTTAATGGCAAAATCACTTTTAAAGTGACGCAACCAAATGCCTATAGCAACTGGCACTAAGGTAATAAAAAATAGCCCTAATGAAGTAGTTAAAATAGAAAAAGTAGCATCGTCCGCTGGGGCAAACTGACTCATAGCAAAGCCAATAATAAACGGTGTGGTTATTATACTAATTGCGGTAGAGGCAGCGGTTAAACTTACCGAAAGCGCTAAATTAGCTTTAGCAAGCTGGCTTACTACATTTGACATAGTACCGCCGGGGCAAGCAGCTAATATCATTAAACCAATAGCGATAGGCGTTGGTAGGTTTAGTAAATAACACAGCCCTAATGCTAATAAAGGCATTGCTACAAGTTGGCCTATTAAACCCATGACAATGCCAAGCGGGCTTTTAAATAAACGAGTAAAATCGGTTGTTGTGAGCCCAAGACCCATACCAAACATAATAAGTGCAAGGGCGAGTGGAAGTATTACTTCAGTTAATATAGATGCATTCAAATTAGACAGCCTCGTTTGTTATTGTTTTTAATTAGAGTGTTAATTTTTAAGTTAACTGTAACGCCCCTTTACAATAACTAGAAGTATTACTTATTTAAAATAGCAGCCACGTGCTTATCTAGTTCTGGAAGTACATCTTGTTCAAACCATGGGTTCTTTTTAAGCCATATATTATTACGCGGACTCGGATGTGGAAGCACTAAATAATTTGGCCAATACTCACGCCACGATTTTACTAACTCCGTAAGTGGCATTTTTTTAGTCTCTGGTAAATGATACGCCTGCGCGTATTTACCAAGCACTATTGTCAGCTCAATATTTGGTAGTGCAGCCAATAATTGCTCGCGCCATGCAGGGGCACATTCTTTTCTCGGTGGTAAATCACCCGACTTCCCCCTACCCGGGTAGCAAAAGCCCATAGGTAAAATGGCTATATTATTAGCGTCGTAAAATTCATCACGTGTTAGCCCAAGCCATTCTCGCAGGCGGTTTCCGCTTGCATCGTTAAACGGCACACCTGTTTCGTGAACTTTGATTCCAGGTGCTTGCCCTGCAATTAAAATACGTGCGTTTGGGTTAAATTGTATAACAGGACGAGCCCCTAAAGGTAAATGAGGTTCACAGATCACGCATTTACTAACTTGCTCTATTAATTGGTGACTATTCATGTTTATTTGGCCTTAAATGCTTAATATTTATCCTAAATGGCCATTTATGATAAATGAGTTGGTAAAAAATCGGTTTATTTTAATTAAAACGAGCGTTAGTTAGTAAAATCGTGATCTTTAAGCTCATTCGCGCTACAAGCCTTGTAAAACCTAGCGTTGCTCGGCCCATACAGCAAATTCATTGCCGCTTGGCTCTGCAAAATGAAACCGGCAACCACCCGGAAATTCAAAAATAGGTTTTAATATTGTGCCACCATGGAGTTGTACTTTTCTATACGTGGCGTGAATGTCGTTACTATAAAAAACCAATAGCGCAGCACCGTTTTGAGTTAGCGATTTAAGCGGCGCATTAAAAAAGCCACCATCGAGCCCTTGGCCACTAAACGCCGTGTATTCTGGGCCGTAGTCAGTAAACTGCCAATTAAATACACGACTAAAAAAGGCCTTAGTTGCGGGTAAGTCGCATGCAGGAAACTCAACGTAATTTAGTTTTTCGTGATCGCTCATCGTTATTCACTCTTTATTTTTACTCAGTTTATTAACCTTAAGCTTTACATAGAGCCTGTGCAATATCATTAAACAATATCAGATCAGTATTTTACTAAGTAATTAAGTAAGCATAACTTACTTAAAAATTAAATATCACAAATGAGAATAACTATCTTTTGTATTTGTAACATATATAATAGCGCCTTTGTTTTATCCTCAGCTTTAAATAAAGGGATTAATTAACTATGCAGGCACCTTTGCACAGTGCGCCATTCGATAAGGTTAACGTGATTGCGCTTATAGTAAAAAGCGTAAGCAGTTATCGAGTTTTGGTATTTTTACGTTTTTTTATTGCCATAATTGGTGGCTATGCTTTTACCTCTGCAAGCACTGCGTTATTAAGTTTTGTATTGCCAATAGCTAAACAAGACGCTGTGCTGTTTAGTGTTTCAATCAGCATTTTAATTTATGCCGTTGTATTTATTTATGCTTTTAGCGTTAAATCATTAAAAACAGTATGGATCAGTATTTTACTAAGTACAGGAGCGTTCATAGGATTGCTTGCATTACTGAAGGGTTGGGTATGAAAGACAGCTTTTTCAGATCGATGACTTGGTTGCACACTTGGGTAGGGTTACTCGTTTGTTGGTTATTATATTTAATATTTTTTGCAGGGACTCTTAGCTTTTTTAGAGACGAAATAACGCTGTGGAATCAACCAGCCATTCATAATGTGCAAGCCCAAACACAGCGTATAGAAGCGCAAAAACAACAAATAATTACCGGATTTGATTACTTAGCTAGCCATGGAGCTCACTCATCAAGCTGGCGTATTACATTACCCGAGCCGCGTATTCCTTATTTAATTTATGGTTATGCAAAACCAAAAGAGCCAGGCCAGCGCCGCAGCCGGTTTGAAAACACACAGCTAAACCCTAATACCATGCAAGAGCTTGAGCCCTTTGTAGATACTAAAGGCGGTAACTTTTTTTATCGGCTGCACTATGATTTACATTACATGGATGCAATAACCGCACGCTGGATTGTGTGCTTTGCTAGCTTTTTTATGCTGATTGCCATTATATCGGGGGTGGTTATTCATAAGCGTATTTTTAAAGATATGTTTAGCTTTAGGCGTAACAAAGGTAGCCGTACATGGTTAGATGCCCATAACTTAAGCTCTGTGCTTGCCCTTCCTTTTCATTTAATGATTACTTACACGGGTATAATTACACTTATATTTATGTTGTTTCCCTACCCTGCGCAAACGTCTTATGATGACGGCATGCGTGGCTTTTTTAACGATGTAACACCTCGCAATACCATGACCGATAAAGCCCAAGGCGAATTGCCAATGGTGCCAATACAACGCATTTTAGATCAGGTTTATACTAAGTGGCCTCATGCAGATATTACTCGCGTACAAGTTAACCAACCAAATATGGCAGCTTCAACAATTACCGTATTGGTAAGCGCAGGTAAAACACTACGTGACCAAGCACCACGCTTAATATTTAGTGGTGCTACAGGGCAAATGGTCGCTAAAACTGATGACGAGCTAACTAGCAGCAAAGCGCTTTACGAATCACTTAATTCAATGCATACAGGGCGTTTAGCTACGTGGTTACTGCGTTGGTTATACGTATTAGGCGGTATTGCAGGCTGTGTAATGATTGGCTCTGGCTGTATTATGTGGGCTAAGCGAATTCGCGAGCGAACTAAAAATAACGTTAAACCTTCGTTTGGTTTAAAACTAGTTGAGGGGTTAAACCTAGCCACTATTATGGGACTTCCACTGGCAACGTGTGCATTTTTTATTGCTAACAGACTACTTAGCCCAACTACCGCAGAGCGCGCCGATAAAGAAATACTCGCGTTCTTTTTAACATGGCTAGCGGTTGCTCTTTTAGCACTTATAAAGCGCGACACACTGCAATGGCGAGTTATGGCAGCTATAAATGCTGTTGCATGTTTAAGCGTACCGGTTATTAATGCACTTACAACTAACGGTAATCTAGTTAGCTATTTGATGCACGAACAGTGGGCTTTATTTACTTTTGATGCACTGTTTTTGTTATTTAGTATATTGTTTTTTATACAAACCGAAAAATTACGTACTGCTAAAAACAACTCAAAAATAACCAGCCCTAGTCAATCTAATAACTTTAAAGGGCAAAAACCATGATTGATTTACTTGGGTTTAGCCTATGCCTGCTCAGTTTTAACTGTTTTGCGCTAGCTAAGTATAATCATTTTAAAGATGTATTTAAAAAACGCCCTACAGAATCCCAACGTAAAAAGCTGCTATTAGTTGCTTGGATCAGTATTTTACTAAGCTTTGTGCTTTGTATAGTTACTCAAGATGGATATGGTGCATTACTATTTTGCGGATTTATGAGCCTAAGTGTCTTAATTATAATGGTTTTTTATAATTTTTTAGTAGGCTACGTGAAGTGGTTTAGTGTTTTAAATAGCGTGTTAGTTGTACTAAGTGGGTTGTTTTTAGCATTAAACTAGCCTTAGTTAGTAAAAACGTGATCCGTTACTTTCCCATAGATTAGGGCGTGTTGATCTTTGGTGGGTGAATTTGCAGCAGACTGTTTGGTATTTAGGCAAGGCAGAGCCTATGTAGTGTGGTTATTCCCCATAAATAGGCGATAACGCAGCATAAATACCAAACATGCGCTGCCCTTTGGGTTCTTTCTAGGGACGATTAACTCTTTGTTGCTCGGTTTTTACTTAGCCCACTAGGTTACAAACCTCGCGCCGCGATTTAATCGCCCCGAGATTGAACAGATTTCAATCCACAAAGATCAACACGCCCTAGGCAAAAAAAATGGCAAGCTATATAGCTTGCCAACAATAGGGGATATTCAGTGTTTCCAATACTTGCTGTCTCACGGCAAGTACACACAATATAACCATAATATATTTAAGTTACTTTACAATTAAATTACTCTTTTATTACTACTTTAAAAACGTATATAACTAACTGTAAACCCCCTTTACATAGTCTCTTGGTTTACCCAAATTATTTCATCGGTAGCAAAGCCCAACTCTTTAGCTTTAGTTAAAAAGTGTTCTTTAAGCTCTTTGCTAACCGTTGGTGTACGCGACAAAAACCACAAGTAATCTTTGTTGTAACTGGTTATAAATGCATATTGATAATCGGGTTGGTCAAGTTCAAAAATCACGTAAGCGCCATAAAATGGACCAAAAAACGAGACTTTAAAATGCCCTGTGTCGGTGCCCTTAACAAACTTGGCTAAGCCTTCGGCGTCATCCCATTTTTTATCATCCGTTAAATACCCTTTGTTAAGGACCTTTACTGTGCCGTCGTCGTTAATTGAATAAGTCGCGGTAACTTGCTCCATCCCTTCTTCGAATGAGTGATTAAGACGCGCTATTTCAAACCATTTGCCTTTATATTTTTGTATATCAAAGTTTTTAACGGGTGTTATTCCCTCAGGAGGGCTGGTGCAGGCACTAAGAAAAAATAACCCTGTAATAAGTAAACCGTATTTAATAGCCTTCATGTAAGCTCCTTTTTTAATTACATAAATCGTACGTATTATCTAAATATAGATGGATATAAAGTTTGCTAGCCGATTAAAAAAATTTGCTATAGGATCGTATTAATTCTAAAGCAATAAAAATGACCATAGCATGAAAATTTGGGTAGATGCAGACGCGTGTCCTGTTGTTATAAAAGAAATACTTTTTAGAGCTGCAGAGCGTATGAAAATCGAGACTATTTTAGTAGCGAATCATGCAATGCGTATTCCGCCGTCAAAATACATAAGCCGCGTTCAAGTATCGTCGGGATTTGATGTAGCCGACGACGAAATAGTAAAACGTGTTGAAAAAGGCGATTTAGTTATTACAGGCGATATTCCGCTAGCAAGTGAAATAATTGATAACGGCGGGCAAGCACTCAACCCACGTGGCGAGCTTTATACCACCGAGAATATCCGCTCAATACTTAACGTGCGCGACTTTATGGATACCATGCGCTCAAGCGGCGTAGAAATGAGTGGTGGGCCGCCGCCACTTAGCCAAACCGATCGCCAAAACTTTGCAAATAACCTCGACCGTATTTTAGCGCAAAACAAGGCTAACTAACTTGAATACCCAATTAGTTGGCTTAGGTGATACGCAATTTAGCGTGGCGGTATACGTAGCAAAAGCGCCGCCAATGCCGTTTTTTGAAACACTTGAATGCCTAGAACCGGTTATAAATGAGCAAATAAATACCATAAACCAGTACTGTGGTATTGGTTGGCGCAAAGTGTTTAACGTTTACGCCAAAGTGCTATTTTCCCTGCCAAGTGAGCATTATTCATTTGCTAAACAAGCCCCTACTTGGCAACAATATCGCGATGAGTATTTACTGCAAAAAAATAGTAAAACCGCCCTGCTATTTAGCGCGCCTGACACTACTATTACTTGCGCAGATAAAGCTACTAGCAATCAAAATCAGCTACACATAATTGCTGGGCGTACGCACGCTAAAAACTTATTACAACAAGGTAAGTTGCATGCACAATTTGATTGGCTCGACGACGAGTTTGCAATAGACACCAGTAACAACATTATTGTGTGCCCGTATTTTGATTACAGGCAATTAAGTAATATAAAAATTGCGAGATTAAGCGAGCTAGTCGCGCAGCTAAAAGGCACTAAATAACACATTGTAAGGAACGACCATGGCCGGAATTTTAGAGTTAAACGAATTATTAAAATCAATGCAGCCTGTGCTTAAACAAGGTGAATACATATTTTGCTGTTTGGCAGGGAAATTGGCTGATTATGTTCACTTAGAGCCACTTGCCACTTACGTTGAAGAGGAAGGCCTAACCCTTATTTTAAAAGCTGAAATCGCCGATAAAGCAGGTATTACTTACGAGGGTAAATATAATTTAATTACTCTTAATGTACATTCAAGCTTAGAGGCCGTTGGGCTAACAGCTGCGGTATCTGCAAAGCTAACTGAGCATGGCATTAGCGCTAATGTGGTAGCTGCGTTTTATCACGACCATATTTTTGTACAAACAGACAAAGCACAAGCTGCAATGAAAGCACTTGGAGAGATTGGTTAGGATTGCTGGCACAGTAATGATCTGAGTGATGTGGATATTAGAGCGTCGGGTGGCGCTTCACTTATCCGACCTACGCTTAGAGAAACTTCGGGGTGTAGAGAGGGTTATATAAAAACACCGAGTTTGTTCACTCGGTGTTTTTATTGGTGCTAAATAGCGGGTGCTTGTTTAGCTTGTGAAACTTAAACTACATATCCGCTAAAACCTAGGGCTTTAAAATACAGCTTCGGAATGCCAAATTTGCACTCATTTAGCAATTCGCTAAAGCGCATTCTATCAAGCGGGTAAAACTCATTTTCTAAGTCGTGCCCTGTTTGTGTTTTACCTGTTTCGGTTAAACCCAATTGCGCGCAAGTTGTAAGCTGGGCTTCGCGCTCAAAAGAAGTTTCGGGGCGCATTAAATCTGCAATATAAAGGTTGGCGTCTTTTTTAAGGCTTCCTTTAATCGCTTTTAATAACTCTTTTTTATCGCC
Source organism: Pseudoalteromonas sp. SR41-7 (assembly GCF_014163935.1). Taxonomy (NCBI): domain Bacteria; kingdom Pseudomonadati; phylum Pseudomonadota; class Gammaproteobacteria; order Alteromonadales; family Pseudoalteromonadaceae; genus Pseudoalteromonas; species Pseudoalteromonas sp. SR41-7. The sequence continues at coordinate 249,456 of NZ_JACJEF010000003.1, read as the reverse complement.
GTTATCTTCTAAAAAATGCATTACTAGTAAACATAAAACGGCATCGGCTTTAACCGATAACTTATCAACGGGGCCATTATGTACATCTACGCGGCTTGTTATGCCTTGCTCATCAAATTGCTGCTGTGCGATAGCAAGCATATCGGCTGATGTATCTTGCGCAGTAAATTGCCACGTAGGGTTTAGTCCAGCCAGTGCAAGTACTTCTTTGCCTGTGCCTGCCCCTACTACCAAAATATGTGCATTGTCGCCCAGCGTTGCTTGTAGTTGCGCATTAGTGAGCTGATGTAATAATTCATAACCAGGCACTAAACGGGTTATGCGGCTATCGTATTGTGTTGCTTGCTCGCCTGTAAACGTTGGCATTGTATCTCCTTGTTTTCAGTAATGTTGCTTATAAAACTTCAACTGTGGAATATCCACCTGGCTTTTTGGCTACATGCACTTGAGTGGCTACACGCTCGCTCATTTGTGTTACGTGCGATATAACGCCTACTTTTCTGCCTTGTGCTTGCAAAGAATCCAAAGCGTCCATTGCAATGCTTAGGGTTTCGCTATCTAACGTACCAAACCCTTCGTCAATAAACAAAGAATTGATTTGTACTTTGTTAGACGAAAGCGATGCTAAACCAAGTGCAAGCGCTAGCGATACTAAAAATGACTCACCGCCCGAGAGCGTATTAACAGAGCGTTGCTCGTCGGCCATGTCGCGGTCGATAATTGCAATGTCGAGCGTTTGCGCTATGGCGGTTAATTCGTAGCGTTTGTTGAGTGTTTTTAAATGGCTGTTGGCATAGTGCAGTAATATTTTTAACGTTTGTGTTTGTGCTAAGTTACGCATGGTTTTACCCGTTGCATCGCCCAATACTTTATTAAGCAAGTGCCACTGCTCTACCTGTGTTTTAAGCGTAGTTAACTCAGCTTGTTTGCCTTCAAGCGCCTTTGCGTTTTGGTTGTGTTGCTCAATAGCGGTATTAGTTGCTAGTAATGAATTTTGCAGCTGCGTTTGTTGCTCATTTAAGCTGCTTAATTGCGTACTTAAAGCCTCTGCACTTTGTGTTGGCTTATCGCTACTGTTGTGTTTTCCAAGCGTAAGTTGCTGCTGTTTTAATGCGGCATTTGCATCTGTTAACGCTTGAGTTAACTGCTCGTGTTGATTTAAATGTGCTTTAATAGTATCGCTACTGAGCGTTAGTAAAATTTTGACCTGTTCGTGCGTTACATCGCTGTATTGCGCTTTAAAGTCAGTAAACCACTGGTTATAACGTGCCTCAAGTGTTGCTAGTTCTTGGCTGTTTTCAAGTAAGCGTTGCTCCACATTTTTAAGCGTTATAGCGTGCTCATCTCGTTGTTTTATAGCGTCGTCATAGGCTTTATGACTCGCTTGAACCTGCGATTGCATTTGCTCTTGCGCACTTGTAAGTTTTGCTTGGTAGTCGTCTGCGCTTATTTGCTCGTTATTAAATAAAGCTAAGCGCTCACTTTGCACAGTGCTTAGTAAATTTTTAGCTTTAACAAGCTCTTCATTAAGTGCTTTTAACGATTGCTCGCTTTTACTAACAAGCGGTGTGAGCTGCTTTATTTGCTCATTAGCTGTGTCTTGACGTTTTTGGCTTTGCTCAAGTTGCGTTTGAGTTTGCTGATACTGCGAAACCTGCTCGCTCAGCTCGGTAAGTTCAAGCGTATTGGCTTGTAGTTGCTGCCAAAAATCACTGTTTTCAAATTGGCTATTAAGCGTTGTACCCAGCTCGTTAATTTGCGCGCTTAGTTCGCTATGCTTACTCGTTAACTGGTTTTGCTGGTGTGTAAGCTCAAGGTGTTTATTACTCAGTTGCTGCTGTACTTGCTGCTCTGCTTTAAGTGCTGCTTGTAGCTCATTTACTTTAGTTTGCAGTGTACGTTGACGTTTTTGTTGCTCAAAGTATTGCGCTTTTTGCTGCGTTAGTTGCTTATAAGTTACTTCAAGCTGATCAGGCGTTAAGTCGTTAAGCTCACTACGTGCGCCTAGCATGGTATTTCTAATGTCGAGCTGTTTGGTTTTTGCCGTTTGAATTACTTGCTCAAGTTGTCCGTTTTCAGCAGTTAATACAGCATGTTGAGTTTGATGCTTATGCAGCTCACTTTGTGCATGGTCAAATTGCTTTTTAGCGGCATTAAAAGCGTTTTCAAAATCGGTAATTAAGTTATTTAATTGCTGATTTTGGTTTACCGCATACGGGTGCTCAGTGGCGCCGCACACTAAACAAGGCTCATTAGGGCGAAGCTCAGTGCGTAAATGCTCTACGTTTTCGCTGGCTCTTAAGCGCGCTTGGTTAAGTGCGTACTCGCTGCCTTTAAGTGCTTGCTCGCTGGTTATTAAATACTGATTAAGTAAAACATGGACTTGCTGGCTTTCATTTAGCTGCTGATTGAGCACTTGCTGGCGTTGAGTGCTTTGTTTTAGGTCCGCATTAAATTGCTTATAGCGCTCTCGCTGCTCTTTTAAGTAATCAATACTTTTTAGCTGCGCGTCGCAGTGCTCTGCATTAAATTCATTAAGCTGAGTGTTTAAAACCTGCAAAGCTGACTGCTCGCTCGTAAGTAACGCCTCGCACTCCTGCACTTTATTACTTTGTGTATTTAAATGCTTGCTCTGACCTGCAAGCTCGGTATTAAGAGTTTGGCTTTGTGCAAGGTTTGCAGTTAATTGCTGTTGTGCATTTAAGTAGGTATTAAAGCTTTGCTGATAGTAGCTCCAGTCTTTTGCTAAAACGTGCAGCTGTGCATGCTCACTAAGCCATTGCTGGCTTTTAGTTGAGTCGGTATTAGCGAGTTCTAGCTCGTTATTGCTTTGTTTAAGCTGCTGATTGAGCTCATCAAGTTGAGTTTGCTCTTTGATTATTTGCGACTCTGCGCCTTTTACAGCTTGAGTTTGCAAAGCAATGCTACTGTCGAGCTCTCTCGCTTTTGCTATAACGGGCGCTGCATTTTGTTTTTGCTCATTGGCGTTATTAAGTAGCTCAGTATGCTTAGCAAGCGCGGTGTTACGCTCGTTAATTACCGCTAAATGATCAACACTTTTAAGCGATGCTATTTGCTGATCTAACGCCGTATTTTGATCGGTTAATTGAGTAAAACGGCTGCGGTTATCTTTTATTTCAAGCGTTTGTTTAGCTTGTTTTGCTTGCTCGCTTTGAACAACGATACTTTCAAGCGCTGAGCTTGCTTGTTCCTGAGTTTGCTGTGCCTGCAGTAAATTTTGCTCAAGCACTGTAGCTTGCTGATACCAGTTAAGTGCTTTTTCGGTTTTGGTCAGCTCTTTTTTAGTGTGTTCGGTTTGCGCTTTTAAATCGGTTAACTTGGTTTGTTGTAACTCGAGTTCTTCTGGTGTTAATAAGGTATAGCTTTCAAGGCCTGCTTTAAGCGCTTCAAGCTTTGCCACTTGCTCTTTATGGCGCTCAAAAATACGCACGCCAATACGGCTAAATTTATCGGTGCCTGTTAAGCACTCCAAAAGTTGCGCTCGCTCATCGCCAGTGGCTTTTAAAAATGCAGCAAACTCATGTTGCGCTAAAAGTACGGCACGGGAGAACTGCTCAAAGTTAAGCCCTATTTTGCTCTCAACTTCTTTTATTGTGTGGCTTTTGTCAGCTATAAGGGTTTCGTCTGGCAGGGTTACTAATGTGTGCTCTGCTACTTTAAGTTTGCCAGTTACTTTTTTATGGGTCCGTGCAATTGTATAACGCGCACGGTAAAGCTGTTTATCTTGCCCTAAAAAGTCAACCTCGGCGTGGCCTTCCCATGTACCTCTGCGTAGTAGGTTTCGCGCATCATTAAGCTTAATGCTGTCGCCATTAAACTCAATTAAGTTACCTTTATCGCCGCGTAGCCTCGCTGTTTTTGTATAAAGGGCTAAACAAATCGCATCTAAAAAGGTACTTTTACCAGCGCCGGTATCGCCTGTTATTGCAAATAAGCCTGCATCTTTTAATGGGGCTTGAGTAAAGTCTATTTCAGCATCAACTATTGAGGCTAAATTATGAATACGAACTGCGGTTATTTTCATAGTTGTTCTTGCTCCGTAAGCTCGTTTATCACATCACTTAAAAGTGCTTTTAGCTCATCGGGTACGCTTTGCCCTGCCATATCTTTATCGTTTGCAAATGCTTGTTCTAATAAGTTAAGCGGGTTGAGCATTTCAACTTCGCTTAAATCTTCAAATACGGTGTTGTCGTCATTTTGAGTCGATTGCTCACGTACACGTTCAATACCACAAAATTTAATATGCTTGCCTTCAAGTGCTTGTTCTATTTGTTCTCTGAAGGTGGTGTCGGTATCGCTTGATTTAAGCTTTACACGTAAATAAGGCGCTATTGTATTTTGTGCAGCATCGAGCGCTTTAATTTGCTCGCATAGTTCGCTTAATGGCACACACTCCCCTTTTGGTAAAACAATTACATCGGCAGAGCGCGGAATGTAAAGGGGGTTTACAGTTGTACTAATATGTTGTTTTTCATCAATAATAAACTCAACAACATTTACTTGGTGCGTGTAGTTACGTTCTGAAAACGACATAGGTATAGGTGTGCCGCTGTAGCGAATAATATCGCTTTTAGCGACTTGTTGCGCTTTGTGTAAGTGCCCAAGGGCAACATAGTTGGCTTGTTTACCAAATACATTGGCTGAAATAGACTCCTCACCACCTATTACTAAGTTACGCTCAGAATCACTTGAGATATCCCCGCCTTTTGCGTGTAAATGCCCCATAACTATTAGTGGTGAGTTTTGCTCGTTTATATTAGTAGCTTGCTCTAGTGCAAGTTCATAAGCTTTTGCAACGCCTTGAGCGTAACTAGGGCCGTTTTCAGTTTGGCTAAGTAAACTTACATCGCTTGCACGTAAAAATGGCATAGCGACGATTACAGCGCGTTTACCATTGGTATCTATGGTAATAACAGTTTCATCGGGTGTCGCGACATCAAAGCGCCCTACTACGTGTGTATCAAATTGCGCTAGTAATGGCTGAGCTGTCAAAATACGATTTGCAGAGTCGTGGTTACCCGCAATAATTACTACGTGTAATTGTGGGGATGCCTTTTTGGCGTCTTTAATAAATTGGTAAAGCTGATTTTCGGCGCTAGCGCTTGGAGTCGCGGTATGATAAATATCGCCAGCAACTAAAAGTAAGTCTATTTGTTGTTCAACAAGAGTGGCTAATAACCATGTAAAAAAGGCTTGATGCTCAACACGGCGGTCGTGTTCGTAGAATTGTTGGCCAAGGTGCCAATCTGAGGTGTGGAGGACTTTCATGTCGCGCTCTTAATAAAACCGTAAGAGCGCCAATATACCCAAGGCAGTTAAAGATGCAAGCCTAAGCCGTGTATTACCTTAGGTTAAACTGTACCAAGCTGAAAAAACAACCGGTAATGCTAAAAGTGCCATTAATAATGGAATTTTTAACGTTTTAGTTTGTTTTGCGTGTAGCGCCTTTAATGCATTAGTTTCGTTGCACGCTGCTACTTTATCGATATAAAAATAACCCGAATCGAGATACTGCTTACAGTTATTCTCACTTGCTGGAATCGCAATTAGTTCTTGTTGTTTTTTTAGGATGTAAAAATCCATAAGCCCACCGCATTTCTTGCTAGTAATCGATATTAATTTGAGGATAAATGTGACGAATTTATTTGCCTCAAATAAAAAGGTTGGCGATTTTAAATATAAACTGCACTAAAGATCAACCTAAAATTGCACTATTTATCATTTATCGTAAAAATAGCGAACATTAAGGAAGTTCGGCAATATTTGAGCCAATAATTCAGCTGTTTTCACTGTATTTTTGTTCAGTAAAGTGGGCTTTTAGCTCATTTTACTTGTTGGAAATTTGAGACACTTATACATAGGATTATTGGTTTACCTGATAATGTTAAAGCAATACTTTTTTAGCAAAGTAGGTAAAATTAATGTGCTTTTTTCAAGCTCTAAAACTTGTATTTAACAGCTCAAAACCATTATTAAAACCCACTTTTGTAAAGCCCCTTTACAGTTTTTATTTATTCGTATTTTGTTACAAAATAATTGTACTTTTCAATCTAATAAACTAAGTGAACATCACCCTAAAAATACGGTACTTGGTCGCTAATTTATTGAAGCTAACTGGTATATTTGTCAAAGTATGCTCACAAAATTATATTAGGACTAACAATGAAAAAAATAGGTCTTACGCTAAGTGCTTTTGTATTGCCTTTGGCAATATCTAGTGCGGTTATGGCGTCTTCGGTTGAGCAAACAAAAGGTTCTTTTGTTGATAAATTTCGTCAATTAGACGAAGCGCTTCCTACACCCAACGTTTATCGTAGTGCCGCTGGCGAACCAGGTGAAAGATACTGGCAGCAACGTGTAAACTACGATATTGATGTAAAGCTAGATGAAAAAAAGCACCGTATTACCGGTAGCCAAAGCATTGAATATAAAAATAACTCTCCGCATACACTTAAATATTTATGGTTACAGTTAGATCAAAATATTTTTAAAAGCGATTCAATTGCCGAAACAACTAAAACGTTTAAAAGCACTTTAGAAAGCCTACCAGCTCAAAAGCCTGCTAAATTAAGTTTAGGTGACTTACGCCGTCAGCAATTTATGAGCGACAACGAACTGGGTTATACTATCAGTGGCGTAAAAGATGACGATGGTAAAGAGCTACGCGTAACTGTAGTTGATACTTTAATGCGCATTGATTTAAACGAGCCATTAAAACCAGGTAAAGAAGTAGAATTTAGCATGAACTTTGCCTTCAACATTGTTGAAGAAGATGCTGTAGGTGCACGTTCTGGTTACGAGCACTTTGAAGAAGATGGCAACGACATATTCTTAATTGCTCAGTGGTTCCCTCGCTTAGCGGCTTATACCGATTACGAGGCATGGACAAACAAGCCATTTTTAGGCTCTGGTGAGTTTACGCTTGAGTTTGGTGATTACGATGTTGAGATTACTGTTCCTGCGGATCACATTGTATCGGCAACAGGTAAGCTTGATAACGCGAGCAAAGTACTTACAAGTACTCAGCGCAAACGTTTAAAGCAAGCTGAAACATCTAAGCGTCCTGTGTTTATTGTTAACGCAGAAGAAGCGCTAGAAAACGAAAAAGAAGGCACCGACAAAACTAAAACGTGGCACTTTAAAGCACAGAATGTTCGTGACTTTGCTTGGGCGTCGTCTCGTAAGTTTATGTGGGATGCAAAAGGTTATCAACAAGGTGGTGACGTTCAGCCTTTAGTTATGGCAATGTCGTTCTTCCCTAAAGAAGGTGGTGACTTATGGAAAAAGTACTCAACTGAAGCGGTAGTACACACAATGGAAGTGTACTCTAAGTATTCTTTTGATTACCCGTACCCAACTGCACAGTCGGTTAACGGCCCAGTTGGTGGTATGGAATACCCAATGATCACCTTTAACGGTCCGCGTACTAAGTTACAAGATGACGGTACTCGTACGTATTCTCAGGCTGAAAAGCGCTTTTTACTTGGCGTAGTTATTCATGAAGTGGGTCATATTTACTTTCCGATGATTGTGAACTCAGATGAGCGCCAATGGACGTGGATGGATGAAGGCTTAAACAGCTTTTTAGATGGTGTTGCTGGTCGTGAATGGGATCCTACTATTCCTTGGGGTGTTGAGCCTCGCGATATAGTGAGCTACATGAAGTCAGAAGTCCAAGTACCAATTATGACTCAGTCAGACAGCGTATTACGTTTAGGCCCTAATGCTTATACTAAACCTGCCGCAGCCCTTAATATTTTACGTGAAGTAATTTTAGGCCGTGACTTATTCGACTTTGCATTTAAAGAGTATGCTCAGCGCTGGAAATACAAGCGCCCTACTCCAGCTGATTTTTTCCGTACAATGGAAGAAGCCTCTGGTGTTGATTTAGATTGGTTTTGGCGTGGCTGGTTTTACACCACAGACCATGTTGATATCTCTTTAGATAAAGTGTATCAACTACGTTTAGACACTAAAAACCCTGATATTGATTACAGCCGTTTACGTGATATTGAAGCAGACAAGCCTACGTCATTATTTGTTGAGCGTAACCGCGCCGAAGGTAAAAAAACATGGGTTGAGCAAAACCCTGATGTTACCGATTTTTATGACGAAAACGACCGCTTTACTGTAACCAATAAAGAACGTAACTCGTACAATAAGTTTTTAAAAGGCTTAGAGCCGTGGGAGCGTAAAACGCTTGAACGTGCTTTAGAAGAAGATAAAAACTACTACGTTATGGAATTTTCAAACCTTGGTGGTTTGGTAATGCCTATATTACTTGAGCTAACATATGAAGATGGCACGACTGAAGAGCGTTATATTCCTGCTGAAATTTGGCGTCGTAATTATAAAAATGTTCAAAAGCTAATTGTTACCGATAAAAACAAACCGCTTGTATCAGTTACTGTAGATCCTAATTGGGAAACTGCGGATGTAGATATTGAAAATAATAACTACCCTCGTCGTATTATTCCTTCACGTATTGAAGTGTTTAAAAAGGAAAAGAGTAAAGCTAAAGTAAGTCGCGATATCATGCAAGATATTAAAACTGAGCTTAAAACTGATGAGAAGAAAGACGAAAAAGATAACGGTGAGGAGCCGCAATAATGCGCTTTTTGCTTATTATTGTTTGCCTTTTAGTTGCTGCGCCGAGTATGGCGCATCAACTAAAATCGTCAATTACAACCGTGCTTTTTAATAAACGAACGCATAATGTTGAGTTAATGCACCGCTTTTATTTACATGATACCGAACATGCCGTAGGAACATTATTTGAAGGCAAAATCGATATTATTAGCAATAAAGCCGATCAGCAACGTTTTGCTAAATATGTTGAATCGCATGTTGCTCTACAAACATTAAGTGGTGAACCTTTACCACTTAACTTTGTGGGAGCACAAGTTGATGGTAAGTTTTTTTGGGTTTACCAAGAAGCACCAATTCCTGAAAACATTGAAGGAATTAAAATGAGCAATGGCGCGCTTCGTGATTTATGGCCATCTCAGGTAAATATGGTAAACGTTGAGGGCAAAGGTAAGATTAAAACTTTAAACTTTGCACAAGATGATACTTGGCTCGAAGCCCGCTTTGAGCAAAATTAACAGTTAAAACTTCCCCAACCAACGCGCACTGCAGTTAATGTGCGCGTTTTCTTCATACGTTTAAACTGCGTTCATTTTTGATCTGGTATATGTAAATTTACGTAAAAATTGGTAGTTCAATTTGTATATTTACCATTTTTTGCGCATGCTACAACTACCAATTATATTTACTGTATTATCAATAGATTGATAGCAGTGCAAATAAATAATTTAAATATAGTTAGTTTCATTTATCCCTTTAGCTATAACTGGCTTGGGCATAAGCAGTAGAGAATTTTATGTTTAAATTTTATTTAGTAATAACTAAATTCAGGGAATGATATGACTACTCAGGTTGAGGCTATTTTTGGAGTGATTTTTGATTTAGATGGAACATTGGTTTCATCAGAATTAGATTTTGCATTAATAAAGGCCCAAATAGGTTGCCCTTGCGAGCAAGACTTACTTGATTACATTGCTCAGTTGCCCTCACCGTATATGCGTGAAGAGGCAATGAATATAGTTCACCAACACGAATTAATAGATGCACAACATGCCAGTATATTACCTGGTGTGAGTGAAGCTATTCATGCTTTAAAGTCTAAAAATATTCCGATGGCGATTGTTACTCGCAATTTTGATAAAGCAGCGGCAATGAAATTACAAAATAATCCACTCCCTATCAGCACAGTTTTAACGCGAAGCGATGCCCCAGCAAAGCCAGATCCCAGCGCTTTAAATGCCATTGCTACACTTTGGAACATTAACGCCAGAAATTTACTTTATGTAGGCGATTACCTTTACGACATTCAAGCTGCGCACAATGCAAATATGCGCGCGTGTTTATACGCTCCAGAGTCAACGCCTGCTTATGCCGATCAGGCAGATTACGTTTTACATGACTTTGCTGACTTAGTGACATTAGTTGAGAGTTATTCTGAAAAAATAGAGTTATGTTAAATAGCATGCCATTTGATTTATTCTGAAATGAGTATGTAGTTATAAAAGTTTTTATTAATCAAGTTTTGCCCATTGCGGAGCTAGCCCAATACGTTTTGAATTGGTAAAATACCGCAAAACGTAACGTATTCATTAGGGGCACAAAATGGGCAGAGCATTTGTAGTTCGTCAAAGTTCTATGATCAAAACAGCCAATGCAAAAACAAAAGTAAACTCAAAGTACGGCAAAGAGATTTACGTTGCAGCAAAAAGTGGTGATCCCGATCCCGAAGTAAACCAAACACTTCGCCGTCTAATCGAAAAAGCTAAAAAAGACCAAGTTCCCGCACACGTTATTGAAAAAGCAATTGAAAAAGCAGCCGGTGGCGCAGGAGAAGATTACTCTGTTGCCCGTTATGAAGGCTATGGCCCTGGTAACTGCATGGTTATTGTTGACTGTTTAACTGACAATCCGAACCGTACTATCAAAGATGTACGTTTACCATTTACTAAAACAGACTCAAAAATTGGTACTCCTGGCTGTGTAGCGCATATGTTTGATCATTATGCGGTACTTGGCTTTGCAGGCGATGACGATGAAGTCGTATTAGAAGCATTAATGATAGCTGATGTTGATGTAAGCGATGTTGAAGCCGAGGACGGTAAAATATCGGTATTTGCACCGCCAACAGAATACTTTAAAGCTAAAACTGCCCTTGAAGACGCATTTGAAGGCATTAACTTTGAAGTAGATGAAATTACGTTTATCCCTCAAGTTAATATTGAAATTGAAGACGAAGAAGTTATTGCTAACTTTGATAAGTTTATAAATATGCTTGAAGATTGTGACGATGTACAAAATATTTATCACAATGCCATTGTAAAAAATTAAACGTAAACGGTTAAAAGCTTTAAAAGCGTGTTTTGTGTATGCAAAACACGCTTTTTTACGTTTGAATAAATGTTAGATATTCATGTGTATTATGCTTATTTGAATATATATTTTTAAAATGCCTTAAAAGTGCTGTTATTCTAATTTTAGGCGATAAAAAACCAGCTTTTAAGCTGGTTTAGTACTTAATTTTAACTTTGATTAAGCAGTTAAAGCGTATTCGACTTTTGTGCTTTATATTTTATACGGTAGCTATGTAGTAGTGGTTCAGTGTAACCACTAGGTTGCGTTACGCCCTCTAAAACCAGCGCAGTAGCGGCTTGAAACGCAATGCTGTTATTAAGGGTTTCTTCGCTTGTTGCCATGGGTGTATACGCAGTGTCATGCTCGTTTTGGCCATCAACCACTTTTGCCATTTTAGCCATTGTTGATTTTATTTGCGCTTGTGAGCACACGCCATTTAGCAACCAATTAGCCATATGCTGGCTTGAAATACGCAGTGTGGCTCTGTCTTCCATTAGCCCAATATGGTTAATGTCAGGTACTTTTGAGCAACCTACGCCTTGATCAATCCAGCGTACAACGTAACCTAAAATACCTTGTGCGTTATTTTCTAGCTCACTTTGAATATCTTCTTTTGAAAGCGTTTTAGGGTCTGCCATTAGCGGCGGTGTAAGCAGGTCATTAAGACTCGCAATAGTACGTTTAGCTATACTTTGCTGCTCATTAAATACGTTTATATCGTGATAATGCATTGCATGCAGGGTAGCGGCTGTAGGGGAGGGCACCCATGCAGTATTAGCGCCTGATTTAGGGTGAGCTTGTTTTTGCTCCATCATTAATGCCATTTTATCTGGCATTGGCCACATGCCTTTACCTATTTGTGCTTTATGACTTAAGCCACAAGCAAGGCCAATATCGACGTTGCGATCCTCATAAGCTTGTATCCATGGTTGCTGCTTAATCTGTGCTTTTGGAAGCACAACGCCCGCTTGCATAGAGGTATGAATTTCATCGCCTGTTCTATCTAAAAACCCGGTATTAATAAATACAACACGCTCTTTAGCTGCATAAATACACGCTTTAAGATTTACAGAAGTACGTCGTTCTTCATCCATAATCCCCATTTTAAGCGTGTTTTTAGGTAAGCTTAGCGCTTCCTCTACTAAGCTAAATAAAGTGTTAGTAAATGCCACCTCTTCTGGGCCATGCATTTTGGGTTTTACTATATTAATACTTTGCGCGCTTGAATTTTTGATACCTGTTTTTTTATTTAGGTCGTGCAGGGCAGCAGTGGCTGTAAACATCGCATCCATAATGCCTTCAAACACCGGTTGATTAAACACATCAGTAATAGCAGGGTTCGTCATTAAATGGCCAACGTTTCTTACAAACATCATGCTACGGCCTTTTAAAGTAACGGTGCCGCCATCAAGTGCGGTGTATGTTTTATCACTTTGCAGGGTACGCTCAACAGTTTTATCGCCTTTTTTAAACGATTCAACTAAGTTACCTTGCATCAACCCAAGCCAATTTTTATAAACTTGTACTTTATCTTCTGCATCTACCGCAGCTACTGAATCTTCACAATCCATAATGGTGGTAAGAGCGGCCTCTAGCACTACATCTTTTAAACCAGCCTTATCAGCTTGGCCAATAATGTGGTGGTGATCGATATGTAGCTCTATGTGTAAGTCATTGTTTTTTAATAACACTACAGTTGGGTTTTGTGCTTCTCCTTGATAGCCAATAAGCTGAGATGGGTTAGCTAATGTGGTTTGAGAGCTGTCACGCAAGGTAATTAAAAGTGCGCCATCTACTACTGAGTAATTCGTGCTTTCTATATGCGAGCCATTGGTCAGCGGCAATGCTTTATCTAAAAACTGGCGAGCGTAGGCCATTACCTTAAAACCACGAACAGGGTTGTAGGTATTACCTTTTTCAGCCCCGTCATCTTCGCTTAACACATCAGTACCGTATAAAGCGTCGTATAACGAGCCCCAGCGAGCGTTAGCGGCATTAAGTGCAAAGCGTGCATTACTTACAGGCACAACCAACTGAGGGCCTGCTGTAAGGGCCACTTCGGGCTCTACATTTTGGGTTTCAATTTCAAAGTTGGCAGGCTCTTTAACTAAATAGCCAATATCTTGCAAAAAGGCTTGGTATTTAGCGCTATCCCAGGTTTTATTAGCAAGATGGTAGTCGTCTATTTGCTGTTGAAGCAGCTCTCGCTTTTCAAGCAGTGCCTTATTAATAGGGGTAAGTGTTTGAACGATATGTGCAAAACTTTGCCAAAATTGTGACTCACTTAAGTGAGTGCCTGGTAGCAATTGATTTTTAACGAAATCAGTGAGTTGTGTATCTACGCTGAGTCCTGAATGTGTGAGAGTGTGGGACATAGTTGCCTTCCTTTAAACGGTCGCGATGTTGTTGTGTGCTTGTGCGTAAGGCAACAATAACTCAAAAAGGCAATGTTGAGTGCTTTTTAGCTATTCACAAAATGTATAGCCACAATAACAACTATAAATTTACTAAATCTAGAAAAGGAGCCTAATGTTGAATTAAGCGCTACGGAACACACTCCTAGCCACTCTCACAACATTAAAATAATTTACACACTCGTTCGAAGGATTTTATTATGACAACATATCAACGCGAAACAGACACACTCTCTACTCTTTGCCAAACACAAGGCAGCGCATGGAAAGCTATTAACCCTGAATACGCAAGCCGTATGCGTTTACAAAACCGTTTTCGTACAGGGATTGAAATTGCGCAATACACAGCAGACGTAATGCGTGAAGATATGGCTGCATATGACGCCGACACAAGCCAGTACACCCAATCTTTAGGCTGTTGGCATGGCTTTACAGCCCAGCAAATGATGATGGCTATTAAGCGCCATCAAAAAACAACTAAACGCAGCTATGTATACTTAAGTGGCTGGATGGTTGCAGCGCTCCGCTCTGCATTTGGTCCGCTGCCAGATCAAAGCATGCATGAAAAAACATCGGTACCTGCGCTAATTGAAGAAATTTACACGTTTTTAAAGCAAGCTGATGCACGTGAACTAGACCACTTGTTTAACGACCTAGATGAAGCAAAAGCGAACGGCGGCGATGTTCAAGCTGTTATTGATAAAATAGACAACTTTGAAACCCATGTTGTGCCAATTATTGCTGATATTGACGCAGGTTTTGGTAACGAAGAAGCAACTTACTTACTGGCTAAAAAAATGATTGAAGCCGGTGCGTGTGCCATTCAAATAGAAAATCAAGTATCTGACGCCAAACAATGTGGTCACCAAGCGGGTAAAGTGACCGTTCCACACGAAGATTTTTTAGCAAAAATTAACGCAGTACGTTACGCCTTTTTAGAGCTAGGTATTGATAACGGTATTATTGTGGCACGTACAGATTCATTGGGTGCCAGCCTTACGCAAAAGGTACCTGTGTCGCAAACACCAGGAGACTTAGCAAGCCAATACAATGCATTTTTAGAAACCACGCCCATTAACGGTGTTGATGACTTAAATGAAGGCGACACGGCAATGAAAATTAATGGCCAGTTATGTAAACCAACTCGCCTAGATAACGGTTTATACCAGTTCCGCGAAGGCACTGAAAAAGACCGCGTAGTATTAGACTGTATTACTAGCTTGCAGTCGGGCGCTGATTTACTGTGGATTGAAACAGAAAAACCACATGTTAAACAAATTGCAGAACTGGTGAATCGTGTAAAAGAACACGTGCCAAATGCAAAACTGGTATACAACAACTCGCCTTCGTTTAACTGGACGCTTAAGTTTCGTGAGCAAGTGTATCAAGAGTGGGAAGAAGCTGGCCGTGACCTTAGTGCTTACCCAAGCCTTGGCGATAATAAAGGCCTTATGGCACCAGAAATGGATGCAACAGAGCTTGCACAAGCAGCCGATTTACTAGTGCAAAACTTCCAGCGCGATGGCGCACGTGAAGCAGGTATTTTCCATCACTTAATTACTCTGCCTACGTACCATACAGCTGCGCTAAGCACTGATATTTTATCAGAAGGTTACTTTGGCGATATGGGTATGCTGGCTTACGTGCGTGATGTACAACGCCAAGAAATTCGCCGTGAGCAAGCTTCTGTTAAACACCAAGACCTAGCAGGGTCTAACATGGGCGATACGCACAAAGAATACTTCTCTGGTGATAACGCGCTAAAAGCCGGTGGTGAAGATAACACCATGAACCAGTTTTAATTCCTAACTAGATAGTGTTACTCAAGGGCCAATAGGCCCTTTTTTATTGCTTTAATTTTTAGATCAGACTTTGACTAACTAAATCATATTGGATCACTATTTAACTACCTGAGTGAATCTACAGATCAGAGTTTAACTAACGTTTTATAAAACAACCTTTTTTAGGTGATTTTGCTGTAATTAGCGTTTACGGCAACTAAAAAAAGCGGATAAGTGACTGATTTTTGCTTTAATAGGCAAACGCAGATAATTTATAAACCGATTTTTTACTAACTTCTCGTTGCTATAAAACAAAATTTTACTAACTGAGAGGTTATAAACAGTGACTCAAACCGATTTTTTACCAACTCAAGTTACAAAAAATGCTATAAACCGAAATTTTACTAACTGAAGTTTTAGCTAAGTCCGATATTTAACTGTCACAGAAGTGTAAAGGGGGTTTACAGTTTGAATACTACGGCGATAAATACAAAAGCCACTTATTTAAAGTGGCTTTTATTTGAGCTATAAATGTTATACAAATTTTAGGTTATTTAGTGTGTTTATCAAACCACCATTGAATATAAGCAACTTTGGTCATTAAGTTTGATGGGCGAGCTGTAATACCATGCGATGTATCAGGAATTCGCACCATTGCAGTATCAACACCTTGTAACTTTAATGCCTGATAAAACTGTTCAGTTTCTGAAATTGGTGTACGGTAGTCAGATTCCCCAGTGAGCAACATAGTAGGAGTTTTAACGTTTCCAACATAGCTAATAGGCGAGCGTTTCATGTAATGCTCAATGTGATCCCATGGTTTCCCTGGAAACCAGTAATCAGCAAAAAACGGGTAAAAATCGGCAGTTAGTACAAAGCTGATCCAATTAATAACCGGTTTGGCAACTACAGCCGCAGCAAAACGATCGGTATGACCCACAATCCAAGCTGTTAGCACGCCGCCGCCAGAACCACCGGTCACAAACAATTTAGACTCGTCAATAAAGCCTTTCGCTATTAGCGCATCAACGCCTGTCATTAAGTCATCAAAATCGTTACTTGGGTAATTATGATGAATAGTTTGTGCAAACTCTTTACCATAGGAATCACTACCACGTGGGTTCATGTATAAAACGACATTACCTTTGGCTGCAAACAGTTGAATTTCAGCGCTAAAGTGCGGGCCATAATTAGCGACAGGACCGCCGTGTATTTCTAGTATTAGCGGGTATTTTTTGCTACTATCAAATTCTGGCGGGTAGGCAATCCACCCCTGAATAGGAAGCTCATCGTGGCTTGATTTAACCCAAATTTCTTCCACTTTAGCCAAAGCTTTGTCGCCCAATGCATCTGCATTAAGGGTAGTTAAACGCTGCACTTTACCGCGTTTAATTGTTGCTATATCAGCAGGGCGCTGAGTATCTGCAAGGGTAAAGGCTACCTCGCCATCTTCGCTTACATCAAAGTCGCCACCAGAATAAGGGCGTCCAAAGGCAACGCTGCCAATTTGAGTTGTTATTATTTTACGCTTGCCACTGCGTGGTTGATATGCAAGGGCGGTTTGACCTTTATCGGCGTAACTAAAGTACACACCTTTTGAATTGGCACTCCATTTTATTTGACCTACGCTACGATCAAAATTTGGCGTTAAGCTAGTTGTGTTACCTGTTTTTAAATCACGAATATAAAGTTGAGCATTTTCGTAATTAGTGCGTTTATCGTCATAACCTGTGTACGCTAAGTAACGACCATCGGGCGATACTTTAGGTTGTTCATCAGGGCCATCTCGTTTAGTAATTTCGGTTATAGTTTGCGAGGCCAAATCAAGTTTATAAATTTCATTATTTGTGAATTTTAGCTGGTTGTTAGTGTGCCTGTTCGCAGAAAAATAAAGTGATTTACCATCGTTACTAAAGCTTACATCGCCCGCGTTGTCAAACTCATCATGAGTGAGTTGTTTAGCATTACCACCGTTAGCATCTATGGAAAATAATTGGCTAAAACCTTTTTGTGTGTAACCGCCACCATCTGAACGGTAATACAAATCATCAATAAATTTGGCGGGCTCTGCCCAGGTTGCGCCTTTTGGTTTACCCGGTAAGCTCACTGGCGCTGAATTAGCGCTTGGGACAAACATGCTAAATATTAATTGGTTAGAATCAGGGTTCCATGTAATCGAACGTGGACTACTCGTTAAGTTACTAATTTTTGCCATAGCACCGGTTTTAAGCCATTTAATATATATTTGGCTGCTGCCATCGCGGGTTGATATAAACGCAAGGCGTTGACCATCAGGAGAGAGTACTGGCGAATAATCCATATGTACGCCAGAGGTTAGCGGCTGCATTTGTTTAGTTTTGTAATCAACAGACCAAATATTACCCACTTTGCGATCTGTTTTTATATCCATGCGGTTACGCACAAAATAAACAGTTTTACCGTCTTCGGTTATATCTATTTGATTAGCATATTCTAAATTAAACACGTCTTGCAGTTGTAGTGTATTTGTTTCAGCGTAGGCTAAATTGCTACAGCCTAAAATAAGACTAAGTGTTAAAAGCTTTTTCATTTTTATCCCTGTTGTTACTTTTTTTAATTTGCTAAGTAGTTATATGTTAGGGATTATTAAATTAACAGTAGGATGCGATGAAGCTCTTATTTAAATCTATGAGTTAAAGCTGTAAAGGGGGTTTACAGCTTCTATTTGTGGTTGTGTAAAAGTGTTTAGTTAGCTGAGTTACACAGGGCTTTTATGTCTTTTATAAGCGCTATGCCATCAGCGTTGTCGCCATGTACGCATAAGCTATGGGCGTTGAGCGTTAGTTTTTTTCCAGTTCGTGTTGTCACGCTGCCATCGGATAAAAGCTGAGTTACTTGTTTTAGTAATGCAGCTTTGTTGTGAACGCTACCCTCAAGTGTTCGTGACACTAAATGCCCGTCGTCGGTGTACTGCCTATCGGCGAATGCCTCGAGTATTAGATCAACTCCTGAGCTTTTGGCTATTTGAATGTGCTTATTGGCATTTTTAGTCGCTAAAATCATTAGCTTTAAATCTGTTGGGTAGCTGGCAATTACATTTATAACGGTTTGTAATATTTGATAATTTGCCATCATGTCGTTATAAAGTGCGCCGTGGGGTTTTACATAGCTAAGTGTTAAACCTTGTACTTTTGCCATCCCCTCAATAGCGGCTATTTGATAGTGCAGGCAATTTGTAAGCTCTTTTTCGCTAAGTACCATTGAGCGCCTACCAAAGCCCTGCTTGTCTGGGTAGCTTGGGTGAGCACCAATTTGTACGTTATGTTGCTTGGCAAGTACAAGAGTGTTTGCCATTACATCGGCGTCACCTGCATGAAACCCACACGCAATGTTAGCCATATCAATATGTGGCATAACGTCATCGTCTAGCCCCATTTTCCACGCGCCAAAGCTTTCGCCTAAATCACAATTGAGTTTCATATTAGTGCGCCTTTTGCGGTTTTATTGTGACAGGTAATACGCCATTAGCCGGTGCTTCTCCTAGTAACACTTTTGCAAGTGCGATAAAAGCAGGGCCAGATACAATATCGTTTTTATCTACATCAATATTATATGCATACGATGCAAGTACAGCATTTGCATAATCGCCAAATTTAGCAATGTCGTAAGGTGCTCTTAGGCTTATAAATACAGTGCTTTTGTTTTTCTCTTTTGCCACTTTTAATAATGACTCAAGTGCTTTTGGCTGCTCAGCATTATTAAGTGCAAAATTTGAATCATCTTTTAAATCATCCATACCGCCAATTTCGACCGCACTTTGATTAGGTGTTGCATTACCGGCGATAACTACATCAGCAGCGTGTATTTGTGTTTTAGCTTGTGCCGGATTAAACCCTTGTAAACTACTACAACTATAGTTAAGTTTTTGCTGGCTGATAGCTTCAATCGCTTGCTGCATTGCCATACATTTACGCGTGTCGGGCATAATAATATGAACATTACTTCCTGCTTTTAAATTAAGCGGCAAAGTACTGTTATTATTTTTAACCTGCGTTATTGCCTCTACAGCAAGCTGCGCTTCTATTTCGCGATGTGCTGCACTGCCAATTGTTTGCTTTGCATTTATGAGCGCGGTAATAGGGTCAAAATTAGTGCTTAATCTAAATTTATTTTTAAGTGTAATTATACGCTGTGCCGATTGTGCTATTTCTTGCTCATCAAGTTGGTTTGATTTAACCGCTGCAACAAGCTCTTTAATAAGGCCATCGAGTTTATTTAAATCATCTGGTGTTCTAATTTCAATAGGCATTAGGGCAATATCAGCTCCAGCGGCAAATGTATTTATTACCGCTTGAGTTGGTGTAAAGAAGTTACTAATACCAGCCATATCAAGCGCATCGGTTACTACAACTCCTTGGTAATTAAGCTCGCCACGTAAAATATCAGTAATGATTGCGCGCGACATTGTTGCCGGTTTTATCATCGTTTTGCCATTAACACTTATAAACGTTGTGCTATCGAGCGCTGGGTATTGAATATGCGCCGTCATTATCATGCCTGGGTTTTGCTTGGCAATAATGTGTTTAAACGGTGCTAGGTCTTGCTCGTAAATAACTTCTTTTGCGTGGTTTACTTTAGGCAAACCCGTATGGCTATCTACGTTTGTATCGCCGTGACCCGGAAAGTGCTTTAGCGAGGTAATCACGCCGTTGCTTTCAAATCCTGCAACTTGTGCGGCGCCCAATTTACTCACTAATGCTGGATTTTCACCAAACGAGCGTACGTTAATAACTGGGTTGTCGGGGTTCATGTTTACATCAACCGTGGGCGCGTAGTTTACATTTATACCCAGCGAATTTAGCTCTTTAGCTATTACTGTTGCTGTTTTTGTCGCAAAGCTTGTACCGTGTTTTTTGTAGGTTGCGCCAATCGACATATTACCCGTAAATGAGGTGGCAACATCGCGTGGTAAACGCGCTACACGTCCACCTTCTTGATCTATTGATATAAATAGCGGCAGCTTACTAATGGATTTACTTGCAGCTGTTTGCAATTGGCTATTAAGCGTAATTGTTTGCTCTATCGATTGAGTGTTTTCAGAAAATAAAATTACCCCACCAATATCGTATTTTGCAATAGTGGTAGCGAGCTCATTAGGTAACTCGGTCATTGGAGTTCGGCATTTATTACTTACTCCTTGCTGGCAGTAGTAACGAAAGTCGAGTATTAGCTTTTGCCCAAGTTGTTGTTCAAGAGAAAGCACGGGTTTAGCAAGCGAGGATTGTAATGGCATTAAGCACCCAGATAAAAAAACGATAGACGATACAATACACTTATTTAGCAAAACACACTCCAAAGCTAAAAAGTAGATAAGTGTAAGCAGCTTAACTACTTTTTGAGGTAACTGCAAAAGAAGGATTTTTTGCAGAGGAAACAATAACGTATTGTAAAAGTTAAAGAAAATTTATAGTCTTGCAACTAGCGAAAAGTTATATTTAGTTATATTTTTTGTGGCTTTGTTAATATTAGATAATAAATTTTCAAGAGGGTATAATTGCGGGCTTTATATACAATTATAGGTTCGGGTACTGAATACCTGTACTTAGGATGGCATACGTTTGCGAAAAAAGTTATTAACGGCCTTAAATCTTCGATTTCTTATTTTGCTTTTAGCGATTACGGCTTCTAGCTTTTAGCGATTACGGCTTCTATTAGTACTTTAGTAAGTAGCTTTTATTCTACCTACCAAGTACAAAAAGAGCAGTTAACAGCTTACACGCTAAAAAGTAACTATGCTTATGCCAATAAACTGGCATCAGCAACAGATAATTTTTTAGAATCCGCAATGCAACAACTGGCCTATTCAGCTAAAAAAATAGAGCAAAGAGTTGATGATGAAGATTTATTAAACCAAGAAGCGACCCGCTTACACTTACAAACGAATAGCTTTAACTCGGTTGTAATTAATAAGCATAGTGTTGTTGTCGCAACCTCTCCTAAATTTCCGCAACTTATTGGTGAATCAATCCACTCACCTGGCGCTGTACAAGCGCTACAAGAAAAAAGACCATTAATCAGCGCGCCTTATATGTCGGCTGCTGGGAACTTTATTGTTTTTATTTCTCATCCTTTGTTTGATCAAAGTGGAGATTACCTTGGTTATATTGGTGGCTCTCTTTATCTAAAGGAGCGTAATATTTTAAATAGCTTATTAGAGCAGCATTATTATGAGGGTGGAACATATATTTATGTGGTCGACGCCAGTAGGCGAATTCTCTATCACCCAGATCAGGCACTAATAGGGACAGTCGTCACAAATAATTCCATCACTAATAATATGATTACAGGCCAAAGCGGTACTTCTATTGTTAAAAATAGCCAAGAGATAGAAATGCTAGCAGGCTTTTCCTCTGTGCCTAAAGCAAAATGGGTAATTGTCGCTCAGCGCCCTGTAAGAGCAACGCTTTCGTCACTTGATTTACTCATTTACTCATAACTGAAGTAATAAAACGTACATTACCGATGGCTGTTATTACGTTTCTTTTAATAGGTTTTTTTGCTCACTTAATTTCTAGACCTTTAAAACAACTAGCAGACAAAGCAAACACACTTGACGATCCAACAAGTATTGAAGAGCTAAAAAGTGTTAAATCTTGGTACTTTGAAAGCCAAAGACTAAAAATTGCAATGCTCAATGGAGTTAATACTTTGCAAATGCAGATAGGTCAGCTTCGTCATGATGAGCAAACAGATCCCCTAACTGATACTCACAACCGTAGGAGTTTAAACGGTTTATTAAACCAGTTGATGTTTAAGCAAACTCCATTTGCTATTTTAGAGATAGACATCGATTTCTTTAAGCGAGTTAACGATACCTTTGGCCATGATAAAGGAGATGAAGCTCTTAAATCGCTTACTGATATTATCAAAAAATTATCTCGAAAAGACGATATCGTAGCACGTATAGGTGGTGAAGAGTTTGTACTTGTCTTGCCTAATGAAAACAGCCAAAGTGCGCTCAAAATAGCAGAGCGACTACGTAAAACTGTTGAGTCTACAAATATGGAAACTATCGGCTTTATAACAATTTCAATTGGGATTGCAACTTGGCCTGAGCACAGTAACGACATAGACCAAGTTTACAAATGTGCTGACAAAGCACTTTACCATGCAAAAGAACATGGCCGTAATCAGTGCATTGTTGCTGATTAAAAGTGTGTTTCGATAGGTGAATAGTTAATTGCAATTTCTACATTGGTCACTGATTTATAGCTGTTTAAAGCACTAGACAATCCTGCAATATCAACACCTTTTTCAACAAGTAATGTGTAATTGTGAGCTGTTGACTTGATTAATTCATAATTATTTTTTAACTCATCAGGCACAGAATCGGTATTTAATGTAATGGTAAGAGTACCTGTTACTACACCTTTTTGTTTTAAGTTCTGATTATAAATAACGTCGCCTTTAAATAACTGCTCAGAGTTAAAGATAAGTTTATCACCCGATGAATTTATGCTTTTAGATGCATTTTTAATAACACCTTGACTACTTTCTTTTTTAGGGAAAATAGTGTCACTTTTCTGGTTCTTAGATGGTTCTTTTATAATGATTTCTGCTGTTTTAGGTTGTGCCTGAGAGTTGTTAACCTCTGTTTTTTCACTGTTATTACATGCAGATAGTAATAAAGCTGCGATTATTGGCACTGCACTTGTAAAAATTATTTTTTGCATTCGTTTACCTTTGTTTACTTTTCTTTAAATTTAAAGCTATTCAGCCTTATTCAAGTCTGTATATTAACAACTTAACTAGATGTTTACATAAAACAATCAATTTAAAAACATTAAGTATTTAAACATAATAAATACAAACAGGTGGATACATGTCTCAATTCAAATTAACAACTATTGCCATGGTTGTAACATCTACATTAGCAGCAGGTGAACTAACGGCCGCTGAACAAACTCGATTTTATGATGTAAGTGCAACAAATTCAGTTACTCAGGGCGCTTCTTTAGCTGCCGTTCAGCAGAAAACCTTAGCCGAACGCGCCACTGTGTCGGGTCAAAAATCTATTTACGATGCACAAATGGGTAAAGCAACATTTTTGTGGCAAGCAATAGGTCAGCGTAAGCCTGACATGGCTTTAATCGCAGCTGATAACCGTAATCAATATGCTGCTGACTTTTATATTGAAACTTTAACAGGTATTAGTAATCGTAAAGCAACAGCATCTTCTGCTGTTATGGTTGATTTATCAGAGCAAAAACGCGGTTCTATTAGTGCAAAATACAAACAACAAGTAAACGGTGTTGAAGTTTTTAACCGCGAATACAACTTGTTAATGGATAAAGAGTACAACTTAGTAGCAAGTTCGGGTTATTTTGCTGATACGTCGTCATCTAAAAATAAACTTGCTGCGTTAACTGGTTTTGTAAGCTCTGAGCAAAGCATAAGAAAAGCATTTAGTGAATTAGCAAATATTGATGTCTCACTTCGTAAAATTGGTAACGAAGGTGGATATGCAAAATATGAGGCTAAATCATTAGATGATTCTAAGATTGTTTTAGGTACACCACGTGCAAAAGAAGTGTTTTTTGAAGTTGCAGGCGAGCTTAAATCAGCTTACTACATTGAAGTAGAAGTAGCAGAAGTTGGCTCTTTAGAAAGTGACTACTTTAGCTACGTAGTAGATTCAAATAACAGCAAAGTATATTTTGCGAAAGATTTGAAATCTCATGCAGCTGACTTTAATTACCGTGTTTACGCAAACCAAGATGGCTACCCAATGGAAAGCCCGCACGGTGACGTAATTCCTGCAGATGGCCCAGGACAAGTAGACGAGACTGAGATTTTAGATGCGCCAATGGTATCTCTATCTTACTACAGCAAACTAAGCACAATGGACCCATGGTTAGCTGATGACGCAACAACAACATCAGGTAATAACGTATTTGCTTACGCAGATGTGGTTGCACCTCAAGACTTTAGTGAAGGTGACTTTACTGCTGAAACAACAGCAGACTTCACATTTGACTACCCTTATCAAGTAGATGAAGTCGCAAATAGCTACGCAAACCGTAAAGCGGCTATTGTTAACTTGTTTTACATGAATAACTTTTTACATGATTTTTTCTATGACCATGGCTTTGATGAAACGTCAAATGTAGCGCAGGTATCTAACTTTGGTCGTGGCGGCGTAGAAGGTGACCCGATTGAAGCACAGGCTCAAGATAACTCAGGTCGTAATAACGCAAATATGTCTACGCCAGCTGATGGTGCTAGTCCACGTATGCAAATGTACTTGTACAACAGTAAAGATGCCACTGTTGGTGTAGATTTTGGTATTACAGTAACTTCACATGATTCTTTAGGTCTTTTAGCTTCAACAAAAGAATCGGGCTTTGGTAAATACCAATTCAGTGACGTGGCTGCAGAAGTTGTTCGTTTAGATGATGGAAATACAGTAGATTCAACAAGTGTAAATGATGGTTGTGAGCCTGCTATAAATGCAGCTGAACTAGCAGGAAAAATTGCAATTGTAGACCGTGGTTCATGTGCTTTTACAGTTAAAGTAAAAAATGCACAAGATGCAGGCGCAATAGCAACTATCGTTGTTAATAATGACCCAGATACGGCAGAACCGGCACCAATGGGCGGTGAAGACGATACTGTAACCATTCCAAATATGGGTTTAAATTACGCTGATGGTCATGCAATGTATGACCTAATTGATGTTCGTGAAGTTGTTACTGTAAACATGTTTACAAAAGCAACATTAAAAGATGGTACGTTTGATAATGGTATTATTGCTCATGAATGGGGTCACTATATTAGTAACCGCTTAGTCGGTAATTCATCAGGCCTTATTAACTTCCAAGGCCGCGCAATGGGCGAAGGCTGGGGCGATTTCCACTCATTAATGTTTATCGCTAAAGAAAGCGATATAAATATTACAGGTAACGATAAGTTCCAAAAAGCATATGGTAGCGGCACATTTGTAGAAGACTTCTACTTCGGTATTCGTCGTCTTCCTTATTCAACTGATACAGATGTAAATGCATTGTCGTTCCGCCATATTACTGAAAATGCTGGCGCTGATATTGGTATTTCACCAACAAGCGTAGCCTCTCCTCATGCTGCCGGCGAAATTTGGGCAACTGTATTATGGGAAAACTACGTAGCGCTTATTAACGAGCATGGCTTTAATGAAGCACAAACTCGAATGGCTGATTACTTAGTTGCAGGTTACAAGTTAACGCCTATAGCACCAACCTACACTGAAGCACGTGATGCTATTTTAGCTGCAGCCTATGCAGTAGACCCTGCTGATTACAAACTAATGGTAGGTGCATTTGCTAAACGTGGTATGGGCCTTGGCGCAGTATCGCCAGATCGTTTCAGTAATGACCTTACTGGTGTGGTTGAATCAGATAAAACACAGCTTTCTAGCTATGCATTTGCAAGTGCTGACTTAAACAACATGTACAATGGTACAGAGCTTGGTTTTTGTACTAATGATAATATTTTAGATAAAGGCGAAACGAGTACGGTTAGCGTAACAATTACTAACCGTGGTAGTGAAGTACTTAGTGGTACAACAGCACAGCTGACTGTTATAAGCGATCACGATGTAACATTTGAAAATGATGGTTTACTTACTTTTGGTGAAGTTCAACCGTACGAAGCAATAACAAGTAACGATATCAAAGTTACTTTGAACGAAGCGGGTACAGCTGAAACACTAGAAATTGAAGTCACATTTCCTGAAATTGAAACAGACGATGATATTGTTGAAGCGCTTGATCAAACACTCACGTTTGAAGTAAATATGGGCTTTAAATCAGAAATGCCTGTTGGAGCTGTAGCTTCAGATGATATGGAAGTAGCAAGTTCATCACTATTAGATTTAAAAGAAAACGTAATGTTTGGTGGTGACTTAGCTGTTGGCACTCAGGTAATGGATAATAGTAGTAATATTGCCTTCTTTGAACAAGGTGGGTTTGGGCTAGGCACACAGGCAATGCGCCTTGTAAATAATGGTTTCCAATCAGATGTAGCAGTAGAGAGTAAGTCATTCGAAGTTGGTTACTCAGGCGACTTTGAAATCTCATTTTGGCATTTCTATAGTATTGAGCAAAACTGGGATGGTGGTGTTGTAGAAGTTAGTGTTAATGGCGGTGACTGGGTTGATGCTACTGAAATTGGCGGCACATTTGATGTTGGCTACGACGCTGTTCTAATCGAAAATGATTCGCAAGAACTTCAAGAACGTGAAACTTTTACAGGTAATAACGTACAAGATAGTGGCGCGTATGGTAATTATGAAACTATCAACTTTGGTGATGCTCTAAACGGCAACTTAGTAAAAGTGCGCTTTAGAATCTCATCAGATGGCGCAGTTGATGATTTAGGTTGGTGGATTGATAACCTAACTATGTCTAACGTTTTATCTCCTGTATTTTCAGAGCTTGTAGCGGGTGATTCACTAGCATGTGATAACGCAGCCCCACTTGTTTTAGTCGAAAGTGCATCGGCGGAAATTACTGAATCTGCTACAGGAACAATTACAGCAACAGCTACAGATCGCAATGGTCAAACACTAACTTATGCTTGGACTCAGGTTAGCGGTAGTGCTGCTACGCTCACTGGTACTGACACTGAAACTTTAAGCTTTACACCTGCAGCTATTACTGCAGATGAAGAGCTTGTTTTTGAAGTTGCCGTAAGTGATGGTGTAACAACTGTGACTCAACAAAGTACTGTAATGGTAAAAAATGAAGCGGTAGCAACAGTGCCTGTAACTGAATCAAAATCTAGCGGTGGTGGTAGTTTTGGCTTTATAGCTTTATTACTTACTCCATTAGTATGGTTTAATAGACGCCGTAAAAACGTAAGTAAATAAGTTTAAATAACATCCCGTCATCTCTAAATACATGACGGTTTTAATGAAAGGCCAGTAGCGTTTGCATCTGGCCTTTTTTATGCACTTAGTTTGATTTTTTTAGTCCTGAGCACAGTAACGACATAGACCAAGTTTACAAATGTGCTGACAAAGCACTTTACCATGCAAAAGAACATGGCCGTAATCAGTGCATTGTTGCTGATATTAGCTAACCACTGCTTAGCTAAGTAATACTTTACATTGAACTTAAATTGATAAATTCTCTACAAAGAGTGCATGAGTTTATTAAGCCAGCCATCAGCTTTTGATGGTTTGTAAATCATTACTATGTCTTCGCTGTAGCGACTGTTAACCCCCTTTACAGTTAATTTTTTAAGCCCTAAATCATCAATCACGAAATTTGGTAAATATGCCAACGCCAAGCCACTTTGTATCACCTCTATTAATGCACTGTAATCGCTACATCTAAATACAATATTGCGCGGGGCTATTTCATCTTGCCAACCGTCGGAGCCAATACCTTGTTCAAGGCCGCACAGTGGTGAAAACAACGGGCATGCAAAAGACAACTGTAGTAATTGGTTTTTATTGAGTGTTAAAAAGCCTTTTTGTACTAGCTGATGTGAAGGAGACGCAGCTACACTAAACTCAGTATTAAATACGTCAACCGACACTAAATTAGTATGTGAGCTGTTGTTGAATGCCTCGCGAGTTACTAACGCAATATGCGCCGAGCCTGATGCAACTTGGCTTATGGCTTCATCTTCAAATATATTATTAATACGCACCGAGCAAGGCAGGTTGCTAAGAGGTGTAAGCAGCTTTTTAACGCCACTTTTGAGTAAAATGGCAGGGCCTGCAATAACCGCATTAAATTTATGACTATCGCTTTTAAAACGGCTAGTAAGCTGCTGGTAATTATGAACTAAATCGCTACTGTGCTTAACAAATTCTTTGCCTTTATCATTAAGTACTAAGGTTTTACCTACGCGGTTAAAAAGCTCCGTGGCTAAGTTTGCCTCAACCTTTTTTAGCGTTTTAGACAGCGCACCAGGGGTAATATTAAAGTGCTTAGCGGTTGTATGCAGATTTTGCGAACCCGCCATATGAATTACTTTTTCAATGTCATCTAAATGCATAGCGCCAAACCGTATTAACTAAAAGGAAACAACTAATTACTTATTATCGATTATTTGTATATAAAAATCAGCTTATAGTGGCGCTATATATATTTTTTGAGCACTAACATGAAACACATACTGCTATTTTTTATTTTATTATCGAGTGCAGCGCACGCAAATACACCTCAACACGATTCACACAAAACCCAAAGCTATAATGGCTTCCATGGTATGGCGCTTATTTTAGCCGGCGATAAAGTACTTGCCAGCCACATGCCTTTATACGCCCCTCCACACAACTACCAAATAGTGTATGAAGTAACTACGGATGACACCCACTTAAAAACAATCAAAAATATTTTAAATAAAGCAGCAGACGAGCAAGAACAGATCACTATTTTACCAACCAAATTTGACCTAAATTTATTAATAAATAAAAAGACACCCACCTTAAATGTAACTGTATTTAACGGCCATTTTGAACGCGGTGGCAACGCACTTTTTACTACAAAGCTAACCTTTAAAAACCCGCTATATGTTGAAAAAATAACGACTAATCAAGCACAAAAAAATGTGTTTACATTAATAAAGCTAACAGAGCAGCAAGGTTTAGTAATTCATAAAATACAAAGCAAGCCAAGCTATGACTCGTTAAGCTTAGTACCGCTTACTATGAGTAAATATAACGGGAAATTGAAGTGTGATGCTTCGATAAGCACTGCGCTTAAAAGCAAACTAGAGGCATGTTTTAAAACCGTACCAAGCTATTTAGAAACAAAAGACTTTGCAGTTAATTAATTTATAAAACCAGTGATTTTGGCTTTAAATCGCTGGCTTATAAAGTGTTACTTTGTTTTTAGTAAATTTTAAGATTAAATTTTGAGATGACACCCACCGTTAATTTTGTACTTTAGCCATAATGAATTAGGTGGTGCACTTCCAATTAGAATCTAGGAATCAATAAATAAAAAATTAGGTTGGGTGTCATCATAAAAATAAACTCAACAAACGCTGCAGCTTCATGCAGCGTTTGTTGCTATTTAATTTTCTAGGAGCTAATTAAAACTGATAGCTTACCCTTGCTGAAAAGTTACGCCCAGGTTGGGTGTATTGGCTAAAATCAGCACTTTGCGATTGACCTGCAATCAACTCAAAAGGTACATATTCTTTATCGAGCAAGTTAAGTACACCTACATTTAGCTGCCACGCTTGCCATTCGTAGTATGCGTATAAATCAACAACGCCGTAGCCATGCCCTTGCGTAGTTTTATCATCGTTTGCATCAAGTACTACATCCGATTGCGATTTAGCTAAACGCAACGCAGCGGTCCAGTTAATATTACCCAGCTCTGTACTTAACAATATTGAGCCATTTAACGGGCTAATACTGGTAAGTGGCTGATCGGTTTCTTTGTTTTCACCATCAACATAGGCTACGTTTGCCTCAAGTAGTATATTTTCAGCGACATACATGGCAATTCCGGCTTCTACACCGCTTATTTGTGTTTCGCTAATATTTTGGTACTGATACAGCGTTTTGTTTACATTAGGAATGTACGTTGGCTCAACACCCACTACGGCGGTTTCAATAAAGTCACCGTATGCTGCATAAAAAGCACTTAAATTTACGCTAATATCGCTGCTTGCGTATCTTAGCCCAAGCTCAAATGAGTCGCTGCTTTCTGGGTCTAAATCGGCGTTTGGTAATATTTGATAAAACGGCTCAACGCCGTGGCTTTGATAGGCTTGGTCGTGTGGTGGTATTTTAAAGCCTCGTACGTATTGCCCGTACAACGATAAGTTATCATCCACTTGGTATATAACACCTAGCTTAGGCGAAAAGGCAGATTCGGTAATATCATCAAGCTGTGCATCGGCGTATAACTCATCACTTTTAGCCTCTAGGGTGTAGTAATCGTATCGCACACCTGCAATAACCGACCACGCGCTGTTATTAAACGAGATACTGTCTTGTACATAAGCGCCAATTAAAGAGGTATCAGCCCCCGGGAATGCTTTTTGTTTTTGATCGGTAAAATCAACGGTGCCATCAGCTAAAGTACGCGTTTTAAAACGTGGGCGGGTGGTGTCGTATAAATCGATATCAATCCCGTATACCACTTCGTGATCGGTGGTTTCTCCTTTAAGGCCTTTATTAAATACTGCTTTTAAACCTAAAATATTTTGCTCAAAACGATAGTCGTTATAATCGGTGTAGGTGCTTGCGCCACTAATTGCATCGCTTTGTTGCTCGTAACTACTGTAAGACACTTGCCCGTACCATTTATCAAACGCAGCTGTAGCTACTTCTGAATGATAATCCAGCGCCAGTGACCAACTAGTGTCGTCTTCCTCGGTTTCTTGAACGGCAGGAGTAATTACTTGCTCAGTTGTTTGATTAAAGTAATCAAGGGTGTATTTAAGTGTGCGTTTTTCATCAAGCTGTTGCTCAAATTTAACTAATAAAGCGTCCGACTTTGCATCATAACCGGGTAAGTTTTCGTCGTAATTTTGAACTTCTTCGCTGTCGCGATGGCTATAAACTGCGCTTACTGCAAAGTCGCCTAAGTCTTTTGCAGCGGTAATGTCAGCGGCAATTTGGTTACTTTGACCTTGATACCCTAGTGCCATTTTTACATAGCTGCTGTTATCTTTTAAATAATCGCTTGGATCTTTAGTGGTTATAACCACAATGCCACCGAGTGCGTCAGAGCCATATAAAGACGATGCAGCACCTTTGGCTACTTCTACTTGTTTTACGCCTGCTACATCAAAGTAATTGCGGCCAACTAAATAGCCCCCTCCGCCTGCATAACCATCGTTGGTGCGTCGGCCATCTTTTATAAATATAACACGGTTACCACCAACACCACGTACAGTAAGTGTTTGCGCGCCTGCACCACTGCCTGTGGTTGCAATGCTTGGGTCGTACTTAAACATGGTTTGTAAATCTACAGCTAGCTGGCGCTCTATATCTTGCTCGGTAATAACCGTTACTGAGCCTGTTACATCTTTAAGCTTTTGCTCAAACCGCGAGCCACTCACAACAATATGATCGTCAATTATGTTTTCGGCAAATGCAGTGCCCGATCCGAGTAATAAGGTTGCTATAGCAGTAAATTTAAATGCAGAGGGGTTCATTTTAACTCCAAATGATAATAGTTATTATTTATGGCGAAGATGTTACAACTAAGTCAAATTAAGATCAATTAATTATGATAATCATTTTCATTTAGATTTAACTAGTTATAATAGCCAAAAAATAAAAGCCGGAGTTTGTAATGAAATACCTATTTATATTGTTTGCTTTAGTCGCTCAACCTGCACTTGCACAGGAGCGTGTTATTAGTGCTGGCGGCACCCTTACAGAAATAATTTATGCGCTGGGCAAACAAAATACCCTTGTAGCTGTTGATCAATCGAGCATGTACCCGCACCAAGCCACGCAATTACCGCAAGTGGGCTATTATCGCGATTTAGCTGCAGAAGGCGTACTTTCAATGCGTCCAACCACCTTGTTAGCGCTTGAAGGCGCAGGGCGAAGCCAAGCACTTAAGCAAATTGAGGCAACAGGGGTTAAGCTCATTCATTATAAAAAGCCGACCTCAGTTAACGAGCTACTTGAGCTAATAAAACGCTTAGGTGACCATTTAAACGCCAAGCAAAAAGCACAAACACTTATTACACACATTACAAAATCGTTACCTGATAAAGCAAAAGCGCAAACACACAGCGCGCTATTTTTACTCTCAGCTAATGAGCGCGGGCTTGTTGCCGCCGGGCAAGAAACCGTCCCTAATTTATTATTTAGCTATGCAGGCATTACCAATATAGGCGCTACGCATTCAGGCTTTAAAGCAATAAATAGTGAAGTACTGGCTGTAAATCAGCCCGACTTTTTAGTAGCCCCAGCCCATGTTGTACAAAGCCTTGGCGGTAAGCAGGCTTTTTGTGAGCAACCTACACTACACTTATTAAAAGCGGCGCAAACCTGTAACTTACTTGTAATAGATAGCCTACTTTCGCTTGGCATGTCGCCGCGTATAGCCACAGCAATTAATGAGCTTAACGAGTATAAAACCCGCTTATGAACACCCTAATATTGAGCCGTTTTAACCCTGTAACACTTAGCCAAACCCATAAATGGATGCTATTAGCCTCTGTGTGTATTTTTGCTTTGGCGCTACTTAGCATAGGGTATGGGCCAGCAGGGTGGGATTGGCGTTTAGCCATTGCTTGGCTTGCACCCGAGCGCTTTAATCAGTTTGATGCGCTGCAAATAAATGTCGTAATGCAAATACGTTTGCCACGCTTTGTGCTTGCAGTGCTTGTAGGGTTGGTGCTTGCCCAAACAGGCGCGTCAACGCAAGCGCTGTGCCGCAACCCATTGGCCGATCCATCTATTATTGGCATTAGTGCGGGTGCGGCTATGGTTGCTGTGGCGTTTATAGCACTTAGCGCGCAGTTTAATTTTAACGCGCAGTTGTATTTACCTTATGCGTCGTTTTTAGGGGCGCTTGGTGTTACCTCGCTGGTATATTTTATTGCCAAGCAGCAAGGGCAAATTAATATCACCACACTTATATTAGTGGGGGTGGCTATTAACGCGTTAGCATTTGCGGTTATTGGGCTACTGAGCTTTTTTGCCGACGATAGCGCGCTACGATTAATAAATTACTGGACCATGGGCTCATTAGGCGGAGCAAGCTGGAGCACGATTATTCAAGCTGCGCCGTTACTGTTTATCAGCCTAATTGGCCTGTGGCGGTTAAAAGAGCCCATGAACTTACTCCTTATTGGCGAGTCACAAGCTCAGTACCTAGGGGTAGACACCAACAAGCTCAAACTATATGTAATTATACTTGTTGCACTAGGAGTAGGGGCGGTTGTGGCACTTACCGGCTTAATAGGGTTTGTTGGTTTAGTAGTCCCGCATATTGCCCGCTTAATGGTGGGGCCGCATTTACGTAATATGCTGCCGCTTTGTATGCTAATTGGCGTAGTGGTATTGCTACTTTCTGACTGGCTAGCACGCATTGCCATAATGCCATCAGAGCTACCCATTGGAATTATTACTGCATTATTGGGTGCGCCATTGTTTATTTATTTAATAGTGAAAAATAAGCGAGGTTGGTCATGATCACGTTTAACAATCTAAGCGTTGGCTTTGATAATCACAGCGTTTTAAACGCTATTAATGGCAGCGCTAAACAAGGGCAACTTGTAGCACTACTTGGTGAAAATGGCGCAGGTAAATCTACCTTGCTGCATACCTTAGCAGGTATGCACTCCTTTACAGGCAGTGTACTTTTTAATGCTAAGCCGCTGGCCGCTCATGCTAAAAAACGCCTAGCCACACAGCGTGCAGTGATGATGCAAGCAAACCACGTAGGGTTTGATTTTACTGTATTTGAGCTTATTGCAATGGGCCGCTACCCGTATGTAGAGTCATTAAAAATGCAAAGCGAAAAAGTAAATAAATACGCCGCTATTATGGATTTAAGCCATTATTTAACTCGCCGCGTAAGTGCGCTTTCGGGCGGAGAGCAACAACGTGTGCATATGGCGCGCACTTTGGCGCAACTAAACGCCTTTACACAATCGGCCGAGCCAAAACTAATGCTGCTCGACGAGCCTACATCAGCACTTGATATGCGCCATCAACATGCTTTGCTCAGCTGCGTTAAAGCGTTTGTAGGGCAGGGTAACAGCGCCATTATTGCAATACACGACCTAAATTTAGCCAGCCTTTATGCAACCGATGCTATTTTACTGCACAACAAAAAAGTGCTGCAAAGTGGGCCTATAAACACCGTATTAACTGAACAAAACTTACAACAAATGTACGCCATGAAACTGCACGTAAACCCTCATCCTTATAACGATGCACCCATGGTTTTTTCTCAACGTCAGGAGTTTTTATGAGAGAGCAAGCGTTAAACGATGCACGCACATTGGTTTACAAAACCAATGCTGGTGTCATGTCGACCATTTCTAATAATTTACGCGGTTACCCGTTTGGCTCAGTAACCCCCTATATGTGCGACGAACAAGGCCGCGTTTACTTTTTTATTAGCGATATAGCCCAGCACACTAAAAATCTAAAGCACGACTCACGTATGAGCCTAACTGTGTTTGATGCCACCGACAGTGGCGATCAAAACGAGCACGGCCGCGTAACGCTTGTAGGCGATGGCTCTATTGTGCCAAGTGAGCAAGCACACACTTTACTTGATAACTATATTTCCCTATACCCCGAAGCCGCTAGCTATCGCAACGCGCACGACTTTCAATTATGGCAATTAGACGTAGTGCGAGTGCGTTACATTGGCGGCTTTGGCAAAATATTTTGGCTTGAACAAATCGAGTGGCAGGGCGAGGCAAAAAACTGGGATGAAAGCCAACAGCAAAGCATGATTAACCATATGAATGAAGATCACCAAGATGCTATGTCGCTCATATTAATGCAGCACTACGGCGTAGCCGATAACACCCCTATAATGAGCGGCCTATTACCCACTGGTTTTTATATACAAAGCCAAAAGCGTAATTACTTTATTAATTTTAAAACCCAGTGCAACAGCCCGTTAGAGGTACGTAAAGCGCTGGTTGAGCTAACCAACCAAGCCCGAAATAACTAAACTAAATACATGACGACATAGTTAACCTGCGCCCTGGTTAAGAGATTCACTAACTATGTCGTTATTTTATAAGCAAGCTGTTTGCTCGCCTCGCTTGCCTAACGCTTTAAAAGCGGCTTGCTGATGTTCTTTTTGTACATAACGGGTTGGCAAAGGGTTAACCTGCAACTGATACCCACTTTGATTAGCTTGCACATTCGTTACCGGCGATATCCACACAACATTTAGCTCTGGCGCTAAACGCTTAATAACGCGCGCTATACCTTCGCCATTTTTTACATGAAAATCGCCCGCTATATGCATTACTTGCGCATCTTTATGATTATTTAAATAGTTAACGATAGACTCCCCCATGGTTTCATCCCAGGTAACTTGCGCAGCATAATAGTTTTCATTTTGACTTGGCGAGCCGTGATGCATTGAGGTCATAAAACGTTGTCTATAATCACTGGGGGAGGTATCAATAGCGGCTGCAATATAGCTCTGCTGTGTTTCATCAAGTTCATTTAGGTAACTTATGCCTTGCCTGCCAATACACGTAACAATATTTTTAGGAGCATTTGCAGCGATTACATCGCTATTGTTCGTTTTTGCCAGCTCTACCAGCGCACGGTAATCACTTTTGTAGTTAGGCCACGCTTGGGTGTTATCAATTAAGTATTGCTCACCAATTTCACCTTTAACATACTGGTTTAAAGTAAGCTGATCGGCGCGGCTAAATTGTTCAAGCGACAGGGCAGTGCGTTTATTACTTTTGCTTAATTGCTCAAATAACTCAGCCTGAAATAAATGCACACCCGGGTGCGTATGCCATTCACCTACTAAAACCACATCGGCATTTAATAGCTTGGGCTCTAATAATACAGAGCTAACAGGCTTTGCTTGTGCATTATAAAGCGCAGCGTAATAAAGCGATGAGCTTTTATCAGGCGGCACAGTTGTTGTGCTACAACCACTCAAACCCGTAACTAACGCCAGAGTTAAGATAGACTTTTTCATACACACCTTCAAAACCTTTTAATGCAAATAATTATCAATATCATATATTTATAAAACCTATTAAGCCAGCCAAAAACAGTAAAAAATAAATAAGCAAAGAAGATCAAATAAGACATTGTAGAGTGCAATTGATAGGCAGTTATGAGCGAGAAGCAGACGGTCGATCAGACTCATTTTTGGACAAAAGCTCGTCAGAGTAAATAACCTAGAACCCCGCTTTCAGATAACTTCTCGTATCTCAAAACGTCAAAGACCACCGTTGTCAGCGGTGGTCGGTTTGCGCGGAACTGGACAGTTTCGAGCATGGTCGATTTTGGGAGTGAATTATTTTTTGCTGCAATACTGTATATTAATCCACGAAACACCATCACGAAACGATTTGTGCCACTTTCTTCCTGAGCAGTTCCCGAAAAGCAATAACAGCGGGGCTAACCTGCTCTCTGCTTGGACAGATTAGATTTAACTCAACAGGTGGTGATTCAAAGCCTGGTAAAAGCCGTACAAGTTGCCCACTCCGAAGTTCTGAATGGACATCTATCTGGGAGCGATACACTATCCCTTTACCACTAACAGCCCATTTACGAACAATGTCAGTATCATTGCTGACTCGATTGCTATCCACTTTGACTTTGTATGAGCCAGAATGACCAGCGTATTCCCAGCTGTTCAATAAACGACCAGCTCGACGGTGCAATAAGCAATTATGCTCCTTTAAGCTGTTAGGATGCGTTAGCTCACCATGTTTAGATATATAGGATGGAGAGGCGCAGGTGATCCTGCTCACGGTGGCGATATGAAATGAAACCATCGATGAGTCTTCTAGCTTCCCATAACGAAGTGCCATATCAACTTGGTCGAGAAAAAAATCTGAAATTGAATCGCCAACCGTAAGGTCAATCGACAATAAAGGGTGTTCATCCAGTAACTCTTCTACCCAGTGTAAAAGAGTATTGCGCCCTAAGTCAGATGAAACGGACAACCTTAGCTTACCACTCACCTTACCTTGTGTCTGATGTGCAGCTATACGACCTTGCTCCAAACTGGCTAATGCCTGGCGACAATGAAACAGAAATTGTTCGCCTTGAGGTGTGATCCTTAATTGCCTTGTGGTTCTGATAAGTAGCTGTATATCCAACTTTTTTTCCAGTCTTTTAAGCGCAGAGCTGACTGCCGCAGGAGTGACACTCAGTTGTTTTGCGGTTTCCGTTATGCTGCCTGTTTCCACTATTCGTATGAATAGATTGAGATCTGATGTATTCATTATTAAATAATATTTAAAAGTGTTTGAACTATTGCTATCTTTTTAGTTTAGTAAAAATCGGGGACAATGTCTCTACCGTTATTAATTAACACCGTACATAAGTATTGGTGCCCCGAGAGGTAGATATGACCCAGCCATTACACACCGCGAACTTACTTGATCCTCCTTTAGAGCTCCCTTGTGGCGCAGTCATCAAAAACCGTCTAATAAAGTCAGCAATGTCTGACTCACTCGCTGACGGTGAAGGGAACCCTACTGAAGCTCAGTCTCGACTCTATGAACGATGGGCAGAGGGTGGTATTGGGTTATCCGTCATTGGTGAAGTGCAGGTAGATCCCAGGTTCCCTGAAAAACCAGGAAACCTGGTATTAACTAATCAATCCAACCTAAAAGATTTACAAATGTTAACCTCCCGCGCATCGATTAATGATGCCCACATATGGCCTCAGTTAGGTCATGCAGGAGGACTGGCTTACAAACTACTTAGCCAGCCCAAAGGTCCATCACCTCTTAAGATAAGTGAATTTGAATGTGCAGGTATGTCAGAGAAAGAAGTATCTTTATTGCCAGATGTGTATGCCAGAGCTGCGAAGATTGCTAAAAAAACAGGGTTCACAGGTGTTCAGATACATGCAGGTCATGGTTTTCTGCTTAGCCAATTTCTGTCTCCGCTATTCAATCACCGCAAAGACCAATATGGCGGCTTAATACAAGCACGTAGCAGAATCGTTATAGAGATAATAGAGAAAGTCCGAGATGCGGTGGGGGGGACTTTTCCTATTGGCATCAAGATGAACTCTTCTGATCAACTAGAAGGAGGATTATCTCAAGACGACGCTCTAGAAGTTATTCGCATCCTTAATAAAACGTCTATCGACTTGATTGAGATAAGCGGCGGTTCTTATTTTCCTGGAGCAAAATCCAGCTCTGACAGTGCTTCAAGCGGCCCGTACTTCATTGACTTTGCAATAAAGGCTAAAAGCTTAACAAGTATTCCTTTAGTAGTGACTGGCGGTTTTAAAAAACGGGAGCAGGTAATAGATGCCTTATCTATAAATGCAGCGGACTCCATTGGTCTTGGACGAGCATTGATACTCAGACCCGATTTGCCAAATGAATGGATAGATGGAGAAGGTGTTACTCCTCGCTTTCCAAAGTTTAAGTCACCACCTCAGGGGGGAATTACAGCCTGGTACACAATGCTTCTCACGGCGATAGCTAATGACAACGAAAGAGAGTTCAACTTAGAACTATTACCAGCGATTCAGGCCTATGAAAATCGTGACAAAGCGCGTGTTATGAGATGGCAGGCTAAGTATCAATTATAACCCAACACCTACACACCAAAAAACGCATCGTTATGCGTTTTTTGGGATCGCAATATCTGAAGTGCAATTTGCGTATCTATGGGAGATTCCGAGCACAGCCCCTCAATCGCCACCCATGAGGAAAAGTACTTCGATGTCAGTGGCTCGATCTGCCACCGAGTAATCAAACTAACGCAGAAAGGGGCAGAAACGAGTTATACCGGAATGGCTGCAATTGGCACTCTCCAGCCACTCGACAACATAAAATACTGATAATAATTGGCAAGGTACTTTACTGTGTCGGGTGGCGCTTCGCTTATCTGACCTGCACTGGCACATAAACGGCTGGAAAATTTAATCTTACAACTATTATTCCTTAAAATTAACGGCCTACTTATGAATGAGTTAACTACTAATTTTAATAACCGCTAACATATCGTCGTCATCCTCATCGAGGCCCACTTCCTTGAACCCAAAGCTTGTATAAAAATCTTTGGCTATTGGGTTACTCGGGTTATAGCATATTTCAATTTCGCAAAGGCCTGGAGTAGTTTTTATTTGCTCAATTGCCATGCCTAGTGCTTTGCGCCCAATGCCTTTATTTTGATGAGTTTGATCAACCATAAAGCGCCAAATAGAAACCTTTGTTGGGGTTTCTTGTACCCACATAAAAAAGCCTAATGGTACACCATTTAGGTAAATAGCTTTACAGGTATACCCGCTATTGTAGTGCGCCTCAACTAACGACCACATATTACACGCTAGGTATTCTTCTTGTGTTTTAGCAACCTCTAAATCGCATATGGCTTCGTAGTTATCGGCGGTGATATCTTCCAATGACAGCTTCATATTTTTCCTTCAGTACAACTTTGTGTAATTAGTAAGCTATCAGTGTATGTACCTATAATCAAACAAATGAAGAGATTGATTTTTATACCCCCTTAAATTAGCTTAAATAATGATCTACACGCCTATCTAAAACAAAAAGGCCGCAGTAATAAATACTGCGGCCTTTGCTTTTAGCAAAATGCTTTAGGCTAAGTGCTTTTAGTAAGCCCCTGCGCTGTAAATAAGCTCGTAGCTGTGGCTGTAAATCTCAAGGATGTTACCAAACGGGTCTTCCATGTAGATCATGCGGTACGGCTTTTCACCCGGGTAGTAATAACGAGGGGCTTCCATACGTTTTTTACCGCCAGCTTCTACAATACGCTCAGCTAAACCTTCTACATCAGGGTCTTGAACACAAAAATGAAAGATGCCTGTTTTCCAATATTCAAAATTGTCTTTTGGGTTTTCTTGGTTTTTAAATTCGAAAATTTCGACACCAATACGATCCCCTGTAGATAGGTGCGCTATTTTGAATTTTTCCCACTTTTCGCCAAATACTTCTGTACACATTTCGCCAATTGGGCTTTTGTCTTCGGTAATTAAAGTCGGTTCCATTATTGTGTACCAACCCATAACCTTAGTGTAAAACTCGACTGCTTTTTCAACGTCGGGAACCGAAATACCAATGTGCGAAAAACTACGTGGATATGTATGACTCATAATGCTTCCTCTTTAACTTGTGACTTATCTTGTGGCTAGTTGATGGAGTTAGTTTACGAACTGAACAATATTAAGTAAAATTATCATTAATCATCATTTTGAGTATGTTTTGTAATGATAAACCCTGCATGGTTAAA
Source organism: Pseudoalteromonas sp. SR41-7 (assembly GCF_014163935.1). Lineage (NCBI taxonomy): Bacteria > Pseudomonadati > Pseudomonadota > Gammaproteobacteria > Alteromonadales > Pseudoalteromonadaceae > Pseudoalteromonas > Pseudoalteromonas sp. SR41-7. Next base: position 209,404 of record NZ_JACJEF010000003.1, on the reverse strand, counting down.
CACGTTTTGTACGTTGGTTGAGGTAAATCACTTTACCCAAACCGCCGAACGCCTTTTTATGACCCAATCTGGCGTAAGCCAGCATATTAAAAAGCTTGAGCAGCAAGTAAACTGCGCGCTATTAGAGCGCCACGGCAAACAATTTACCCTTACCGTACATGGGCAAAACTTGTATCAACAAGGCAGCTTGTTATTAAAGGAATGGCAATTTTTAGAACAACAATTAAAAGATGATTCGCCTTACAGCGGCTTGGTAAAAATACAATCGCCTGGTAGTTGTGGGCTACAATTTTATAGCCAATTATTAGCGCTGCAGGCAAAGCATACCGAGCTTAATATTGATTATCGCTTTGCACCCAATACAAGTGTAGAGCAAGCTGTGGCAAACCACAGTGCCGACATAGGTTTTTTAACTCAAGCTCCGACGCTTAGCGAAGTTACCAGCCACAAAATTGGTAAAGAAGCCTTATTACTTGTCACCCCCGCACATATTAAAAACCCAACGTGGGAGGTCTTATGTGAGCTTGGCTTTATTGGCCACCCCGATGCAAAACACCACGCCCAGCTATTACTTAGCGAAAACTACAGCGAGTTTGAGCATGTTGATCAATTTAAGCGCACGGGGTTTTCTAACCAGATAAGTTTAATACTGGAGCCGGTAAGTTTAGGGCTAGGTTTTACGGTTTTACCTGCGCATGCCGTTAGCGCATTTAATAAACCTGCGCTTATTAAAACGCACCACTTAGCTAATCCGATTAGCGAAAATATTTATGTGTGCCATCACCGAAATAGGCCAATGGCAAAGCGCATGAATACAGTAATTGAAGCAATAAAGGCAGGCTAGGGCGCGTGTAACTGCGCCCGTAAAGCCCCTTTACAGTTTAAGCTGCACGTTTAGGTTTTTGCTTAAAACCAAGTAAGGTTAGCTTAGTTTGCAAATACATTTTGTGTACTGCAAAAGTGAGTAAACTCATAAGCGCCATTAGGCACAGCGTTGGCACAAGCGACTGCGTATGATAACCAAACACTCCCATAAACCAGCAAATAAGCACCCACTGAATAACATACAAAGCGGTAACATGTTTGCTCGCATACAAAAGAGCCCGTGTAATAGGGCCGTTGAATTTATTAGCAAGTACATACTCTATGGCCGCTAACGCGCATAAATTTAAGCCAATTAAATAAATAATACCGCCGCCATTTAAATGGAAAAAACTGCCAAACTGTCCCTTAAAATCAGTAATAAGCCACGCTGTACCTATAATTAATAATGCAGCACCTAACTTTGCGCATACACTAAATAAGTATGCTGCATTATGCTGGCTATTTATATACAAACGACCAAGCACGTAACCCGTTAATATAGCGCTTATCCACGGAAATACCGGAAAATAAACTTGGTAGTTATTAGCAAAAAACAAGTCACTAATATACCGCGAAAGCGCAAACTGTTGCCCCCTTACAAACTGGCTTACAAGTGCAATAGCCACAGCTAAACATGCAATCCATGTGGTTTTCCAGCGGGCAATATTAAGCGCACCAAACAGCACTAAACTCACCCCTGCAAGTTGTAAAATATCACCAGTTAACACCATAAATTGTAACTGCCCAGCACTCAATGGGCTTTGCCAGCCATAGGCATTTATAAACGCCTCGGGCATGGTATTAAACACCTCAATGGGTAGCCAAAATTTTGCCGCATTCATTAAATACGCAAGGAGTAAAAGCTGTATACCACGCTTAATTAATAACATTGGGGTTTGCCTGCGCGAAAGCGCCATAGACAGCCCCATTGCCACTAAAAACGAGGCGGTGCCTTTGCCAAGTATATGAATAACAGCACCAAATAGGCTTTCACTTTGAAGCGCTGTGCTTGAGTACATCCATAACGTGTGGACTAAAATCATAATAAAAACGCTCGCACCTCGGGCAAGGTCAATCGTTTTAAGACGTGTGTTCATTGGTTTTAATATCCTTTTTTGGGCAGGTTTGGCATTTGTTATAACCTGCTAAAAAATAACGACAGCACGTTAAGCGCTTAGGCGTTAATTTAAATGGGGTGTTTAAATTAAAGTGATTACTGATTAAGTTATGTAGCTGTTGATGGCAATGTGTAATGTGCTCAGCACTTGCTAAATTTAAGCTATGAGCGCGCTCAAATGCGCTGTTAAGGGTGTCGATTAATAAGCGTCCTTGCTCTTTTTTACCCAGCGAATAATCGGTATTTATCCACTTACCTACACAGCTAAAAAACTCAATAAGTGCAATGTTTTGCTCGGCTTTACTTAATATAGGCGCACCGCTGAGGTTAAACCCTCGGCTATAAGCGCCATTAATTTTAAGCTGTAATTGCATGGGGTTATGTGCATTTTGTTTAGAAGTATGCCAATAACAATAGGCATAAATAGTTTGCCAACAAAGCTGCAAATACAAATGCCGGCTAATAAATTGCCCAGGCGCATGTGGGTAATGCGCCTTGCAATGAATCGCTAATTTGCGCACTAAATCTAAGCTTGGGTGAGCCGCAGTAGCTGGCTCACTTGGGCAAAATAAAAAGTGCGCAAGGGTTACTGGCTTAGCCATACAACTTTGCCGATACCGGGTTATTTAAATTCCCTGCAAACTGTAAGCTGCCTGCGGGGTCGGTTAAATCAACCATTTGCTTATTATTGCCAAGCTGTAAGCGGTTTAAGCAAGAGTGTGCAAATTCATCACTAAAAAAGTCATACTCTTTAAAACGCTCATTTAAGGCAGGGTTGGCTTGTTGATACGCTTTAACACTTTGCGCAACGCCTTGCCAAAAATCGTGCTCGGTAATGCGCGCTTCTCTTACTAAAATAGCGACTAGGTATCTAAAAAAGCAGTCGAATACATCGGTAAATATGCTCAGTAATTCAAGCTCTTTTGGCATAGCAATATGAATACGCGAAACCTCATCAGGTAAAGGTTCAGTGCTATTAAGCAGCGCCACTTCTTCACCTATGTCTTTCATGTAAGCGCCTACGGGTACTGAATTTTTAAGCTTTAAAATGAGGTTTTCGCCGTGCGGCATAAACACTAATTTATGGGCATAAAAACAATGCACTAAAGGAATAAGATAGGCGTTAAAATAGTGTTGTAGCCAAGCATGTGTGCTTAAACCACTTTGATCTATTAATGCACCTGCCATACTTTTACCGTTGTTATCTAGGTGCAGCAATGCGGCCATGGTGGAGAGCTGCTCATTATTTTGTAAGTTATGGTTTGGGTTTTCGCGCCATAAACAGGCAAACATTTTACGATACGGCGTATCACCGAGTGCACTTTGCTCAAAGGTGTGATGCGCATACCCTAAAGTGGCGTACTCTCTTAGTGCTGTAAAGTTACACGCGCTAAGTGTTGGGTCGTGGTTTACTTTATTAAATACCCAATCATTTATAGCCGGGGTTACCGCCATATAAGCGCGCGAAAGCCCACGCATAAAACCCATATTTAAAATAGACAGCGCCACTTTTAAATACGGCTTATGCGGGTGTGAGCAGTTATATAAGGTGCGAATAGATTGTTGTGCTTGATATAAATCGTCGCCTTCACCTAAGTAAACTAAGCGGTTATTGGCAAACTCGTTGGCAAACACCACACTTAATTTATGTTGGTATTGCCACGGGTGGGCAGGCATAAATAGGTAGTCGTCGGGGTTTAGGTTTTGCGTTTTTAGCGCTTTGTTAAACGTATCACGGGTAGTTAAATCAAGCTCACCACTAATATGGCTTGGGTAGTCACTAAAGTATTCACTATAAGCAAAATCACATACTGTTTTATGCGCCGCTAACCACAATACTTTAAACGGTTTACCTACCTCTGGCGCATAGCGTAAAAAGTCGGTTTTGCTAAAACCAATACGGCCATTATTAGCCACAAACGCAGGGTGGCCTTCGCTCATTGCGGCCTCTATTTGTTGTAGCCCTAATTGCGCTAGTTCGGCTGCGTTAAGGGTGTTGTTTTCGCGTTTATAACAGGCACTCGCAAGTGTGGCGTTAAGCTCTTCAAGGTAAGTGGCTAAACGCTCGCCAGTTAAACCCAGCGCAGGGCCTTGCACGCTAAAAAAGTGCAGTACATCAAGCTCTGCTTGCTCATTATTAAGGTTATAAAAGCATAAGCTTGGCTCGTCTATATCTATATGATTAAGCGCCATAGCACGGCCATTAAATATAAAATAACCCCCTTCAATATTTACTTTAAAACCTTGTGGGGTTTGCTCTGCAACCAATAAGCGCTCGTGTACCAGTTCGCTAATGGCTTTACTTTGTAAGTGCCTGTTTGCCCATTGCCAGTGGTCAAACTTTATATAGTCGGTGTTTATTGGCGTTTGCGCTTTGTGATGTAAATTAACGTGCGTTTCAAACGCAGCTTTATTACAAAACCCAAGGTAGGAGTTTTTATCACCAAGGGTTATTTGCTTAGTATGCACAAAGCCTAAACGCTTATTTAAGGTATGAATTTTACTATTGGCAATATCGGGCTCTACTACTACGCGTGCATCGGCATTATGAGTAAAAATACTGTGCAATACGCACTGCATTATTTCAAAACTAAAATGGCGTTTAGGCTGTGTATTTGGGGCAAGTAAAATATGCATGCCGGTATCGTTTGGCAGTACCTCATAGGCAGCTGCGAGTAGTTTGTCGTGCTTTGGGCTGTAAAGCTCAACTAAGGCAAGCAGCTCATTATTTTGCTCAATAACATACGCATGATGGTGCGGGTTGTTAATTATATCTTGGTAGGCGCTGCACATTTGCTCGGGTGTGTGTTTACTCATACCCCAAAAATGCGCGTAAGGCAGAGCAAGCCACTGGCAAATTATGGGCATATCGCTTTGCTGTAGTAACCGCATAGTCACATTACCGGTGTGTTGTAACGTGGTTACAAAAGATGAAAAATACATAAAAACTCCTAAATCTTTTTAATTATTAAGTGGCTGTGTGTGCAGCTTGGCTAACAAATTTAACGCGCCATAGCAAAATAGCGCCAAGGCTTGCAAAGCCAATGGCAGCAAAGTAAAAAGGCACGGTGGTATTAAAATATTCCACACTCATACCCACTAATAACGACGCTAAAATAACGCCAATATTTTGCGCAACATGCACTTTGGCAAAATCACTGCCGTAGTGAGCAGGCTCGCTTTTAGCAAATAACATCACTTCTAATAAAACCATGACCTGAAATAGCGCTATACCGTATAAAACGCGAGAGCTGACAACTAACCACACCGACTCTTGCGCCTGTAAATAAAGCCCAATAGCGCCAAAAATAAGCGCGCACGAAAACGTACTGGTGCGGCTAAGCGTAGGAAGAGGTAAGTGCTGCCTAAAGTGGTTAAACAACAGCATAAGTAGGGCTGAAAAAGCAGGTATGGCGTACACAAGCGCGCTTACAAACGCACTGCTTTGTGCGCTCATACCTTGCCAGTGGGTAGTAAAAAACGGCCTAATTAAAAAGGCGCTAAAATAAACCACCACGCTTATAAAGCAAAATTGCCAAATAAAATACGGCGTACGAGTGCGCGGTTTTTCGCTTTCAATCGCGTGCTGATAAATACCTAACTTTAAGCTCACCATTAAATAGGCACACAGCAGCACTTGTATTACATCGCCCGCAGCACTTAATAACAATGCATAACGCGGTGCATTTATACTAAAAAAGTACCCGCCCACTAACGCGCCGCCAATAGCACCAAAGTGCATAAGTACCGAAAACAAGCCAATAATAGAAAGATGCTTACTTTGCTGCTCTAAACGCAGTGCAAACGGGTAAATAAGCAGGTAACTGGCTTTAAGCACCAACATAAGCTGATAATAAAACCAGAATTCCCACACGTTAGTTGCAAAATAGCAAAGCAAACCAAAGCAGGCGGCAATCACTTGCGTTACAAGCCAAAGAGCCAACTCGTGGTATTTTTTGGCAACCTTTGCCCACAGGGGCAATGCGAGCATAACGGTAATACAACAGTTAGCTACAAACACCCCAATAAGTGTGGGATTACTTACAGAAAATTCGCTGGCAAAAAATTGCGGATAAAACGGCAGTAATAAGGTGTCGCACACTACCGAAATAACCGTAAGCAAAATAAGCGCTAAACGTAAACTCATGCGGCGTTACTCTTTTGCTGTGAATGGGTTTCTACATCGCTTAAATCAAAACACTGAAAAGCAATTTTTTGCTCAACCTGATACGGCGCATAACCGAGTATTTCGCGCAAAATTATACTGTTGCGATAACACGCCATGCCTAAATCGGGGGTTACAAAGCCATGGGTGTGCTGCTCTGCATTTTGTACAAATATACGTTTTTGGTCGCTATCTACCGCATACTCGCGGCTAACTAAATAGCGGCCTTGTTCATCTTCTGGGAGCTGCTGCGCAATAGGGTTTAAAAAAGCGGGGCGCTTGTATTTAAAGCCCGTGGCACAAATTAAGTAATCGGTTTTTATTTCAAAGGCTTCATTTAGCTCTTGATGATAAAACTCAGTTACTAAGCGCCCAGCACTTTTACGTGTATTAGTAAGCTTACTGTTAGTTTTAAATGTGGTAGAAATAGGCCCATCTAGGCTTTGCGCGTAAAGGGTGTCAAAAATGTCATTAATTAAATCGCCATTAATGCCTTTAAATAGGTTTTTTTGATTTTTGTTAAGCCAATCTCGTTGCTCAGTTTTTAAATTATAAAAGTAATCAACATACTCAGGAGAGGTCATCTCAAGGGTGAGTTTAGTGTATTCCAGCGGAAAATAACGCGGCGGTCGCGCAATCCAATCTAGTTGCAAACCTTGTGGCACAGCTTGTTGTAATAAGGTGTGATAAATTTCAGCAGCACTTTGCCCAGCTCCCACAACCGTAACCCGTTTAGCAGTTTTTAGCTCATCAAGGCGGTGGCAAAAGTCGCTACTGTGCATTACGTTATTAGAATTACATTGCACTGCACAATCAGGAATATATGGGGCAGGGCCAGTGCCAAGCACTAAGTGGCGCGTAAGGTATTGTTGCTCACCACTTGGGGTTTTACAGGTAAGGGTATAGCACTGAGTTTGCTGGCAAAATTCAACCTTAGTTACACTTTGCTTAAAGCTTACGTTACTAAGCTGCGAGCACACCCACTGGCAATATAGGTTGTATTCTTTACGCAGTAAAAAAAAGCTCTCGCGAATATAAAATGGGTATAAGCGATTATTAAGCTTGGCATAATTTAAAAAACTGTACTGGCTAGTAGGATCTGCAAGGGTCACCAAGTCAGACATAAACGGCGTTTGCAAAGTAACACCTTCTAGCATCATTCCTGGGTGCCAATCAAATTGGCTACGTTGCTCTAAAAATAAGCTTTTAACGCCCTCTAATGGTTCACTTAAACACGCTAACGATAAATTAAACGGGCCAAGGCCAATGGCTATAAAATCATAAGGTTGGTTACTCATTATTTTTGCTCCTTATACGTTTGCCACGCAATAGTGCTAATTTGTTCAAGCACGGCGCGCACATCGCTCAATTGGCACTGCGCATTGAGTAACGTAAATTTAAGGTAGTGACGGCCGTTAATTTTGGTGCGCGCAATCATGGCTTCACCGGTATTTAAAAATGTTTGGCGTACGTGCAGGTTTAGGATATCGAGTAAATCGGGATTATGTTTTAGCTCTTCTGGCGCAAAGCGAAATACTAGCGCGCTAAGCTCTGGGTAATTTATAACTTCAAAATCAGGGTGGTCGTTAAGCACAATGTGGGTTTGACGAGCAAGCCCAATTACTTTATCAAACGCTCGGCCAAGTGGCGCCTCGCCCATAGTACGCAGTGTTAACCAAAGTTTTAAGGCATCAAAACGGCGTGTGGTTTGTAAGCTTTTATCAACTAAATTTGGCGTGCCATTGCCGGCCTCAGCTAATGGGTTTAGATAGTCGGCGTAAAGGGTAATATGGCTAAAGTGGTGTTTGTCACTTAATAAAAAAGCACTGCAGCTAACCGGCTGCATAAATGATTTATGGTAATCAATGGTAATTGAATCTACTTGTTCTATGCCGTTTAAAGCACTTCGGTGATGCTCGCTTACTAGTAACCCGCCGCCGTATGCGCCATCAACATGGCACCAAAGCTGCTCTTTTTTAGCAAGTTTTGCTATCTCTTCAATAGGGTCAATTGAGCCGAAATCGGTTGTACCTGCGGTAATTACCACAGCGATAGGTAAATCGCCCTTAGCTTTAGAATCCGCAATTGCGTGGTTAAGTGCGTCCATATCCATTTGCATTTTATTGTTTGTAGCCACGGGCACTACCGCGTTATAACCTAAGCCCAGTAATGCCGCTGCCTTTTGAATACTAAAATGCGCCACCTCAGAGCAATAAATACGAAATCGCGAGGCTACATCCGGCAAACCTTGCAGTTTTACTTCGTGATTTGGTGCATAACGGCTTACAGCTACTTCGCGTGCAACAAGCATTGCCATTAAGTTCGATTGTGTACCACCGCTAGTAAAAACGCCATCAGCAGTGCTAGGTAGCTTTGCTTTTTCACAGCTCCAATCAATTAGCTTTTGTTCAATAAGGGTCGCGCCAGCGCTTTGATCCCAGGTATCTACCGAGGTATTAATTGCGCCAATTATGTGCTCAGCCACAACCGCAGGGTATGTAACAGGGCAATTTAAATGCGCCATATAACGCGGGTGATGAAAATATACAGCGTGATCTAAATACACACTTTTAAGCTCGTTTAATACCGCAGGAAAATCAGCAAGAGGTTTGGCTAAATCTACATCATTAACAGTGGCGGCAAGCGTATTAACCGACACACCAGAAAACGGCTTTTGCGCTTTAGCCATGGCTTGTTGTACAGCCGAAAGCCCCTGCAGCGACGCTATTTGATAATTAATAAACTGATCGAGATTAAATTGCGGCGGTAGGCCATTTTGCTCAAATAAAGATTGGTTTTGGATAGGGCTGAGCTGTGCAGTTTGTAATCGTGACATATTTCGCTCCTTGGTGCTTATTTGGGTTCAAGGATCTTAATAGTAATAATTTGCATTATCAATAATGATTAAGGACTAAATATAGGGTTATTATCGTACTTAAGGGAAAGTAATTAGTTATAAGGAATTACTTTTAAAACTACCGATGTATATAAAATGAGTTATGCAAATATTTAAAGCGCATACTATTTAATTAGGTTTTTTAATAATGCGATATTTAAAAAGTGAGGAGAGGTAAGTTAAAGCAGTCATATTATAAGTGGCTAACAAATTTAAAAAGTGGACCCCATTTACAGCTAGGTTTACACCTAAAACTGTAAATTGGGTATAAAAGTACGGCTTAATTAACGCTTTCTAATTTTGCTTTTAAATCAAGTAAGTCGGTTGCGATAGTATTTGGCTGTATTTCCCACGGATCGAAAATAGATTCTTTAGATCGTTGAATCCACGCCGCGCGCATACCATGCGATATGGCACCGGTTACATCAAACGGATTACTTGATACAAGCCACGTGTTTGCGCCTGTTGAATTAGTTTCGCGTAAAAAGTGGCTATAAACCCCTGGGTTTGGTTTAAAGGTTTTAACGTCGTCGGCACTTACTACCCCTTCAAAAAGCTCATTAATGCCAGCGGTTTCTAATAAGGTATGAACTGCGTCGGCAGCGCCGTTTGAAAATGCAAACAAACGGTAATCCTTCGCTTTTAATTGCTCAAGGCCTGCTTTTACATCATCGAACGCAGGAAGCGTTTTATAAAGCTCTAGCAGTTGCCCCTTTTGATCTTCACTTAGCTCGGTTTTGTGCGCTAAGCAGGCGTAATCGAGTGCGTGTTTTGTACATAGCGAGAAAGGAATATAATTTTGCATTAATCCACGTCTAAATGAATACTCTAATTGCTTTTCGCGCCATGTATTTGAAAATGCTTGGGCGTTATCGCCAATCATGTCGTCGAGTAAGGACAGTACGCCGTGAGTGTTTATTAGCGTACCGTATACGTCAAATGCAAGTGTAGTTGCCATGTTTGCTCCGCAATAAATTAAGTTGGTTTTAGAGTACTTGCTTACAGCTTAACTTACTTTGAACGAACGCTCAATTTAATAAAACTTATACGCATCAAGCGCTAAAACATCCATTTCGATGTCTTCATGTATTTTTTCGGCTTTACCGTCACTACTTCCTAGCGCTGCAAAAAGAGGTAAAAAGTGCTCCTGGGTAGGGTGATTAAATAAAGCATGGGGTGCTTCATTTAAATAGTTAAGTAACGCTTGGGTGTTTTGCGCTATTAATTTTTGCTCAACCCAATAGGTAAACTCATCAACCATTTGAACACGATTAGGTGTTGCAGGGCTTTTAAATATTTCACGTAGATTGTGACTAATCCCGCCGGAGCCAATAATTAATACGTTATCGCTGCGCAGTGGTGCAAGTAACTGCCCGTATTTATACATAGCCTGAGCGCCCAAACGCGTGTTAATAGACACCTGAACAATGGGAATATTAGCTGCTGGGTACATTAAGCGCAGCGGGATCCACACACCATGATCCCACCCTTGATCTGCATTTTGCACCGTTTTAATACCCGCTTTGTAAAAGTACTCACTAATAGTATTAGCAAGCTTAGGGTCCCCTGGTGCTGGGTATTGAATTTCATACAGGGGCTTGGGGAAGTTATAAAAGTCGTGAATAGTATGCGGCGCATCTCCGGATGTAATAACTATATCGTGCGCTTCATCAAAGTGGGCAGAAAACACCACAATAGCACGTGGTTTACTCACCGTTTGACCTAATGATGCAAGAAAATCTGACGTAGCCGATTGCTGAACAGCCATCATTGGCGAGCCGTGAGATATAAATAAAGCAAGTTGAGTCATACTAAAACCTTAAACAAATAAACAAGTTATAAACACTATATAAGTTTCTAATTTGACGATAAATATGACACTTATTTATACATTATCAACAAAGTACTGTTAAAGATGGATAAACTCACCACCATGAAGACCTTTTTAGCCGTTGTGCAAGAAGGATCGTTTTCAAAAGCGGCCGATAAACTCGATATTTCGCCGCAGTTAGTCAGCAAATATATTTCTGCGCTGGAAGATAATCTACGCACGCGTTTATTACACCGTACAACGCGAAAAGTAAGTGTTACAGAAGCTGGAAATCAATATTATCAGCGTTGTCAGCAGGTGATTATTGATATTGAAAACATGGAAAACTCACTAAATAACTTAAGCGAGAATGTCTCGGGTGTGCTTAGTATTAGTGCACCTATGTCGTTTGGTACTAAGCATTTAGCAGGTTTGCTGGTTGATTTTCAAAAGCAGTATCCAAATTTAAAGTTAGATTTACGGCTCACCGACCAATATGTAGATATAGTAGAGCAGGGTATTGATATTGCTCTACGCATTGGCGTATTAAAAAACTCAACGTTGATAGCTAAAAAAATTGCACCTATACACCTAGCGGTGTTTGCATCACCCGACTATTTAGAACGCCATGGCACGCCACAAACGCTTTTAGATTTACAGTCACATAATTATTTACGCTATTCCCACAGCGAACCCACAAAGCGATTATTTGGGGTTAATGAGTTAAAAAGCGAGCTAAAGCTTGAAAGTAACTTTGTGGCTAACAATGGTGATTTGCTACTAAATACAGCCATTGCGGGTGGTGGTATTGCTATGCAGCCAACATTTATAGCAGGGGAAGCACTGGCTCAAGGTAAAGTAGTGCGCATTTTAAATGACTACGAACCCGAGCCAATGGGGCTTTACATGGTGTATGCAAACAGACAGTTTTTACCCAGTAAAGTACGTGCGTTTGTTGATTTTGCAAGTGGCTATTATGGCGATACACCTTACTGGGATTTAGGACAGTGATATATCGATAAGTAATCAATTAACGTTATTTGTAGATGTAGTGCAACAAGGCTCATTTGCCAAAGCCGCAGCACTGCATGATATGGATAATTCGTCACTATCTAAGCAAATTAAAAAAGGGACAAAACACCCAATTATTATGGAAGTAAAAATCCATAATAAAATAGGAATATAATTAAAATACAGATTCATATTACTGTGAGCGCGTTAAATTAATAATGCCCATTTTACTGTAATGGGGGTTTACAGTAATTTTTTGCGTTATACATTTAGCTCTTTTAATTTATTCCAGACGCTCTCGCCGCCAGGGTGAAGCGCTGCATGGTACCGATACGCATAATATGTAATAGGTACGCAATGATGCTTTTGGCCAACCACAACTAAACTTTTCTCTTTTAGCTCTTTAGTAATGACATAGTTTGGTAACCAAGCAATGCCATTACCCTCTAAAGCCTGTATTTTTAAAAGCTCTGTCATCGACGATACAAATACTTTTTTAAGTTTAGAGCCCGATATTATCGGCTCTAACTGCCTACCCATATAAGAATCTAAACTGTAAGCTAAGTGAGGTACAAACCCATCACTTTCTAAATTGTATATTGCCTTACCGTTTGCATTGCAGGCACTCACCGGCAATAACTCTGCACTGCCTATTTTTTGATGACTAAACGGAGGTAACTTTAATCGTTCGTTATCAAAAGCAATAAGTAGGTCACATGCGCCATGTTCGAGCGTAGCTGTGGCTTTATCAACATCAATGGCTTCTATATTGAGGACTACTTTGCGATCACTTTTACTATGAAAGTTCGACAGCTTTAGCGCTAAAAACGTAGCTAATGAGTGCGCTGCAGCAACCTTTACTGAGTGAGTTTCTTCAGAGGAGAGTTCTTCTAACATACTCACTGAGTTATTCATTTGGTTTATTAGATTACGCGCTGTTATATGAAATATTTTACCGCTTGAGGTAAGTGTAATTGGTAAGCTCTCTCTATCTATTAGCTCTGCACCTACGGCTTCTTCTAATGCTTTAATTCGTCGACTAAAAGCAGGTTGCGTTATATGCCTAAGCCTTGCGGCCTGCGAAAAGCTTTTTGTATTAGATAAGGCCAAAAAATCTTCTAACCATTTACTCTCTATATTCATAATACTCACTCAAGATATGCAATTTAAGCATGGCCAGTAAAATAATAGCATTATTCAAAACAAAAAAAACACGATAAATTTAACCCATACAGTAACAACTTATCGGAATATAACAATGCTTAGAACACTAGGAATATTGGGAGGAATGGGGCCTTTGGCTACCGCCTCATTTATGAATCAAGTAATTGCGTTATCACCTGCTAAGAATGATCAAGAGCACATACCTATGTTTATAAGGAATATCCCGCAAATTCCTGACAGAACAAATTTTTTAATGGGTATAGAAGATGAAAATCCATTTTTTGAGCTTAAAAAGGGTTTTAACCAACTTACTAGCTTAGGTGTAAGTTGCATTGTTATACCGTGTAATACCGCGCATTATTGGTACAACGCACTAACGCAAAATGCTGATGTGCATACCATTAGTATTGTACAAAGCGTTATTAAGCGCGCAAAGGCAACGGGCAGACGTAAGATAGGGATATTAGCAACCACAGCCACGCTCAATATGCGGATATATCAGACGGCATTTAGTAAGCACAATATTAAATTTATTGAGCCTAACGAGCAGCAGCAAACATTTATAATGCAAGGTATAACGGCGGTTAAGTCAGGAGATTTAACCTCAGGACATAATCTTTTAAAACAAAGTTATGAGCTAATGCTAGCCCACGGTGCCGATACAGTACTATTTGGTTGCACCGAAATACCGCTAGTTTTAAATGAACAAGTATTAAATTCACCCGATACATGCTTAGATACCATCGCGATTTTAGCGCAAGAGTGCGTTAATTGGGCTTATATAAGCACTCAACAATCAACCCTCTCAAGTGTGGCTTAATTAAACATTAGTTATAAATAGGTGTGCTTACACTGGCGCATTTAAGTAGCACACCTAAATAGCCAACTTACACTGGCGCGTTTTGTTCAATCAAGTTTTTAGCTTTTAACTCACTCCAAAACGCATCCGGAATAGTAACCTTCATTGAGGCTACATTAGCTTTAATTTGCTCCTCCGTGCGTGCCCCAGGAATAATTGAGGATACCGTTGAAGGCGCCTCTGCAAACTGCAGTGCAGCTGTTTTAATATCAATCCCATGTTTAGATGCAATGTCGCTTATTGCATTAAACTTTTGCTGCATAGGCCCTGGAATTTTAGGCGAGTAATTAAAGCGGTTACGACCGGCTAAAAAACCACCATTAAGCGGCGCACCAATGACTGCTGAAATACCTCGTTTATCAAGCATAGGAAAGGTTTTATCAAGTGCCTGCTTGTGATCTAAAATTGAATACTGTAGCGCTAGTAAGCAAATATCTGGGTCTGACATATCAAGCGCTTTATAAACAGCATGAGGTGTATTTACTCCAAAACCCCAGCCTTTAATTATTCCTTCATCACGCATTTTAGTCAGCTCAGGAATAGCACCTTTAGCCGCTTGATCAAAATACTTAAGCCAGTCATCTCCCATATCGCTGTTTTGTGGTGATAAATCGTGAATATAGACAATATCGAGTGAGGCGACACCAATACGATGCAAAGTATCTTCTATTGAACGGCGCGTGCCTGAGGCTGAATAATCATACTTATAATGAAACGGTGAGTGATCAGCCCAATGCCAACTATTTTCTAAAGGCTCTGCTGAAGGGGTAAGAAGGCGACCTACTTTTGAGGATAAAACATAATCTTCACGCTTTTTGTTTCGAAGTAAATCACCGAAGCGCCTTTCGCTTAAACTCAAACCGTAAAAAGGTGATGTATCAAAATGACGAATACCAGAATCCCATGCTGCATTTAGCATTGTTAAAATTTCTGTATCGCTTGATATAGTATTAAAGCCATTCCCGGCGGCAAGGCCGCCCAAGCCCATTCTTGATTCCGGCCGGTAATGCTTAGCGTTAGTAACATCGTTTGTGGGTAGAGCAGCGCTTTTATCTATTGAGCCTTTAGTTTGCATAACACTGCCGTTAGACATTTTTACCTTTAGTTGCTCAGCCAAAGCTGAAGCACTAAAAATAGAGCCTAAACTTAAAGCAGCCCCTGCTTTAATAAAATTTCTGCGAGATACCATGTGACTATTCTCCTTGAGTAGGTTAAATATCTACGCTCTAAGCTAGTATAAATAACAACCAAACTCAAGCAAGGAAAATATCATAAATGACAATACTATCAATAAGATAGTTAAATTAACAAACACTGAATAGACGTTTGAATTAACATTTATAACTGATTATTTTCTTTACTCGTATAGTCCTTTTAAATGCACAAAACAGTGCACTTTAATAGCTTGATAAAAAAGCATACTTCCAAATTGGTGCACGCTTTAATACTCATTTATACAACATAAAATGGTTACATTTATTAGATGTGTACAAATTAGTAGACAAAACCGCAATAAATTAAAGATGCACAAATAATTTCACTAGCAAAGCGATTGCGGCAATAATTGGCTAATTTAACCGAGCGTAGTTGAAATAATTGGGGTAAATATTACTGAAGCGTTTATTTTTGAAGGTTTGCCTTGCAATACACGGCGTATTTTACTCTTTCACAATGCCATTGCTGGCAAGCCCTGTAAGAGTTTTATCTTGCCAAGTAACACTGTGCAGTGCAGCAAATTGCAACTAAATTCAACGTAGTTAGCGCTGAAAATAGCTGCTTAAATAGATCAATTATTCAAGTTCAGGTTACTTGAGCTTTTTAATACCAATTAACACACAGATGGCACCGCCAATAATACCCGCCCATGCTTCTATTGGTGTGTCGCCACTAAATGCACGGCTAAGCTGCGAAGCCGCCGCATCATACACGTCGTATCCCCACATAATTAAAGCGATACCTATAACGATTAAAACAATTCCTACAATCTTATTATTCATAAATACCCTTAAGGTTTAACTTACATAAACTAAATAAAAAATAAATCAGGGTTAATCTAATTCTAATTGAGCACGTTCTACGCTCTCACTAGGTAACTCTTTTTGTACCGATACACCAAGCTCTTTAAACTCTGATGCTTGTTTAATTAAATTACCTTTACCACGGTATAGCTGCGAAAATGCTTTATCATAACTTTCTTTCGCTTTATCAAGCTGCTTACCTACACCTTCCATACTCAATAAAAAACCATTGAGCTTGTTATAAAAACGCTCCGCTCGACTTGCCAGCTCTTTTGAGTATTTAGTTTGCTCTTCAAAACGCCATAACTGTTTAACAATATTTAAACTAGTAAGCAAAGTCGTGGGTGTAGCTACCAGTATATTTTTTTCGATTGCTTGTTGGTAAATATCGCTTTGATATTTGAGTGCTTCTACAAAAGCTGATTCTATTGGTACAAACATAACCACCACTTCTGGCGAGTTAATACCTGGTAAGCGGTCGTACGATTTACTCGCAAGTTCATTAATACGCGCTGTAACGGCGTTTACATGCTCTTTAATTGCTTGATTAGCATCTAGATCATTTTCAGCATTCACGTAGCGTGTATAGGCATTTAATGAAGTTTTAGCATCAATAACTAAGTGGCGACCCTGTGGTAAGTACACAACTACATCAGGGCGTAAGCGGCCATCTTCAGTGTTAAACGACACTTCGCGCTTATAATCAACGCCTGCACGTAAGCCAGCACTATCTAATACGTTTTCGAGCATAAGCTCGCCCCAATTACCTTGGGTTTTCTTTTGCCCTTGTAGGGCGTTACTGAGCTTGTCGGCTTGATCTGTTATAGCTTGGCTTTTAGCTTGCAAATGCAGTAGCTCGGTTTTAAGCGCAGTCCGTTGTTTTATGTCTTCAACGTGCATTGATTCCATTTTTTCTCTAAAGCCTTTTAGCTCGCCTTGAACTGGTTTTAATAATTGCTCAATGCTTTCTTGATTTAAGGTTTTAAAGCTTTGTGATTTTTCTTCTAGAATTTTATTGGCTAGGTTTTCAAACTCTTTTTTGAGCGTATTTTTACTTTGCTCAATTTGCGCGAGTTGCTCGCTAAAGTTTTGCTGTTTTTGCTCAAGGGTAGTGCGCATATTATTATATTCAACATCGCGCTGATTGTATTGTTCACGAAGCGCTGCCAGCTCGCCTTCGGCTTTACGCCAAAAGTGATTGTATTGAATGCTTTGTTTTTCTTGTTCGCTAAAACGGGTTTTAAAATGCTGCGCTTCATCGCGCTGCTCTTGGTGAGTATGTTCTAGCAGTTCATGATCTTCTAGCAAGGCGCTGTATTGCAGCTCTTTATTATCAAATTGGTTTTGTAACAGGGAAAGCTGTTGCTGCTGTTCGCTTATTTGTAGATGTAGCTTTTTGCGAAGCCGTGTTGATACAGCGCCGTAAAATAGGGCGCCTAAAGCAACACCAGCACCAGCGCTTAACCAATCAATATTAGTGAGTACTTGAGTGAGCATAAAATAAACTTATAAAATTTAGAGACATGCCATCATAACCAATAACCAACAACAGAAGTAGGGGAGTTAAGAAATTACAGACATAAAAAAACCAGCTTAAAATAAGCTGGTCAAATATTACTAAGTTAAGTAATCAAAGGGATAATCAACATGTGCCCGAGCAAGCTGCAACTTAAATACATAATCACCAAAATAACTAATATTATTAGGTGAGGCTATATAACAACAGGCATTAGAGTAGACCGGATAACAAAATAATTAATTCAAATTAATTTGCGGAAGATCATTTATTTTTATTCGGGTTGATTTAAACAAATCAAATTATGGGCATAAAAAAAGCCAGTTCAAAATGAACTGGCTCAATCATTACTAAAATTAGTAACTAAATAGGGGGAATCAACATGAAAACTTGTATTAACTGCAATTAATCAACAAGCATAATAGTAGACGCGTCTTTTTTAATTAAGTTCAAAAAAAATAAAAAACTTTTAAAATAAGTGCTGAACGCTAGATTTTAGACATAAAAAAAGCCAACTCAAAATGGGCTGGCTCAATCATTACTAAAATTAGTAACTAAATAGGGAATCAACATGAAAACTTGTATTAACTGCAATTAATCAACAAGCATAATAGTAGACGCGTCTTTTTGAATTAAGTTCATAAAAAAATAAAAACTTTTAAAATAAGTACTGCACGCTAAATTTTAGACATAAAAAAAGCCAACTCAAAATGGGCTGGCTCAATCATTACTAAAATTAGTAACTAAATGGGAAATCAACATGATGCTTGTGTTAACTGCAATTAATCAACAAGCATAATAATAGACGTCCGCTTTTTAATTAAGTTCATAAAAAGATCAAAACTTTTTAGATCTTTTTTAGTTTTTAATTAATGACAACATTTGCTGCTCATCAAACTTTGTAAAGCTCATTGATTTATCAGTAAATAATGCATCAACAAGGGCTTGCTTGTCTTGCTGCATTTTAAATACTTTTTGCTCTATTGAGTTACTCATTATGAGCTTATAAACAAATACAGGATTAGTTTGACCAATACGGTAGGCTCTATCAGTCGCTTGCTTTTCTACTGCGGGATTCCACCATGGATCAAAATGAATAACGGTATCTGCTTGTGTTAAGTTAAGGCCTGTTCCACCGGCTTTTAAGCTAATTAAAAACACGGATGTTTTACCACTGGTAAACTCGTCGATTACTTTATCTCGTTGACGCGTTTGCCCTGTAAGCATACTAAAGTTAATGTTTATTTCTTCAAGGCGTTGGGCTATTAAATCGAGTGCCGATGTAAACTGACTAAATATAATAATCTTACGACCCAGACTTAGCATAAGCGGTAAGTGTGTTGTTAACCATTCAAGCTTAGCGGAGCCTGCTTGAGTATCTGGATCTATTAATTTAGGGTGGCAACAAATTTGCCTTAACTTTAAAAGCGCCTCTAAAAATGCAAGCTTACTTTTTTGTGCGCCTTGTTCGGCAAATAAGTCTATTAGCTTCTCTTCTAATGAACGTGTAATGCCTTGATACATTTCTTTTTGCTTAGGCTCAAACTCAAACTCTTTTGTAAGCTCTGTTTTTTCAGGTAACTCTTGCGCTACTTGTGCTTTAGTGCGGCGCATTATAAAGGGCATAATTAACGCTTTTAACTGCTCAGCCCTCTGCATATCAGCTTCACGCTCAATAGGTGTTTGAAAGTGCTGCTTAAAGTGGGCTTGAGACCCAAGTAACGATGGCATAGCAAAATCGAGTAACGATTTAAGCTCAAGTAAATTATTCTCGATTGGAGTACCACTTAAACAAAGTTTAAAGTCGGCATTTAAGCGTTTAACTAATCGTGAGACCTGTGCGGTATCGTTTTTAATGTATTGTGCTTCATCGAGGATAATATTTTCAAAATATAATGGCGAATAATATGCAATATCACGCTTTAAAAGCGGGTATGTAGTAAGAATGCATTGCGCTTGTGCTAAGTGTTGTAAAGGATCGTTACGGTTTGATCCAAAAATAGTGGTTACTTTTAAACTTTTAGCAAACTTAGTAATTTCGTTTTTCCAATTACTCACCAAGCTAGTTGGGCACACTATAAGTGTAGGGCCTGCTTGTGGGCGATTAAATGTACTCGCTAAAAATGCAATAACTTGGAGTGTTTTACCCAACCCCATGTCGTCAGCTAAAATACCACCTAATTGATGACGTTTTAAAAAGCTAAGCCAATCAACGCCTTGCTGTTGGTACTCACGAAGTGTTACTGAGTCATTTAAGCCATGTAATGAAACCTTAGGCATTGCCTTATCGGTATTATTTAACTCTTGTAAATATAGCTCAAGTGAATCGTCGTGAAGCTCTACGTTAATAGCTGTGTGCTTTACTAGTTCAGGTAAATACGAAAGCGGAATATTAAATTCGTCACGTGTTTTTACAAATTCAAAACGTTCTTTAAATTCGTTTAATAAGTTAATGGCAGACTTATTAATAACCCCAAATTGACGGCCAAGCGGGTAGTAATAAAACAGTTCACTTTGGCGATTCAATGACTGATAAAGCGAATCAGCATTAGTAAACAACAGCGATGCTTTTGCGTCACACAACAATACTTTGCAGTGCATTTGATGCCCTGCTGCACGGTGTACATGTAAACTCACTTCACATTGTGGATTAGGGCTTGTTACTTTACTTACACTGACTTGCCAACCACGCTGCTTAAAGCCAGGGAATACTTCGTATATTAGCCAATGCAAATGGATAGGAGATTGCTTTGTAAATACAAGCTCACTTTGTAAACCCCCTTTACAAAATTCAAACCCTAGATTGATTAGCTCGTTAGTTACGGTGTTTTCAAATGCGCTATTTATAGTACTTGCTGGGGCAGAACCAGCTAAATAGTTTTTATTTTTATACTTAAATAACAGCGAAAGTGATAAACCTTGCTCGCCCATTGTTACTTTTAAAACAGCATTACTAGATAGCTTAGGTAACGTTGGCTGCAAGTTAGTAGGGTGCGGTATAACACCTGCACCAAAGTTATCGGCAAGCTGTTTATATATTCTGTCAAAATTAGCGTCATGCAAAGCAGGCATAGTTTGTAAATGCGCTATTTCGTCTGCACTCAATGGGGTACGAAGACGACCCGCTTTTAAATGATCTAAATCGAGATAAGTAGGCGGTGTTGTTTTTAATAAAGCCCAGTTTTGGGTTTGCTCAAGCTTAATAACTAATTGTGATAGATCTTTATCTTGCTCCCAACTAAAACTCAATGCTTGGCCAGATTGCGCTTTAATTGGCACGCGAGAGCGCTGAAAAAACAAGCGTTCAGTAGCTATCAATTGTTGTAGGGCACTAAAGCCCCATTGGCCTTTTAGCTCAATACTTCCTACTGCATTTTGTGAACGTATCCAACTAAATAATCTAAAATCACTTTCGAGTAAATCATTTGGCGTTACGAAACTATTTAACTGTTGCTCTGTGAGGTTTCGGCCTAACGTGTAATTCTTTTTAGTCTCAAAATTAGCTATTTTAGGTGTTAAAAATACTTTGTTATTTTCAATATCTAATACAAATAATAATACTTGCGACGGCGTATGTTGATCACCACTTTTAAGAGCGCTTAATTCACTAAACCAATCATTAATGAAGTAATCTTCACCGTATTCACCAGAGTGCTCTATTTTAAGCTTAAACAAAATAGCAGCTAAATGTCGGCATTTGGTTTTTGCATTACACGTACAGTGTGTATCAACAGAATAACCAGTTGGTACTTTACTGATCTCAATACGTTGGTTAAATGATGATCCGTTATCCACTTGCACGGTAGAGTCTACAACAGAAAAATTAGGGGTATGCTCTAGCCAGGTGATTTGACCTTTCTTGTAGTACTCTTTGCCTTTATCTAAGACATTTTCGCGGAAAAGTTTTTTAATAAAGCGTTCAGAAAGAGGAAACTGGGTAGCCTGCTCATTTTTAATTTCTTCAAAAATAGCCATTAAATCATTTTTTGATAAGTTAGCAGACATGTCACTCTAAGCATTAAATTTTAAAAATAATTCTGCCAGTATATGCCTTATGTGCTCTGAGCTAAAGTACTATTAACAAGATATAAACTGGTTGGAGCTGATAGCTTAGTAAAAAATCGGTTTATAGGTAAAAATGAGTATAAAATTTCGCAAAATATTAGGCACTACATACAAATATAAAGATTAAACGACACGTTATAGATCACAATTTTACTAACAATAATAATAAATCAAGAGCGAATAGCTAAAAGGGGGCGATTAGTTAGTAAAAAAGTGATCTTGAAGAGAAAATATGATTATTTAAGGTAGGATTAGGCTAGTAAAGATCAGATTTTTACTAACAAAACAATCTGTCAGATCAGTATTTAACTAAGTATATATGTCTGACAGATCATTATTTAACTAACTAATTAAAGACACTTAATAGCTTAGTTAATTGTTCTAAGCGTTTGTCTGTCATCACTTTATTGTCGATTTTGATAGACACATCACCACTTTTTAAATTGCGTTGTACCGATACAAACTTATTTTCAAGCACAGCTTCACGTTTAACAGCAACTTGAGGCTCAGCAGTTAGGCATTTGGTGATTGCCATTGCACGCTTGTCGTCACTTGTAATGGCGTTTAGCTCTTCATCACTAGCTAGGTCACTAACAAGTTGATTAAACGCCTCTTGGTCTCTCTCCTTTGCGCTCATGAGTTTTTTAGCCACTTCGCGACCCACGTGATTCGCAGTAGGGTAGAGTGCAATAACTTCAGCAGGTATTTGTTCATAGGCTTTAACAGCATCAGCAATGGCGGTGTGTGATACACCTTCAATTGCAGCAATCTCTCTGTAAGATCCTTTTTTACCTTGTTCAATAAGCTCATTTTTAGTTTGCTGGTAAGCTTGTCCCAGCTCCCATAAACTTGGAGCGATATATTGATCTGAAGATACAGCTAAAATTTTAGCGTCTTGCTCAGTAAAGTCACTTGAACTAAGTACTAAATAATCGGCGTTACCTAAAATACAGGCCATACGACGGCGAGAACCCGCTAAAACTAAGCTTTTATCACTCTGATCCCAAAGCAGTGCAGGGTGCTGATTACGGCCATCCTCTGCAATGGCAGGTAGAATATCCGATACTGACTTTTCGTTAAGAAGTGCTTGTACACGGCGGTTTTTACCGTACACACCTGTTGTAGATTCAATGTCAGCGTGTGCGATCACTTTGCAAATAAGAGTAATTTGGCGCTCAGGATCGCTCGGTGCTGGCATGCGAATTACATCACCAGCATTTGCTTGTTCAAGTAATGCGTCAAGGCTACTACTTCCTACAGCTGTTGCAAAAGGATCTAAGCGGGTGTCATTTTTACGTTTTTTAGCCATTTTTATTTAACATCCTTACTTAGGGGTATTGAGTGTTGATTGAGTTGACTGCCAATTTGAACGAATAAGCATTTCTAGCTCATCGACCACATCTTTAATATTTTCTTGAGCGCGCATTAGTGATTCACGGCTTGCTAAGCTGTCTGACGCTTTTTGATCAAAAATAGTATTGAAAGACGAAGAGCTAGCAGTAATCGCCGAGCTGTGGTTGATTGGGTAACTCATAACTTGGCGACCGAATGCACTACGAACATCTTTAACAATATCGCGCTGTGAGTGATTACCTTTTACATAGTTGGTCACTAAAAACTGCATAAAATCCCATCCCTCATGGCCAAGTGCCGCAACGGTATGGTAAATCTCGCCTAGTCGTTTTAAATATTTATTATTAGCATCAAAGTCTACAGCTTCTGGATGAACAGGGATAAGCATCGCAGTAGAAGCCATTAATGCATTATAAAACATAAAGTTAAGAGTTGGAGCTGTATCTATTAATATAATATCAAACTCGTCTTTAACAGGGTTAATTACTTTTTCAAGTAACTTATGGTAATGACGAGTTTGCTCATAATTTGAGGTGTCTTTGAGTAATGTTGCAGTTTCGTGCTCAAAATAAAAATCGTCCATACCTGATGGTAGTACACGAATATTTGGGATATGCGTTGGTAAAAATGAGTTTGAAACAAATTCAGGCCATGTTTCGCCCTCATCCAAATCTATACAATCACGCATTAAATCACCAACAGTAATTGGGTCATGCTCGCTTGAAGGAAAAAAGCTTGAAGAAGAACCTTGAGGATCTAAATCAATTATACCAATGCGATAGCGCTTAATATTTGTAGTTGCCAGCGCTGCTGCAATATTAACCATGCTAGTTGTTTTGCCACAGCCACCTTTGAGAGAATTAATGACAATAACTTGCAGTTTGTCATCACCAGTACGATGATCTGGTTTAATATCCATAATATCAGCCATAGCAAAAATGTTTACTAATGTGTAAGCATAATGACCATTGGCGCCGCGTTTTATGTTTAAATCATCAAAGTCACCGTTGTCATGACGTCTTTTTAAAGTACGATTATTACAACCTAATAAATCGGCAGCTGCTTTTTGCGTATAAGTTCTTAATTCTTTTTCTTCTGATTTAAGATGAGCACGATAGTGCTGAATACGACCTTCTAAAGATTTTTCAGCTACTTCTGCAGTTGCTTTTAGAAGCCGGTAGGTACTTAGCGCGTTATTATTGATAGACATACTTTTTTCCTCAAAGTTAGGCAGTTAGTATAATGTCCATTCAAATTGCTGTAAACAACTATTTAAGACGACATGCATTTTAAAAAGAAGACATTTAAAAATACTTTTACACTTTTAATATTGCTTAGTATAAATAAAGAAGTTTAAAGGTGGTTAAATATATAAGGTAGTAAAGGTTAAGGACCTTAAATTAACACATAACATTATGATTAATATAAACAATATAAAAAAAAGCAGATCAGCGTTATACTTGGTTAAGATCAGATCTTTATCTACCTGCAGATCACCTTTTTACTAAGCCTTATTTTTTAAATCAAGTTATACACAGGTTGCGCATAAGGTTATGAACAAAAAAAGCCCTTGAGATCAATTTTTTACTAAGTAAATTATAAAGTTATGCACTAAGCTTAGCGTCAATAGGTACGTTTAATTAGTATAGATCTGATCTGTACTTGGTACAGATCAGATCTATGCTAACTCGATAAGCCTTTATCCACAGGGATATTAATTTTCGTATGAATTTGTCGTGCTAAATTTTAAAATAAAGCCATTGTGATGGACAAAATAACAGCTGAGTTAGTAAAAAACCGATTTGAGATGACCTAGTTAGTAAAAATATGATCTGAAATCGCAAGTTATGTACATTACTTAGTATAATAGTGATCTAAACGTTTTATTTAAAGTCAGATCACTTTTATACTAACTTAAACATTTAACTTTTGTTGTTTAATGTGTTGTTATTAGATGTCGCAATAAAAATGGAAATAAGAACAATGAGCCGAAAGGTCAACATCTCGGTAGATAATTTGCCCGATACACTCAGGGGCCAAATCCACGGGGTGGAAAGTGCAATTGATAACGAAAGTTTAGCACTATTTACAGACAACAAAGACGTGCGAATTTCTATTGAAAATGCAGCTCATGGTTTACGTGCATATTCAAACACGTTTAATCATTATGATTTGTGGGGCCGTTTTGTTCGCTCTGGCTATAAAAAATTGCCACTTGAAGAAGCGCCTAAAAAAACAATCATTACGCGTAAAATATCAGAGAAAGTAGATGGTATTTTATACGATGGTGAGATAAAAATTACCCCTGCTGTTGTCAGTACTCGTAAAGATGGTGAAGATATCGAGTATCTTGTTTGGCCATCGGACAGAGAAGAAAAAGTAGAACGAGCACTTATTCGTTTAGCTTCTAAAGGCAAAATAGTTAAAATTAATTTTAAGTCCGGTATTCAATACGCGGTTGTTTTTTCTATGAACGAATTAGCTCAAGAGCTCAAAGCGGTAGGGCAGTCAATGCCATATCCTGCAATTAAAGAGTCACTTGAAGCATTGCAAGGTTCTAAACTTTCATTTAAATATTCAGCAACCGATACTAAAAACTCCGATATAGATGATTCGTTTTACGAGTCAAATATGAACTTTTTATCGTCACTTCACTTTAGTGGTAAAAAAGGTCAAGGCGGCAATGTAAAGTGTGTGGCCTGCTTAAATGCGTTTGTTCATAACATGATTGATAACCTTGAATACAAAGGGTATTACTTTAATAGTGCACAAGAACTAAAACGGGGATTATCGCGTTGGATGATGCTTCGTTTGTATCACCTTTGGCGTTATGCAGCTCCAGGTAAAACGTATCATTTTAGATTACTTTCTATTATGGAAAAATATGGATCTATTTATTCAACTGATGATATTACGGAAAATAAATTAAAAGCGCTTCGTCGTGATATGACCACCACAATGAAAGATTTGATTGAAAAAGGTGCTATATCAGAATACAGCATTACAAACGTCAAAGATGACAAAACTGGTAACATTATTGATTACACATACGAAATGCACCCCTCTGATCAGTTTTGCGATGAAATACTTACATTGAACAAACACAACAAACGCATTGAGATTCAAGGCGGTAAACGTATTGTTGAAAATGCAGTGTTAATTGATGAAGATAAAATAGAAGAGATAGTAGAAAAATAATAAACGTTATTTTAAATACTGTACATATTTACTAAAAAGGCCACATATTGTGGCCTTTTTAACATAATAGCTATCGGTCAACTTGTTCTAAATATAGCCTATCAACTAAAAAATCATACTCACGTTTTCGAGGATGAGCTTCGGGTTTTTTATAATCAGGTAAGATACCTAGTTTAACGTCTGGTTCTGGATTAATCAGAATAAATGGTAATGCGGCGCTCACATGATAGCGGTTTTGTGCTGTGTATCTCACATTAACTTGAGGGCTTACACGAGTAGGGCGACGAATTCTTAATTTTTCCTTTTCACCTAAACTAGCAACCCGTAATTGTTCTTGAGCTACAAGTGATTGCCATTTTTGCTGATCTATCATTCTTGGATTTCGATAACTGGCCGATTTGTCGAGCATTTCGAGGGCCATTTTTTTAGTCAACGTTTTAGTTGCGTGCTTGTGCATCCAAGTAAACCTAACAGAAAATGGTGATTCACTCTCACTGTGAATCTTACGATAAGCAGCAAGTGTTATTAAATTTGGTATTGCATTATGAACAGCCTCAAATCGGGCATCGTTATTATCAATTGCCAATATACACTCTTTGAAACTAGCTTTAGCTTTGTTAACCTGTGCTATACGATTATTTAAAGCTTGTTTATCTGCATTTTTAATAATAAGTAAACCAGGGTGCCTTTTTAACACGCGACTGCTTAAGCCCGATTTTTTATAAATGTCAGAAAAGGAGTTTAAAATTGCCTTTTGAGCCGGCGCTCCAGTTATTTTAGAGACAAGTATGGACTCAGGAACCTTATTTTCATCTAAATTACTTACATCAGGTAACTGATAGTACTCTGCTTTGGAAAACTCACATTCGTTTAATTCCTCAATTAACCTTAAAGTTAATTCGTTCATTAAATCAAACTGACTCCTAATTTGCACTTTAGTAACCACGACACACCTCAAAGAACACATCTTACTAACTCCATATTATTGCATGCACTTTGCATTGAGTAAATATTTAATAAAATAATACTCACCGTTCAGATAGCATTAAAAGCAAACTATGTATGATGTGTTCTTTCTGGAGTAAGTGGTTCTACTTATTCCTGTAATTTAGTACTGTTTTATTGATTAAAGAGTTAGTCCGCTTAGAGCTTAATTGCCTATGTAGTGTAATAAATGAGGGATGTAAAATGAACTTGGTGCGGTTAAGTTCTAAATAATAGTGTTAGCTTTGGTTGTTTCTCTAATTAGTTATTAATATTATAACGTGTTTTGTCTATGGGTTTATCATCCAAAAGCTTAGAATGTCATACATGCTTTTTGCATGAGAGTCATTTAAGGCATCACTGGCAGTTAAGTTTTTAGTTATGACAACTTGCTAAATAACGCTGTCGGCAGGGTGGGAAGATGAGTGCTGAATCAGCAGATTAACCTTGTGTCAGTTGTAAGTATATTCTGGCATCAGAATAATCAACAGCGCCATTCTACTAGGTTTAAAGTGCATATAAATGAGCAACAAAAAATCCCATATCATATATTTAGGCCTGCACATAGTCCCTGTTAGTTAATAATTAATTTAGCCCGTAAAGTTAAGATTACATTTGATGCAATTTAAGTATGATGTGTTCTTATATAAAATACATATAATATACCCTTGTGCTTTATTTATTCTCAATGTGTTAAAATTGAAACTAATTAACTCTAATTGTATGTTTTTAATCACTTTAGTTTATTTAAAATAAAACTAAAGTGATTGTTATATAATCACCTGAGTTAAGTAAAATTACTTTTATACTTAACTCATAACTAAATAATTGGAAAATAGTGAATTTAGTCCTTGAACATAGGGGTCTGCATACGTTAATTTCTTCTTATCAGGTAATGTAGGAATGAGGAAAAATTATGTCATCGTGGAACCCAAATAGCTGGAGAGAGCTGCCAATACTGCAGCAGCCACAGTACCCAGATCAAGAAATACTTAAATCAGTAGAAGGCCAATTAAAAACGGCTCCGCCTCTAGTTTTTGCAGAAGAAACAAGAAGCCTATTCAAACAACTTGAAGACGTGTGCGAAGGTCGTGCATTTTTACTTCAAGGTGGTGACTGTGCCGAGTCGTTTAGCGATTTTAATGCAGCTAATATTCGCGATACATTCAAAACAATTTTACAAATGGCTGTTGTATTAACTTATGGCGGTAAATGCCCTGTAGTTAAAATAGCGCGTATGGCTGGTCAATACGCTAAACCTCGTTCAGCAGACTTAGAAACAATTAATGGCGTGTCTTTACCATCTTACCGTGGCGACATTATTAATAATATTGAGTTTACAGAAGAAGCGCGCATTCCAGACCCACAACGTTTAATGACTGCATACCATCACAGTGCCGCTACGTTGAACTTATTACGTGCATTTGCACAAGGTGGCCTAGCCGATCTTCATCAGGTTAACCGCTGGAACATGGGCTTTGTTGCTGCAAATCCACTTAAAGAAAAATACCAACAACTTGCAGATAAAATTCAAGACGCACTAGAGTTTATGGAAGTGTGCGGAATTAACTCTACAATTGCACCAAGCTTAAAAGAAACCGATTTATACACTTCTCACGAAGCTTTACTACTTGGTTACGAAGAGGCACTAACACGTCGCGACCATTTATCGGGTGATTGGTACGATTGTTCTGCTCACTTTGTTTGGATTGGTGAACGTACACGCCAACTAGACCACGCACATATTGAGTTCTTTAAAGGCATTAAAAACCCAATTGGTGTTAAAGTTGGCCCAGGTATGGACCCAGACGACCTAATTCGTTTAATTGACGCATTAAACCCAGATAACATTCCTGGTCGTTTAACGCTAATTACACGTATGGGTGCAGACGTACTGCCAGAAAAACTCCCAGCACTAGTACGAAGAGTTCAACAAGAAGGCCGTAAAGTAATTTGGAGTTCTGATCCAATGCACGGTAATACTGAAAAAGCGACTTCAGGTTACAAAACGCGTAACTTCGATAATATCATGCGCGAGATCAGTCAATTCTTCGCTGTACACAAAGCTGAAGGTTCATACGCAGGTGGTGTTCACCTAGAAATGACAGGTCAGCACGTAACAGAATGTACAGGCGGTGCTTACGGTTTATCTGACGATGACTTAGCACAGCGTTACAAAACACAGTGTGATCCTCGCCTTAACGCCGACCAAGTATTAGAGTTAGGCTTTTTAGTAGCTGATTTACTAAAAGACGCACGTAAATAATATTTATTGATACAAAAAAAACCGCTTAGTTGCGGTTTTTTTATTTCAAATTTGATGAGTAAGTCAGTACTTACGTCGCTCCAAGTCTGTTTCTATCAGTATTTTTGCAGAAATCTCTTCAACAGAATGATGCGTAGAATTAAAGTAAGCTATTTTGTGACGCTTATACAACATTTCTACTTCGCGCACCTCAATACGGCACTGTTTAATTGAAGCATACTTAGAGTTAGCCATACGTCGATGCCTTATAGCCGCAAGCCTCTCAGGGTCAATCGTCAGTCCAAATAACTTATGTTTATAAGGGACTAAACATTTAGGCAAACCTTCATTATCTAAATCTTCTTCTGTAATAGGGTAGTTAGCCGCTTTAATGCCGTACTGCAGTGCTAAGTATAAGCTTGTCGGTGTTTTACCACTTCTGCTAACGCCAATTAAAATGATGTCTGCTTCGGAAAAGTTTTTAATATTTCCACCATCATCATTCATAAGAGCATAGTTAACCGCATCAATTCTAAAATCATAACTTTTTTCGTGGATAGAATGCGTACGATGCATTTTTGGAACAGGGGCTACATTGAGCTCTTTTTCTATTTTTTCGCTATACGTAGTTAAAAAATCATACGTAACTGCATCAGCCGATTTTATAATTTCACTTAAATTGTGATTTACAAAAGTAAAAAACACGAAAGGCTTTTCACCTGTTTTTGCAGCGGTTGCATTAATTAAAGCTTTAATTTCGTGCGCTTTTTCTTCAGTTTCTACAAATGGAATTGTTTTATGATTAAAATCGATAGGAAACAACGACAAAGTCGCATGCCCAAATACCTCTGAAGTAATTGCTGTTCCATCTGATATATAAAAAGCAGTTCTCATAATTAACCTTTTTATTGCGTTTAAATCCCTAAAATGGGTTTCCCACGGTTTACGTGAGGACTGTTGCCAGTGTAGAATGATGACGGCCTTTATAAAAGGTTTTCTTTCTTAACTCTCACAGTTAGACCTACAATTTGTTTTTTTTGGAGAAAGATCCGTGCAAGAATACGTTCTCTGGTATCAAGAGCTTGGTATGCAAGATGTTCCTCGAGTTGGCGGTAAAAACGCGTCACTTGGCGAAATGATTTCAAACCTCGCAAACGCAGGTGTACAAGTACCGGGTGGTTTCGCAACTACCGCAGATGCTTTTAATGAGTTTCTAGATCAATCAGGACTCACCGCCAAAATTCATGACATCCTAGATACACTTGATGTTGATGATGTAAATACACTCGCTAAAGTCGGTGCCGATATCCGCCAATGGATAATCGACACACCATTCCAACCAAACCTAGATCAAGCCATTCGCGACGCATATAGCCAACTCCATGGCGATACTGCAGCAGATGTTTCATTTGCGGTACGTTCATCAGCTACCGCTGAAGATATGCCAGATGCATCATTCGCAGGCCAACAAGAAACTTTCCTTAACGTTGTCGGTATCGATTCAGTCATGGTCGCTATTAAACACGTATTTGCTTCATTATTTAATGACCGTGCAATCTCATATCGTGTTCACCAAGGTTACGATCACCGTGGTGTAGCGTTATCTGCAGGTATACAGCGCATGGTACGTTCAGATAAATCAGCATCTGGCGTAATGTTTAGTATTGATACAGAGTCTGGTTTTGAAGACGTTGTATTTATTACATCAAGCTATGGCTTAGGTGAAATGGTTGTACAGGGCGCCGTTAACCCTGATGAATTTTATGTTCATAAACCAACACTCCTTAAAAACAAACCTTCAGTAGTACGTCGTAATATTGGTTCTAAAGCCATACAAATGATTTACTCAGAAGACAAAGCACATGGTAAGCAAGTAGAAATCGTTGATGTTGACCCTGAGCTTTCTAATAAATTTTCGATTACAGATGAAGAAGTGCAAGATCTTGCCAAACAAGCTGTAATCATAGAAAAACATTACGGTCGTCCTATGGACATCGAATGGGCAAAAGACGGAAACGACGGCAAACTATATATAGTTCAAGCACGTCCAGAAACTGTCCGCTCAAACGAAGACTCAAACGTAATGGAACGTTTTCAATTAAATGGCACAAGTAATGTACTTGTTGAAGGCCGTGCAATTGGTCACAAAATTGGTAGCGGTGTTGTACGTGTTCTTGATTCAATCAAAGAAATGGACCAGGTACAAGTAGGCGACATTTTAGTTACCGATATGACCGACCCTGATTGGGAACCAATCATGAAACGTGCAGCAGCGATAGTTACAAATCGTGGTGGCCGTACGTGTCACGCGGCAATAATTGCACGCGAACTTGGTATTCCGGCAGTTGTTGGTTGTGGTAATGCAACTGATTTAATTAAAGCGGGCCAAGAAGTAACAGTATCGTGCGCCGAAGGAGATACCGGCTTTATTTACGAAGGTATTTTAGATTTTGAAATACTAACGTCGCGCGTTGATAAAATGCCAGAACTACCAATGAAAGTAATGATGAACGTGGGTAACCCCGATCGCGCCTTTGACTTTGCACGCTTACCGCATGCAGGTGTTGGCCTTGCGCGAGTTGAATTTATTATCAACCGTATGATTGGCGTTCACCCTAAAGCGTTATTAAATTTTGATGCGCAAACAGATGCATTAAAAGCAGAAATTACTGACATGATTGCCGGTTACGAATCACCAGTAGAGTTTTACATAACAAAACTGGTTGAAGGTATTTCAACGCTTGGTTGTGCTTTTGCACCAGAGCGTGTAATTGTGCGTATGTCTGATTTTAAATCAAACGAATACGCAAACCTAGTTGGTGGCCAGCAATACGAGCCAGAAGAAGAAAACCCAATGATTGGTTTTCGTGGCGCCGCACGTTATATCTCTGAAGATTTCCGCGATTGTTTTGCATTAGAATGTGAAGCTATAAAACGTGTAAGAAACGACATGGATATGGCAAACATTGAAATCATGATCCCATTCGTACGTACCCTTGAAGAAGGTAAACGCGTAATTGAATTACTAGAAGAGCATGGCCTTAAACGGGGTGAAAATGGTCTTAAAGTAATCATGATGTGTGAGCTGCCTTCAAATGCATTACTTGCTGATGAATTTTTAGAAATGTTTGATGGTTTTTCTATCGGCTCTAACGATTTAACACAGTTAACGCTTGGTCTTGATCGTGATTCAGGTTTAATCGCACATTTATTTGATGAGCGTAACCCAGCAATTAAAAAACTACTTTCTATGGCAATTAAAACAGCTAAAGAAAAAGGCAAGTACGTAGGTATTTGTGGTCAAGGTCCTTCAGATCACGAAGACTTTGCAGCATGGTTAGTAGAGCAGGGCATTGACTCTGTTTCACTCAATCCAGACACAGTAATAGAAACATGGTTATACCTAGCTAAAAAATTAGCAAAGTAATAAATAGGTAAGCTATAAAAAATGCCAGCAATGTATTGCTGGCATTTTTTTATACCCAATTAAAAGTTAAATTAACGGGCTATTTTTTTATCTAAATAAGCACATGATTTAGTTAACGCCTTTTGGCAAAGTGATAAGTAATGTCGCGCTTTAGGGTAATAAAACGAAAAACACAATAAACCCGCCATAAAAAATATAAGTGATGGTCCTGGTACAACCGCAAAAAATAACCCTAGTAAAATAAATAGCACGCCACTGATCTGTAATAGTAATTTTTTCATATAAAACACCTCATTACTCGTTAACTTGAGTATAATTTAAGCTGCATTAAAATCGACTAAAAGAGTGTTACAAACTGTAAAATCTTCAATTTCTATTCGCCATCACCATGATATAATTAGTCAAATGCCCTAAAATATCGCCGTCATGATAGCAACAATTACACAGCAAGATGCCGCGACAGAACTTGTCGCAAATTACCTAAATACCATTGCAAGCCAAGGTTTTAGTGGAGATACCGATGCAAGTTATGCAACGCGTATTACTGCTTCAACCGATAACAGTGTATATCAGGAAATACCCCAAGGTGTTATTTTTCCAAAAAATGAAAAAGATATTCAACTCGCACTGCAAACTGCATCTCGCGACCCATTTTTATCTTTAACTTTTGGCCCTCGTGGTGGCGGAACAGGTACTAACGGTCAATCGTTAACACCAGGTATTGTTGTAGATTTGTCTCGCTATATGCGCGAAATCCTCGAAATAAATGTAGAAGAAGGCTGGGTACGCGTTCAAACCGGCGTAATAAAAGATCAACTTAATGACTTTTTAAAACCTTATGGTTTTTTCTTCTCGCCCGATTTATCTACCAGTAACAGGGCAACTATTGGTGGCATGATAAGTACTGACGCCTCTGGGCAAGGTTCGTTAGTTTACGGAAAAACAAGCGATCATGTTTTAGGGCTTACAACTTATTTAGTCGATGGCACACCTATGTGTACCTCACCAATAGACATCGACAAAGCAAAAATTATAGCCGAGCAAGACTCTCTAATTGGTAGTTTATATAAAACAGTTTTAGATATTTCAGTTAATGAACGCGCAGCTATTTTAGCTAAGTTTCCACGGTTAAATAGGTTTTTAACCGGCTACGACCTAGAGCATGTGCTAAGTGATGACTTACTTACTTTTGACATGAGCCGACTAATAACAGGTTCAGAAGGCTCATTAGGTATAGTAACTGAAGCTAAATTAAACCTAACACCGATTGCTGAATTTAAAACCCTTATAAATATCAAGTACGATAGTTTTGATTCAGCACTTCGTCATTCACCGTTTTTAGTTGATGCACGCGCAACATCGGTAGAAACCGTTGATAGCAAAGTTTTAAACTTAGCGCGTGAAGACATTATTTGGAATTTAGTATCGGACTTAATAACCGACGTACCAAATAAAGATATGCAAGGCCTTAACATGGTCGAGTTTAATGCAGTATCAAACGATGATATAAAAGACAAAGTAGACACGCTTTGTAAACTTCTAGACGAATGCGTAGCAAATCAAACTAATGGCGTTATAGGATATCAGTTAACCAGTGATAAAAGCGATATACTTAAAATTTACGCAATGCGTAAAAAGTCTGTGGGTTTATTAGGTAATGTAAAAGGCAGTCAAAAACCACTCGCCTTTGCAGAAGATACCGCTGTACCCCCTGAAAACTTAGCAGATTATATTGTCGAATTTAGAGCATTACTCGACAGCCATAATTTACAGTATGGTATGTTTGGCCATGTTGATGCGGGGGTTTTACACGTACGCCCAGCACTTGATATGTGCGACCCAGAACAAGAAAAACTACTTAGAACTATTTCAGATCAAGTAGTAAAACTAACCGCTAAGTACGGTGGTTTAATGTGGGGCGAACACGGTAAAGGTTACCGAAGTGAATATAGTCCTGAATTTTTTGGTGAGCATTTATATACTCAACTTCGTAAAATAAAGACAGCTTTTGATCCTAACAACCGTATTAACCCTGGTAAAATATGTACTCCTATCGATAGTGAAGACTCACTAGTTAGTGTTGATGGACAAAAGAGATCGCACTTCGATAAGCAAATATCAATAGAAGTTAAAACCAGTTTTAACAATGCAATGACCTGTAATGGTAATGGCATATGCTTTAATTACGATGAAAATTCACCTATGTGTCCATCGTATAAAGTAACTGGCGATCGCCGTAATTCACCAAAAGGACGCGCAAGTTTAATGCGCGAATGGCTTCGTTTACAAGAGTCAAAAAATGTAGATTTACTCGAAGTAGAAAAGCAGCTTAACAAAGGTGAAGTAATCACCTGGTGGGAACGTTTCGTTCACAGCCGCGAAAAACGAAAAGGTATTTACGACTTTTCTCACGAAGTAAAAGCGTCAATGGATGAATGTTTAGCATGTAAAGCATGTACAACTGCTTGCCCTATTAAAGTAGATGTTCCTACTTTTCGTTCGCGCTTTTTAAATTATTATCATAGTTATTATGCGCGTCCGCTAAAAGATTACCTTGTTGGTAACATAGAAAGCAGCGCGCCATTAATGGCAAAGTTTGCAAAAGTTATAAACCCAATTGTTAAAACATCATTAGTAAGCAATGTTATTAAAAAAACAGTTGGCTATGTTGATACACCACAGTTAAGTATTCCTGCACTTTCAAAGCGTATTACTAAAACACAAAAATTTGATTTTGATTTATTAAATAAATTAAATGCAGAGCAACAAAGTGAATATGTATTAATAGTACAAGACCCATTTACGAGCTTTTACGAAGCCGAACTAGTAGAAAGTTTTATTACTTTAATAACCCAACTTGGCAAAAAACCAATGCTATTACCTTTTAAACCAAATGGTAAACCGCAACACGTAAAAGGTTTTTTGCATGAATTTAAAGTTACAGCTAAAAATGCAGCTGAGTTTTTAAATAAATTAAATGATATTAATGCACCCCTAGTCGGTTTAGATGCGTCACTCGTTATGTGTTACCGCGATGAATATAATACAATTTTAGAAAATAACCGTGGTGAATTTAATGTGCAACTTGCCCATGAGTGGTTAGAAACACAATCGTTTAAATCACTAAGCGCAAAGCAAAATACAGATACCGAATTTACATTACTGAGTCACTGTACTGAAACAACTGCACTGCCAAAAGCGGCAAATGTTTGGCAAACAATTTTCAGTGATATTGGTTTAACATTAAAAACAACAAATACAGGTTGTTGTGGAATGGCGGGAACTTATGGCCACGAAGCACAAAATCAAGATAACTCACGTGCACTTTACGAAATGAGTTGGAAACCAATTGTAGATAAAAATAAACCAGAGCAACTTTTATCTACGGGATTTTCTTGTCGTAGCCAAGTTAAACGTTTTGAACAATTTAAACCAAAACACCCAATTGAATTACTAGCACAGGTTCTTAAATAACTTTATAAAATAAGAGTGCTTAAATAAGGTCACTTATATAAGAGTACTTAAATAGTTTTATCTAAATACCAATTTAGTGAATTATTCATTAAATACAAAAAGGCGCAACGATTAACTTCATCAGTGATGAAAATAACCGTTACGCCTTTTTTAATACGTATTCTTAATTTACCTAGTTTAAATGATTATTTTTTAACAAAACTATCGGCAATAGGTTTAGTGCTAATACCATGTATAAATACACTAAACAAAATAGTCGTCATTGCTATCGTCGCTATTTGATATTTGTTTTCTATTTGCGTATCTATCACCATCAATGTAAAAACAATTGATGCTAATCCTCTTGGTCCAAACCACGCAAATGTAAAACGCTCTTTAATACTCAATGCCGTAAACTGCAATGACAACATAACAGGAATTATTCTAATCAATGTTGTACTTAACAAAGCGTAAATTATAATTTCAGTATTTAATTTCGGAATAACTAAGTAAGCACAAACAAACCCGAACAAGCACCAAATCATTAGCGATGTAAAATCTGCAATGTGCTCTGAGTCTTCAATTAATTCTGTTCTAACTTCTTCAGTCGAAAATTTATCAAATAATAAACCGGCAATAAACACCGCAATAAATCCACTGCCATGAAAATACTGAGTGACAGAAAAAACAGCCATAGCAAAACCGAGTAATAAAAATGGACTGGTATTTTGTGCAAAGTAATGACGTTTCATTGCAAAGTTTAAACTCGGTATAAAAACAACAATACTTGTAATAGCTATTAATAAAGCCAAGCCAAGCTCTCGGCCAAACACACTTAATGTTTGTGTTGCAGTAATAGCTGAATCAGGATTTTTAGCGAGTAATATAAATATTAAAAATATAGGTACGCATAATCCATCGTTCAAACCACTTTCAGTATTTATTCCTTCGCGTATTTTTTCAGGCACTTGTGTACTTGCTAGTAACCCTTTACTTAAAGCTGCATCGGTAGGTGTTAAAATAATAGCGAGCAACGCTGCTTGAATAAGTGAAAGCTCAGCAAAGAAAAATAAAGCAACAGCAATACCAAGTAACAAAGTTAAGGGTAGGGCAACAAACAGCAGTAAACTAGGATACTGAAAACTATGCCTTAAAACACTTAGCTTTGATTTAGCTGCATCTGAAAATAAAAATATACTTAGCGTAAGCTCTATAAATGGTAATAAAAGATCAACGCCTTCTTTTATTTTATCCCCTTCGTTGGGTAGCATTGAAGCTAAACATATTCCGCCAACAACAAAAAACATTGGGCCTGTTACTTCTGTTTTTTCTAACTGGCGAAGTGTTAAAGAATAAATTAAAAATAATCCGCCTATAAATGCTATTACTAAATACTCCATTAAATTTTCCTTTTAAGTCCTGACTTTGCTCGCTCTTTAATATTTGTTTGAATATAAATTTGATCGGTAGTCGCAATTTTAGAATGACCTAAATCTTCTGATAAATGTTTGAGCGGTCTGGTTTGCGCATCATGAGTTGCACCAGTATGGCGAAGCCAATGCGCAGTTGCAGCGCCAAGTTGTTCAGCATCATCTTTAAAACCATCATCGAGTAATGATTGCTGTGCATAATCAAAACTTTGTTGAACTAAACGCCTAATTTGCCTTACGGTCATACCACCTTGCCCGCGAATTTTATGAACCAAAGGATCTGATTCATCAACACGGGGAAGGGCAGGTAAACCTCTGTATAGTCTATAACGTTTTAAATATTCAACAAAATCATCGCTTAAGGTTACATCTCGTAATTTATTACCTTTTCCCATTATACGTAAAAACCAAAAGCCATCATTATCTTGCCAAAAATGAGACATCACCGGCGACCATTGTGGGCGCTCAGATAATTCTGAAATTCGTAAATAAAGACCTTTTAAGCAGGCAAGCGTAAATAA
This sequence comes from Pseudoalteromonas sp. SR41-7, assembly GCF_014163935.1. Lineage (NCBI taxonomy): Bacteria > Pseudomonadati > Pseudomonadota > Gammaproteobacteria > Alteromonadales > Pseudoalteromonadaceae > Pseudoalteromonas > Pseudoalteromonas sp. SR41-7. Next base: position 171,308 of record NZ_JACJEF010000003.1, on the reverse strand, counting down.
GTTTCGCTCTAAATCAGGGTTATGTTCGCATAAATCACGCGTTACACCAAAAACGTATTCCCATTGAATATCGCTTAATGTGTCTGGAATTTGAATTTGTGATTGAACAACTAAGTACGGACTATTTTTTTTAACAACAGGGACAAAGTTAGCAAATGTTTTTTCTTCGAGTAGGGCAAACTTATAAAATACATTTAGAGCAGTAAACATAGACGATAAAGTTTGCTGACTAGCAATGGATTCTTTAAGCATAAAAGGGCGCCAATTTTGGTTTAATCGACGAATTCCTTGTTCATCTTTATAACGCCATTGCACTGAAGTTGCAGCCCATGCTTTATCGGGTTCAACCATAAAATCAACGTAAGCTTCAATATCTTCACGTTTTAAATCAAATACTGATTTTTCTGCTATTAACCACGACCATAAATAAAAGCGTTCAAGCTCATTTCGAAAACGACTATAAGTGGCTTCTGACTTTCGGCCATAAACATACAAAAACTGATATAAGAATGTCAGATCAGCTTTTGATTCAGTTACAGTCAAGCCAATTTCCTGTATAAAGGATGCAAGTTCTGGGTATTCTGAATTGAGAGTACCGTCATCTAGATGGGCAATTTGATATCTTAATTGTTTTAACGTATCAACCAAAGCAACAAGCATAATGTATAAATATTCAATTAAATAATAGACTTACAGAATAACGTTAAAGTCCGATACTGTCTAGTATTGGACATAGTAAAGCTCTAATTATTTTAATACCGTGATTATTCTATGGTTGTTGGTTGCTATATCTTATTAAGGAAAACATTATGAAAAAACTAATTATACTAAGCGTACTTGCTTTAACTGTTGCGTTAACTGGGTGTGCTACTACAGGTAGTGCATCACCAAGCGAAAAACGTTCACTTGTACAAAGTATGAAAACAAATACATTAGATAAATTATACGCTGAAAAACCTGATGTTAAAAAACAAATTGCTAACTCTGCTGGTTATGCTGTATTCGATAACGCGAATGTAAATGTAGTGCTTGCTAGCTTTGGTGGTGGTTACGGCGTAGTTAAAAATAACCTTACAGGTAAATCGACTTACATGAATATGGGCGAAGCCGGTTTAGGACTTGGCTTAGGCGTTAAAGATTTTAACGTTGTAATGGTTTTTCATAACCAAGCTGCATTAAACAGATTTATTGAACATGGTTGGGCATTTGGCGGAAACGCTGATGCAGCAGCAAAATATGAAGATAAAGGCGGTGCACTGGTTGCCGAAGCGATTGCAGATCAAGTTACTGTATATTCTGTAACCGAAAACGGCCTTGCACTACAAGCTGTATTAAAAGGAACTAAGTTTTGGGTTGATTCAGAGCTTAATTAACCACCAAGTTACTCTCCTAAAAGCGAGCTGGTTTGTATAATCACGCTCGCTTTATTAAAACCCATGCAATTTAACATAACGTAATTTATGGGTAATCAGCTATCGGCTAAAATAATTTAACGTTTATAAAATCCAATATACAATGCTTATCATCCTCTCTTCATTGTTTAATGAATATCAGAAAAGATATATAAAATATTTAAAGCACAAAATAAAACTTAGAACATTTATTTATCTAACCTACAAAGCCAGCTTTTAAATATAATTGGTGAAATATCTTAAAGAACAGGAAGTTAATAAAAACTTTAGTTTAAGTGACTGCACGGTCAATTAAAGCACTGATTTATAAGTCTTTTTATTTGTTTTCTTTCTGATATGATAGACTAAATAAATAAACAAGGATAAAGAAAATGCCTATCAACACGATAGATAACTTAACACTCATTGTATCCCTGGTCTCAGCTTTTATAGCTATAGCTATGTTTGTAATTGCGTCCATTCAAACTCGAATACAAAAACGTAATCTTAATTTAGCTCTTTTTAATAGCAGATATAAAGTTTATATAGATTCACAGAAGCTATATCAAGAGTATACTAATGGATATATTTCTGACATTACTTTTAGCCACTTTATTGCTTCATTTCATGCTTCAGAATTACTATTTCCATCAAAATCTGGAATTTATAAATTTCTAGATAAAGTACATGAATGTGCAGTATCTTTTAATGGTACTAAAAGAGCAATGCAAAGCACTGATGAACCAACTGTCCTAGAAATGATTTATGAATACAATAGAGAAGCTAGTTCTAATTTAAATTGTTTTTTAAAAGAGCTAACCAAGTTAATGAAGCCTTATATTAAAATTCATTAGTAACAAAAGACAAACTATATTGCTTTACAGTATTCTTAAGCGTTAGCAATAAGGGCTTTCGCCCTTTTCTTTAATATTAGTACCGTAATATTTAAATTATCAATTAACCACCAGACATAGAACGTCATTACTTGATAGATTAGATCATCAAATTATTTTCAATTCAACATTTTCTCTATTGAGTTTTCTGTCAAAATCATCAGCTAACTTCTCGGTCTCACTAAACACGGTATTCCAATATTTTATACGCGTGTCTGCATCAAGATCGGTAAAGTCATTTCTGTCTGGAATTTTTCCGTACGGTAAGCTTGCTATAAATTCTTTTGATGGAGTGATCATTACCACATTATCGTAATTAAGTGGTGATACTTTACGTTTTAAATTTTTATCGAACCACCCTGCTTTTGGCTCACTATTAAAATGCGGATATAAAATTAAGCCTGGGTTATTAATTTTTAAATCAAAGTGGTAATCAATTATTCCGCCATCGCGATATATTCCTTGCGGCGAGCCTTCAATATTTTTTATGCCTTGCATAACAAGTGGTATAGAGCCCGATGCAAGTAATGCATCTTTTAAATTATTTTGAGTAAGCGCTATGTTTTGTGTTTTAAAATTGTAGGTATCGGTAATTGATAAGTCACTTGTTTCTGGGCCAAATATAAAACGCTCATACTGTGAGCCTAATAATTTTCGGTTAACGCGGTTTAACATATAACTTTTTGATAAACCCATTAACTGTATTAATTTATTTTCGCTGGCAATAAAGCCATTCGATTTCGCTACAATAAAGTGCGCTTTAAATATTGGGTTATTTATAATTTCGGTTACGCCGTTATCGCCAAAAACATCTTCAAGTAATGCGCGCGCTTTTATTGTGATTTCACTTGGTGTAGGTTTATTACTTGAATATCGCGTTTGCGAATACGATTTTGCTAAGCGCTCAATCGCAGCAACAGGATCGTTTTGTGCAAAACACGCAGAGCGAAAAGCGCCAGCAGATGAGCCAATTAAATTAAGTGGTTGGGTACGGCTTTTAAAAAATTCACCAAAAATATATTTATCTAAGCCAAATAATGTAAACCATTTAGGACCGCCACTTGCACCTAAAAAAGAGGTAAAAAGTTCAGGTTTAAAGCCCTGTTCGTTAATAATTTTAGCCGCTGTTTTCCCTGCGTGAATCTCGATCATCTAAAAAATTGTGCCTTTATTTTGGTTGCTATAGTTTTCTTACAATACTGAAAGTGAATATTTATGCAAATCAAAAAGCGACTTTATGTTGCCATAAAACCGCTTTTTGTAGTTAAGTGTGCTGAATTAGTCCCAAATGCCGTCTTCGCATTTACCCTGTACTTTTACATCTTTTACTTTAAATTCGGGCTCTAAACCTTTGTCTCTTTGTGCGTGGTAATCGCTCGTGACAGACAAAATAGTCGGCGTTAACAGTATAATAGCGATAACGTTAACCACTGTCATTAACCCTAAGGCAATATCGGCTAAATCCCAGACTTCTTTTAATGTGGCCGACGCGCCCCACAACATCATTGATAAATAAAGCAAAGTGTAAATGCCGCGCCCTACTTTGTTGTCGAGCTTAAATAAGTGCAAGTTGCTCTCTGCATAGGCGTAGTTTGCCACTACCGATGTAAAAGCAAATAAGGTTATAGCGGCTGCTACAAAGTAAACACCACCTTGTGCTAAATGAGCGGTCATCGCGCTTTGTGTTAAACGAATGCCTTCCATTTCACCGCTTATGTCTATATCGGCTAATAAAATGATCACCGCGGTACAGCTACACAGTACTATTGTATCGAAAAATACGCCTAGCATTTGTATGTAACCTTGCGTTACAGGGTGATTAGGTATTGGGCTGGCACTTGCTGAAGCATGCGGCACACTACCTGCACCGGCCTCATTAGAATATAAACCACGTTGAATACCGTTTTTAATGGCAGCGCCCATTGCACCGGCGCCTGCTTCTTGTAAACCAAACGCTGATAAAAATATATCTTTAAGCATGGCGGGTACTTGCGTGAAATTTATAATCGTAATAATTACCGCAGCAAGTACAAACACAATGCCCATTATTGGCACAACACGCTCTGCAAACCGGGCAATTGCTTTAAAGCCACCGAGTATAATTGAGCCGGCTAGCACGGTAATAACCAGGCCTGAATAAAATGTAGGAACTTCAAACGCGTAATTAAGTGCGTCGGTAATTGTGTTCGTTTGCATTGCGCTAAACGTAAAGCCGTAACCTAAAAACAAACACGCAGCAAACACAATGGCAAACGCCCGGCTACCCAAACCTTGTTGAATATAATACGCAGGGCCCCCTCTAAACTCGCCGCCACTATCGCGCACTTTATATACTTGCCCAAGTACACTTTCGGCAAAGCCTGTAGCCATACCCAATATGGCTATTACCCACATCCAAAATATAGCGCCGCTGCCGCCAAGTGAAATTGCAACCGCCACACCGGCTAAATTACCGGTACCTACCCGTGCACAAAGCCCTGTACACAACGCTTGAAATGATGAAATGTCGTCTTTTTTACATTTGCTACTGCCTTTTAAAAGGCTAAACATATGTTTAAATTTAAGTATTTGAATTGCTTTTAGTCGTACTGAAAACCATACCCCCGTAAACAAGAGTATATAAATAAGTACCTGGCCTTCTCCCCACAAAAGGTTGTTTACGCTTTTGACGACGGTATCGAACATTGCTAATTCCTTCTTATATTTTTTATATTAATACCCTTTTTTGGGTATAACGGCTTTTGCTTGCGACATCGACTAAAAATTTAATGTAAATAAGGCAGCTAAGCTGCCTTAAAACTATACATTATTTATTTTGCAAATGAACTCCTGCAATCATGCACCTAACTGAGCCACCAGCCGACTCAATGGTAGGAATCGGTAACGGTACAAGCTTAGCCGTTTTTTGTATAATTGTTATTTTCTCAGGTGTAAGTGCATTAAACGCAGTTTGCGATAAGGCTAAAATACGACCATTTTTACCTTGTAGTTCAATAGCATTGCCACAAAAGTTATTAATTTGCTCAAGCGTTAAATCGATAACTTGATGATGGCTTTTCAAAAAATGTTTAGCTAACTGTGCACGTTGTTCAATTGGCACCATATTTAAACTGATCATTACAAATTTTGTAGCAATACACATTAAAACATTAGTGTGATAAACCGCAGTTCCTTGCTCGTCATATGCGTTAAACACTATGGGTGATAGTTTTAATTGCTCACATATTGTATTAACCACCGACTTGGTAGTTCTTTTTGATTCTACCGCGTAAGCGAGTTTATTTTGATGATCGATAACCAGTGAACCAGTGCCTTCAAGAAATGAATTTTCTTTCGATAAAAATGAATAATCAGTCACTGAAGACACTTTATAGTGATCCGTTAAAAAATCAATAATATCTTTTCGATATTCTAATCTTCTGTTTTCTACAAACATTGGATAGATTATTAATTGGCCACTTTGATGAGTTGAAAACCAATTGTTAGGAAAAACTGAATCGGGAGTGTGTGTTTGCTCATCTTCAAAAAGGTGAACTGTTACCCCTTCATTTTTTAATATTTGTACGGCATTAGTCACTTCTTTAAATGCTTGTTCACTTTGATTTTGTGCTAAACATTCACTTTGAAATGCGTTATCGAGCATTGTATGTGGGTTAGATGTAAAGTGATGTGGCCTTACCATCACTACAGCATTGGGGGCTTGGTTTACTTCGCTCATGCCACGTGCTCTTTTACTAATGGTTGCTCACTAAGCACTGAAAATAAATTACGAGGGTCCGCTTGTTGTGTAATTAAATCAAGCAAAGCAAACTCGCCCGTTTTAATTAACTCATCGCGTATAAATACCAGTGCTGTAAAGTCTTCGCTCGCAAAGCCAACACCGTCAAAAATGGTTAATTCATCTTGGCTAGTACGCCCAAGCGACTGCTTATTAATAACTTTATGAAACTCAGTTACTGTAAAGCTTGGACTCATTTGTTGAATTTCGCCCTCTATTCGAGTTTGTGGCTCGTATTCAACAAATACATTAGCACGCTCAAGCAATCTAGCATCTAACTCTGTTTTACCTGGGCAATCACCACCTATGGCATTAATGTGCACACCTTGTGGGATCATGTCATTTGTTAAAATAGTGGCGTTAGTTTTATCAGCAGTACAGGTAGTGATAATATCTACCCCTTTTACTGCCTCTTGTACACTATTACAAATAATCACGTTTAACCCGTAAGCACTTAAATTAGTAAATGCTTTTTTAGACGCGTTTGCATCTATATCGTATAAACGAATATGTGTTATGCCCAATACAGCTTTAAATGCCAGTGCCTGAAACTCAGACTGTGCCCCATTACCAATTAATGTAAGTGTTGTTGAGTTTTTTGGTGCTAAATACTTAGCCACCAGCGCCGATGTAGCCGCTGTACGAAGCGCTGTTAGTAGGCACATTTCGCTGATCATTACCGGATAACCACTATCTACATCGGCTAAAATACCAAATGCAGCGACTGTTTGAAGTTCTCGAAAGGTGTTTTTTGGGTGACCGTTTACATATTTACAGCTGAACATCTGGCCATCACTCACAGGCATTAGCTCTATTACACCCTCTGGTGAGTGTGCTGCATAGCGAGGTGATTTATCAAACTCTTTCCAACGGGCAAAGTCGGTTTCTAATTTATGTGTTAGCTCTAACAAAACGTTTTCGATACCTAAGCTATTTATAAGCTTAGCCATTGCCTGAACGCTAACAAACGGAACGCCTTGTTTTGGCTGTGCTATAAAATGACTCATGTTGAAACCTCTTAAATAAATGTATTAGTTAATTTAAAACAAGTTTAGCGAGGCCGCATGCTATTTAATATGGCAATTAGTTATACAAATTTTATTAATTTTTATCACTTTGCTATGCAGGTATATACAAATTGTGTATTTTAGTAGGCCATGCTCTAAAAGGTTTGATTTATGACTCCTTATATTTACGATTCCCTTGATAACGCTTTAATTGCTGAATTACGAAAAGACGGTCGCGCCTCTATCTCTGCTTTAGCAAGTTCTTTAAATGTGTCACGCGGGACAGTGCAAAATAGATTAGATCGATTAGTGAGTTCAGGCGCTATTTTGGGGTTTACTATAAGAGTGCATGAACACATAGAAACCGAAGCCGTTCGTGCAATTATGATGGTGGAAGTGATTGGTAAATCAACTTCTCAAGTTATTAAAACTATGCGTGGTATACCCGAACTTACAAAATTGCACACTACCAATGGTGCTTGGGATTTGGTAGCAGAGATACAGGCCGCGAATTTAAGTGAGTTTGATGGAGTACTTAGGCAAGTAAGAGAAATAGACGGTATTTTAAATAGTGAAACGAGCATATTACTCTCATCAACTTAGGTTTATTTTTAGGTTTAAAATGACACCCATTTATATTATTTAAGTGTTCACAATAACTTTAGCTAATTTAAAAATTTAGAATGACACCCATTTATAGTTTTAAAGAATTGAAGCGCCAGAATCTAGGGGTTAATAAACATACAAATTTAGGTGGGTGTCATTTAAATGAAGAATAGTACTGCAATTTTAAGTTGCAGTACTATTTGCAATCTAGGTATAAGAATTTGGTTTAATTGTAACTATATTCGCTTTGCGTATAGTTATGCGTATTGCTGATCTCAAATTGGCTTTGCTGCGCTAAATAAGACCGACCTGCAGCTAAGCCTAATTTATGATCAAAACGTAAATCGTTATTTGAACTACCTAATAATTTGCTATGTAGTTTTTCGTCTGCAAAAATTTGTATTATTTCCACATCACTTGGTGGATTTGCAATAAACTCAAGCTCATCTAAATACGCTTTCTCGTGCTGTATTAAGTAGTCCAATGTTTTTGGACAATAGCCTGATGCTATAGCAAATGTTCTTAGCTTTTGTACCCATGCAGATTGCGCTTGAAAATTAGCGTCAACCGTTCTTATTACAACAATTTTACGTGCACCTCGGTTGTAAGCTTCACACACGGGAAGTGGTGCTGCTAAACCGCCATCTAGATAAAAATCGCTCTGTGCTTGTTCTTCAATAAGATGTGTTTCATTCGCTGCTTTTGCGTTTAACCAAGGTGTTAACTTTACACCTTGTTTGTATAAAAACGGGAGTGCGCTAGAAGCCTTTAACAAATCACGCCATTGACCACTATCACCTGTAGGCGATAAGTAATAAGCTTTTCTGTCTCGTGCATTTGTGGCTGTTATAAGTAGTTCACGCTCACCTAAACTAGTTTTCGCTGTTTTGAAATCTATAGCTCTGTTTACTTCAGTGGTTTTGTCAAAGTACCAATCTAAATCAACTATATGCTTACCCACTAATCCACGACCAAGCTGAAAAAAACGCTTATTACGCGAAAGCCCTCTGATCAGGCGTTTAGCGTAGCCTTTTTGGCGCGCTAAGTAGCTAGTTAAGTTTTGCGAACCCGCTGAAGTACCAATGAATAAATCAAAAGGGTCATAGCTTTGCTCTAACCAAGCATCAAGTACGCCAGCTGTGAATATCCCTCGCTGCCCGCCACCTTCAGCAACCAGAGCAACTTTTGGCTGCGCTGTTTTGTTAACTGAATTAGCTGTTGCGGTGTTTAGAGAGTTCACGGTGTACCTGCCTTTAATTTTATGATGTCTGGTTTAATAGCTACATTATAAAAAACAAAAGTGATATCTTAAAATTGATTGTTTAAATCAGTTCAATTGAAAAAACAGAACGGTATATAAAGCAAAATATTTACTAAAAATAGCAATCAAATTTACTTTGAATATTTAAATAACAAATACAGACATCACTTAAAGTTAATAAAATGAGTTAAAAAAGTTTAACTTTTGATGATGTCTGTATATTAACAAGCCCAGAGTGTACGCTTGCTTAACTAACTATATTTTAGTGTTTTATTTCCATTAAAATTTCGAGTGCACGGTGGCGTTTTTCACTATCGAATACATCATTGGTAAATATAAACTCATCCACTTCTAGCTGTTTAGCTATCATCTCTAACTTGTGTTTAATACTTACATGTCCGCCTACTACGCTTAGACTTAAAAAGTTCTCTACATGAGCGCGTTCTTGTTCGCTCCACAACCCGTCCATGCTTTCAACAGGCGGTTTTAGCCACAGCTCATTACCGCGTATAAGTTCGAGTACACGTTGCTTAGAAGTAGTCGATAAATATTGCGCTTCATCGTCGGTATCTGCAGCCACTAAAGGCAGTGCAAGCATTACGTATGGCTTATCAAGTACGCTTGATGCTTTAAATTCGCGCTTATACAACGCTATTGCATCGTGCACAAAGCGCGGTGCAAAATGCCCTGCAAATACATACGGTAACCCTTTTTGCGCCGCTAGTTGCGCGCTAAATAAACTCGAGCCTAATAACCAAATCGGAACGTTTGTGTTTTCACCCGGTATAGCACGTATAGGATGCGTACCATTGTAAGGACCTAACAATGTTTGCAGTTCAGTTACCTCACCTGGGAAATTTTCTGCGCGGCTCATATCGTTGTTTAATGCACGACTCGTTACAGGATCGCTACCTGGGGCACGCCCTAGCCCTAAATCTATTCGCCCTGGATATAAGCTCTCTAATGTACCAAATTGTTCAGCAACAACTAATGGGGAGTGGTTTGGCAGCATAATACCGCCTGACCCAACGCGTATCTTTTTGGTATTACCTGCAATGTGACCAACCAAAATTGAAGTGGCCGCACAAATTATACCTGGCATATTATGATGCTCAGCAAGCCAAAAACGGTTAAAGCCAAGCTCATCAGCACGTTGAGCGTATTTAGTACTTTTATGAAGAGTGTTAGTAACGCTGTCCCCTTTGATCATGGGGGCAAGTTCTAATAACGAAAAAGGAATGGAATTTAACAAAATAGCAGCTCCTAAAAATGCATGCTAACAATGTATTACATCATTAGCATAAAACACTTAAATGGGTCTGCTATTAGGTCAATTCAAGTTACGCAGTGGTATTAGAGCAAAATAGGTATATGTTATTTTGCTCTAAGGTATTCAAGCAAGCTGTGCATCACGTTGGCGCAGCTTTTTATAGCCTTCTGAATCCACGCCTTTTTTCCAATACCCTGAGGAAACAATATTACCGCGTGGTATATTAAATTGCTCTGTTAACAATGTCTTTGCTTTACGCACAAGCCCAGCTTCCAATGCCATAAATACAATGGGAGGCTCTGCTGTAATGTGCAAATTTTGAAGCGCGCTTAGTAGCACTTCGTCAGCGTTGTCGGTAACAAGCCAATTAATATCGCGGCTTGTTTCTAAATCAATAATGTCTTGCTCAGTGGGCGCATGTACAAAAGCATCAATTTTTGAAGTTAAAGGTAATTGCTGCGCATACCCCTTTATTGCATTTACCGATGTTAAATCCCCTAGCAACACATAATGCGAATGCCCATAATTATCTAGCTTTTTAGGGCCTGGGCCTGCAATACCTACCTCATCACCTACTTTTGCAATTTTAGCCCAGTCAGTTGCCGGACCTTGGTGCATATTTATAACAAAATCAAGTGTTAACGCGCCTGTTTGTGCATCTACATGCCTTATTGTGTAAGATCGCATACACGCTGTTTTTAAGTTAAAATCTACTTCACCATTTTTTGGGATCAGTACTTTTACATAGTTACCAATGTGCTGTGAGGTTAAGTCGTTAAAATCATCAGAGCCTACAACAATGCGTTGTAGGTGTGGTGTGATTTGCTGCGTACTTAATATGTTAGCTTTGCGAATTTGTTTACCCATGCATTACCTCGTTTTACAAAACTTGGACTTTAATACCAACTTGCATAAATCTTTGATCAATTTAACAAATTAAATAAACCCCATATATAAGCAGATTGGTATAATAATTAGCTGCTATAAAAGCAGACATTGCACAACGCCCCATTGGTTGATAAAATCAACTATAACAAGTTAATTGACTTTGTCAACTACATTGAGAGTTTTATGAATACACCTTTATCAAATACGCTGTTTGAATTGATGCAAAATTACCGCGTCACAATTCGTGAAGCAATTAACGCAGGCGAACTTGGTATAAATGCTATGCACGTACGCTGCATACATATTATCGCGAACGTAAATAACTGTACGGCTAACGATATTGTTACTAAAACGCAGCGCGACAAAGCGCAAATAGCACGTTTAATTAAAGATCTTATTGGCTTAAATTTAATAAATAAACAGGCAAGTGAGCACGATAAGCGCTGCTTTATTTTGTCGCTCACAGAGCAAGGCAAAGTTCTTTTTGATAAGTTATTAGCCTCAGAGCAGAAAATAAATAATCAAATGTGTAAAAACTTAAAACCTCAGCAAATCAAAGACTTTTTAGATATCGCACAGCAAATGATCAAAAATATGGATTGATCGGTTATACATTTCTTGGCATAACTTACACAAAACGCATATACTGTACACTTATACAGTATATGCGTTTTAGGTTGTGTTATGTTTGTCATTCCCATTTATATAGAAGCAGGCGTGTGTGGTTTTGAATCGCCCGCAGCGCAGTACACCGAGCTAGGTGTAACCCTTGATGAGCTTTTAATAAAGCACCCAAATGCTACCTTTATTGGCCTAGCATCGGGCAACTCTATGCAAGAAGTCGGAATTTTTGAAGGGGACTTATTAGTTATCGACCGTGCAGAGCCTGCAGAAAATGGTGACGTTATTGTTGCTAACTTAAATGGTCTTTTTGTATGCAAACTGCTTGATAAAACCAATGCACGGCTGCTTTCAGCGTCTTCTTTACATAAGCCTGTACAACTAACCTCTGCAGACGAGTTTCAGCTCGAAGGCGTAGTAACGCTATCAATAAGAATGCACAGGCAAAGCCCAGAGTTACTAAAATGTATGCCTTAGTTGATGCTGTGTCGTTTTATGCCAGCGCCGAAAAAGTATTTGACCCTGCTATTCGATCCAAACCCGTGGTTGTACTTACCAATAACGATGGCTGTGTATGCGCTATTTGCCCTATTGCTCGGCGCTTAAATATTCCTAAATTTGGCCCGTACTTTAAAGTTAAGCATTTACTTGAGCAAAACAACGTTGTTATTCGCTCTAGCAATTACGAGCTTTATGCTGATTTAAGCGACAAAATGATGAATATCATCGCTCGCTTTTGCGATACACAGCACATATACAGTATTGATGAATCGTTTTTGCACTTTGATGGCTACACATCATTAATTAAAGACTGGCATGAATACGGTCATACAATAAGGCGCACAGTATGGCGCGAAACAAAGCTACCTGTAGGTGTTGGTTTTGGCCCGACCCCTACTTTAGCAAAAGCCGCTAACCATGCTGCTAAAAAGCTCAGTGGTTTTAATGGTGTAGCAGTAATAAATAGCGAACAAACTCGCCAAGCTATTTTACAAAGAATGAGCTGCGAAGATGTGTGGGGGATAGGCCGGCGGCTAGCTAAAAAACTTAAAATAATGAATATACACACCGCCTGGGATCTTGCTCAGCAAAACCCTAGAGCAATGCGCCGTGCATTTAGTGTGGTTGTTGAACGCACAGTAAGCGAGCTTAACGGGATAACATGTTTAAACTGGGATGATGTACGACAAGATAAGCGGGAGATTTATTCAACCCGTAGTTTTGGAGAGCGCATATGTGAGCCAACAGCACTTAAAACAGCGCTAATTAACCATGTAACCACAGTGGCTAATAAATTAAGAGCGCAACACTCGCTCACTCACCAGCTTTATATTTTTGCAGCCAGTGGCGCGCACGAAAATAAATATTATAAAAAGTCTTTTGTGTATAAGTTCCCCTCACCCACTAACGACACCTGCGTGATGGCTAATGCTGTATCTGAGGTATTTAATAAGATTTACCAACCCGGTATACGGTTTTATAAATGTGGTGTGGGTGCGGTAGAGCTAATATCAGAACAGTTTCAGCAAAATGACTTATTTAATAAAAGCCCTGATAATCCGAAACTTATGCAATGCTTAGACACAATTAACAATCGATACGGAAAAGGAATGCTAAGCCTTGCAAGTAGTAAATTAAATGACCGGTGGCACATGAACCGTGATTTTTTGTCGCCGCAGTACACTACGCGTTGGCGCGATATCCCTAAAATATACTGCGAATGATTTGCTACTTACTACTTACTAGATGCTTTATTTACTCTCATCTGCTTTTTTAAATGTGCACTCTACATTGGGTTCGCTCAATGTGTATTTGAGTGTGTTATCAGCTAAAAATTTGATACTTTGACTGATTGTTTTTTCGTTTGCTGGGCTTTCACAACGGCTCATTCTTAAGCCGTTTTCAAGGCCATCACTTTTATATTTAAGCGTGCTGGTTATAAAGCAAAAGTTTGGTTTTTTAATGGTTCGGGTACCATTGTGGAGCGATCCAAATACAATTTGCTCACCAAGTTTAAAACCAGCACTTAAATCACTTTCATCTGTCAAACTCAAATTGCTGTTAACGCATAACCCTGAGTTGCTCGACACAACTTCGTAGGCTCCCAATTTTGACTTTAAAAGCGGTATAAATCGTGTTTTATTACTCGGCTCAGAAAAAGCATTTGCACTTGTAAAAGCGACAGTTAATAAAGCGAGTGTTAAATATTTCATTTCGTGGGTGTATCCTCGTGAGTCAGCGTGTTAAATAATAGCAAAATGCCTAATCACCTAGCTTTTATAACTTTTAACAACTATAACAGAGATTTACTATAAAAGGAGAGAAGTCGTATTCAGGAACTAAGACACGAGCAGCTAAGGGAGCTTTGCTCGACTATACTGATTCTTACATGTGTGTAAGCCAGTAAGATAACGCAAGAGCAATTACCGATCCCATTAGGTTACAAACCTCGTGCCACAAATAAATCCCTTAGATTGAACACATTTAAATCCACAAAGATTCATCCTAGATACTGCATTACAAACCATTTTGCTGTTAAGTACTTTAGTTAATACGTACTTAAACAACAAAACGATTTATATCAATGCGCTTACTTGTAGGGAAATTAAACTCATTAAATTGTTTAAATAGCGCACAAATTACTATTTATTTTATTGCCAGTACTTTGCAAATAATAAAGGGTAGCTTTGCTTTAAAAACTTAGGTTTGTCTTTAAAACGTTTGCCTTTGGGTTCATCGCTGCCTGATGGAATAAACGGTAATTCGTCTTCGCTGCGTTCTTCAAATAATAAACCGGCTATTAAATCATACTCATCAATATACGGGTAAGGCTGCTCATTTAAGTAATAAACAGGTGTACACTGCGCTAACGAATCAGCATTTTCTAAAGCGTTTTCGAAAACTGTTTTACCACGCGAAATTAACCAACATCTAAACTCGCTAAAACCGTAATCGTCGTTACATCCAGCCATCACAAAGGCGGCACCAAACAAATCCCAGGTAAAACATTTACGCATATGTATGCCAAAGTGCTTATCAAAATCAATAAGGTGCTGATCGCTTAAATCAGTCAGTTTAGTTTTTAGGTTATCGCTCACACTTTGCGGATCGAGCCCTAAATCAGGCGTTGTTACTAAATCCCAAAAAGCCTGCTCTGTTAATGTTGCCATTATAAAATCTCTTTTACTCGGCCAACTTGACCATCTTCTAAACGTACTTTGATACCGTGTGGGTGATTTGGTGATTTTGTTAAAAGGCGCTCAACCACACCCTCAGTTAATGTGCCGCTGCGTTGATCTTCTTTTAATACAATATTTACTGTGGTACCTGGTGAAATTTGCGAACGCGAAGGAACAGCCATAATTTAAACCCTAAAAATAATTTATCTAATTATAACGTCCATGTGATGTCATACCAACTAAACCGCTGTTAATTGGCTAAAAATGAGATGTGTGCTGGTTTTGCGTTCAACTTAATAGCTGCTAGCTGGCTAAGTATAATCTGCGTTAACTCATCAAGTTGCGGTTTTGCATCTTCACGGGCTACCTCATCAATAAAGTAACATTGTATTTTTAACGTGTTTACTTCGTTATTTAAATCAACTGTATGCGTTAGATAATCAAAACCAATTACCATTTCTTTTATTGCTTCGCATGCATTAGTAAGCGCTAAGCGAATTTGCTTATCGCGCTGTTTTTGAGTTTTAGTCATAAATATAAAGGTTACTTATTTAGTCTGGGCTTGTTGCTGTTTTTTAAACTCTTCGTAGTTAGAGTCTTGTTTATCTAGGCATTCGTAATATTCTTTGTCAGCTTTATAGTTACACTCATCAAGGCGCGCCGATTGTAATTCATGAAAACGTGCATCAGAGCTGCAACCAGCCAAAACACATGATCCAATAATAAGTAATGCGCCGCTTTTTAGTTTATTGATAAACATTAAATTTCCTTACACTTTCTATATCGAAAAAGCGTTAAATTATTATGATACTATTGTATATTAGCGCCATAAAATCTTAATATCCAAAGGATCTATTACTATGATGTCGCAGTTACAAAAGTTGTTTCAGCGTATAGACAAAAGCAAGATATTTCAATCATTTGTTATAGCTGTAATTATTGTTTCTGCCCTTACAGTAGGTGCACACACTTACTCACTACATCCTACCGTAGAGCTTGCTCTAAATTGGATGGATGTTGGCATTACTGCATTCTTTTTAATTGAACTAATAATTCGCTTTGTTGCAAGCAAAGGCATTAAAGACTTCTTTTCTAAGGGATGGAATATATTTGACACTATCATAGTATTGGGCAGTTTATACCCTGCTGCTGGCTCTACAATGTTAATAGCTAGGCTGTTGCGCATATTTAGAGTGTTACGATTGGTTTCGATGATCCCAGAGCTGCGCTTATTGGTTAACTCATTGATTAAAGCCATTCCACAAATGGGTTATATAGCCCTATTAATGTTTGTTATTTTTTATATATACGCTGCAATGGGTAGCATGATGTTTGCTGAAATCAATCCCGTACTTTGGCAAGACGTCTCAATATCAATGCTTACCTTGTTTAGAATAGCAACGTTTGAAGATTGGACCGACATAATGTACGAAACAATGGCGGTGTACGAATTAAGCTGGATATATTACCTTACGTTTATATTCTTAACTGCATTTGTATTTTTAAACATGATGGTAGGTGCGATTTTAGAAGTAATGAGTGAGGAGCACCGAAATGCCCGAGAAGAGCTTGCGGATAACGATTCTCTACCTGCAACGCAAGGGCAAGTAAACGAACTACAATCCCAAATTGCTGAGCTTAAAGAGCTATTGAGTAACCGCAAAAACTAATCTGAGAAAAGTACTAAAGCACCCACTTAAAGTTTAAAAAGTGGGTGCAGCTTAAGTATTTAACTAAAACGAACATTACCAAAGAGCTTTAATTCTCCTCGTTATCAGATTTTTCATCCGTATCTTCAAAAGAAATAACGTTATCTACTTTCATTTTAAACGCATCAAAAAATGCGTTTTCTAATACCGAAATCACAGCTTGAAAAGTCGAAACATCCGTATTATCTAATTGCCCCTCTATAGGGATACGTGCAGCAACAAGTTTAGACTCATCGTTTTCGAGTATAGAGCCCAGTAAATCAACACTGCCTTCAAATATGGCCGTAAATATTCCATCGTCATCTTTTTCTATATCTTCGCGCCACGAGAACACACTCAAGTTTTGAACGCCCGCTTTTACATAACCATTTAAGTTATTGTCTTTAGCCACCAATTCCATAGCGCCATCAATGCCACCCGCTTCAATATCAAAAGGCGTGTATACCTTAAATACAGTATCGAGGTTGTTAACAGAGAAACGCTGTACCTCTGCGTTAAAATCAAAATTGGCTTGTTTGCTAAAGGGATCTAATTTGCCATCAAACTTTAATGCGGCCTCCCCCATTAATGCACCTTCTACGCTTAGAGTAGTCACTAGTGTTTTTGATAGGTTTTGCGCGTTGGTTATATTTTCAATTCGAGCGTTGATATTTGATATAAAAGTGGGTTTTTCACCACTATTCGTTGAGTTAACTAAAGTTAACTTGCCTTGCTCAATTGTTAAGGTATCAATAGAAAACAGTACTAAGTCATTCGCCAGCCCCACCCAAGTGGTTTCATCTTTTACTTGTTGATTTTGCTCAGAAGCATTGGGGTCTTTATCGTAAATAACTATTTTAGGACGCGTAAAAGCCATATTTGTGACTAAATTCCCTTTTAAAAGGGCTGACCACGCAAGTGAAAAATCGAGAGTTTGAATACTCAGTAAAGGCTTAGGAGCTGAAGTTGCATCAACAGCGTAAATTTCAACGTCGTCAATCGCGTAGGCACCGCGATATAAAAACAAATCTACATCACCAACATGCCCCGTAACACCTTGCGTATGTTTTAGCTGATAATTTACATACTGCTGAAGCGCATAAGGTGCGGCTATTCTGGCAATAATAAGGACTAATAAAATAACCGCTAATGAGTTAAACCATTTGCTATGAAATACATTAGAAACCGAGCTCATTGTAATTTCCTTTACCTAATACTTTCAAATGAGCATTTTAAACATGTAAAAATTACGCAAAATTGTAATAAGACTACGTAAATCGTATTTAAAATACATCGTTAATAGCCTAAGTGAAGTTAAAGTGGCTAATTTAAGTATTAACAGCAAAGGTTATACCAATTTAAAATTGCTACAAAAAATTGGGTTTATGCAGCAATGCTTAACTAAATAAAAACAGCGAGCACCTTTAATATATCAAGGATAGTGCTTGATCAAATCTAACTGGTTTACTGAATATAAAACCTTGGTATTTATCAATTTCTAAACTTTGTAATAACGTTAACTGAGCGGAGTTTTCTACGCCCTCCGCTATTACTTGGCAACCAATCATATGCGACATGTTAGTTACCGCAGAAACAATACTTTTATCTTTTGAGCACTCACAAATATTATCAATATAAGATTTGTCTATTTTAATGTAATCAACTGATAGCTCTTTTAAAACCGATATAGAAGAAAACCCAGTACCAAAGTCATCAATAGAAATACGCACTCCAGTATTTTTTATGGCCGTAATCACTTTAGACAAATACGGTAAATTTTTAATCATGACTGTTTCTGTTATTTCTAAATGCACATTGTATGGTTTAACTGCGTATCTATTTAAAAGCGCAACTAAAAAATCTAAAAAGTTATGGTTTTCTAGTTGCAACACCGACACATTAATCGACAATCCAATATTACTATTTACGACATTTAGCCTACTTAAGCTCGCAATAGCTTGCTCTAGTACAAATTCGCCGAGTATATTAATTTTTCCATATCGCTCTGCAATATCTATAAATTCTGAAGGGGGAATAAATTCATCATTAAACTGCCAACGAAGTAGTACTTCAAACGTAGTTATTTCATTTGTGCTTATATCAACAATAGGTTGATAGCACAGATGAAAGTCACCTTTTTCTACGCACTCTTTAATTGAGCTGCGAAGTACTTCTTCTCTTTTAAGCGATTCATGCATTCGCTCGTCAAATACCGATATTTCATTACGGCTTTTCTTACCTTCATACATAGCTACATCAGCGTATTTAATCGCCTCTGCAAGATTAAAATTTTCGCGCGTAAAATACAGCCCAACCTTAAAAGAGGGATTTACTTGATAGCTGTCCATGCTTACTGTTTTCGTTAAGGTTTTAACTAATCTAAAAACACAGTCAAAAAGTTCGTCTTCGGTGTTAGTGCGAGAATAAAAAATAAACTCATCACCTCCCCATCGACAAGCAATAAAGTCGCCTTGGGTTTGTGTTTCAACTAATCGTTTACCTGTTTGAGCCAGTACAAAATCACCAAAATCGTGACCGTATTTATCGTTGATGATTTTAAAGTCATCCATATCTAAAAATAAAACAGCTTTAATATCATCATTTTGATTGGCTAAATCAAGTTCAACATTAGAAACAAAGCTCCCCCTGTTAAATAATTTAGTTAGGTTGTCTTTTTGCTCTAAAGAAATTATTTGTTCGGTACGAAGTTGCACTTCGTTTTCTAAGTTTTCAATAAATTGATCTAACTTAAGTTCGTTATTAATTGATGACTTTACATCTTTTGCACTACGTGAAGCCGTTATAAAACACAAAATAAACCATAAAACGAGCCCTAAAACACCTAGTACATTCTCATCTTCAATAGGCTGTAAAAGTAATAAAATACTAAAAGGAACCAATAAGCAGGTTATATACGACAAGGAGGAACGAATATCTGAAGCTAAAACATTAACGCCTCCACCAGCAAGGGAGCTAAAAACAACCAATGATACAAATTTTTCCTGCATTTGCATGTTTTCATAAAACAAAATAGGAAAAGCAGCCCATGTTAAAGCCGTTAATAATAAACCTATAAAATACAGATGATATTTAAAAGCATGGGTGTTGTTAACAAATACATGGCTTGCTATTCGAAGTAATGAAATAAATGATAACGTAAAAAGCCAATAAAGTTTTTCTTGCGAGGCGCTGTGGTTAATACTGCTAAAAATAAGAAAACAAGAAACAACCGTGTTTATAGCAATTGCAGAACTAAAATAGGAGCTAACAAATGCTAATCGCTTATTGGCAAAGTTATTTGTGTGAGAGGTCATTAATGTTACTTGAATAGGCTGTTGCACAATGTAAACAGTTTACTTAAGTTCAATAATAAACAAAAGTGAACATTCATAAAAAAGTATTGTTTTAGCCTCTTAAGCGGTTTTATAAGCCATTAAACTAAAAAGGGCTGGCAAATTGCCAACCCTTTCTGTTAATACTGATTATATATTATACCAATTCGCTTAATTAAGTGATCTATTTTGAGGGAAGAAAATCGTGTCGATAACAAGGCAAAAAATTCGTTATTTAGTTGTTCTATATCAAAAATATTTAACGTAGTTAACGTCAGATTTAACCCCTCAATTGATTAAGTATTATTGCGAATTGGTATTACTCACCATCAACAATTATGCGTAGCATACGACGAAGTGGCTCTGCCGCGCCCCATAAAAGCTGATCGCCAACTGTAAATGCGCTAATGTATTTTGGTCCCATAGCTAATTTACGAATACGCCCAACAGGAATGCTTAAAGTGCCCGTTACTTTAACCGGTGTTAAGTCTGTGGCACTAATTTCACGCTCGTTTGGAATTACCTTAACCCACTCATTATGAGACGCTAAAATTTCTTCAATTTTTTCTACGCTAATATCTTCACGTAATTTAATGGTCATCGCTTGTGAATGACAACGCATAGCGCCAATACGAACACATAAACCATCAATTGGCACTGGTTGCTTAGAAGAGCCTAAAATTTTATTGGCTTCTACTTGCGCTTTCCATTCTTCTTTAGACTGACCGCTTGGCATAGGTACGTCAATCCACGGGATTAAACTGCCCGCTAGTGGCACACCAAATTGGTCTTGTGGTAAGTCATTTGACGCCATTGTTTCACTGACTATTTTATCAATTTCTAAAATAGCAGAACTTGGGTTATCTAATTGCTCAGCAACACTTGCATGAATAGCGCCCATTTGTGCAATAAGCTCTTTCATATTTCGTGCACCAGCACCAGAGGCTGCTTGGTAAGTCATTGGGCTTACCCATTCAATTAGGTCTTGCTCAAACAAACCACCTAGTGCAAGTAGCATTAGCGATACTGTACAGTTACCGCCAACAAACGTTTTAACGCCTTGCTCTAAGCCTTGTTCAATAACATCTTTGTTCACGGGATCTAGCACTATTATGCTGTCCTCACTCATACGCAGTGCTGAAGCTGCATCAATCCAGTAACCATCCCAACCCGACTCGCGTAATTTTGGATATACCGCATTGGTGTAGTCACCGCCTTGGCAAGTAACAATAATATCCATTTTAGCAAGTTCGCTAATGTCACTTGCATCTAGCAATGGTTTTGCGTCGCCTGCTATATTAGGGCCTAGTTGACCCGCTTGTGAGGTGGTGAAAAAGGTGGTGTCGATATGGGCAAAATCACTTTGCTGCTGCATACGTTCTAATAACACAGAGCCAACCATGCCACGCCAACCGACTAATCCTACTTTTTTCATTGTTTGTTCCACTGTTTGATTCATAAAAGATGCCTTAATACATTAAAAATTAAATTCATTGCGTGAGATTTAATTTTCATTAACGTCAAAATAACACCACCAGCGCGCTAAAACTAGTGAATAAAGTAGAACTTAAATATTTTTCATAGTCATAAAAAAGCCCTGTATTAAATACAGGGCTAATAGGTAATTAGGTTTTATTATATCCCCCTTCCTTGGGTAGAAAATTAAAACTCGTAGCTAAAGCTTAAACTAAACTCAGTGCCTTCTTCTTGACGCCAAAGTGTTAAGTTTTCTTGTTCAATTTCTTTTTCTTGGCCAAGTATATTTTTAACTTTAAAATTAACTTTAGTATTAAAGTTAGGGAAGTAAGAATAAACTAAATCAAGAGAATGAAATGACTTTTCTTCTGCGTCTTCGTTACCACGCGTACCTGGTACAATTATGCGCGGCCCAAACACGTTATAAACAACTGAAGTAGAATGAAAACCATCAGCAGAGTCATAACCCATTTGTAAGTTTGCTACCCATTCAGAATGACCAACTAAACGACGTTTATTATTAGTAACAATGTTAGAAACAGAGTCAGCTTCAAGCGCCTCTTTTAGTTGTTGTTCAAATAATGAATCAACCCCATCAGCATCGTTTATGCCAAGCTCAACACTTGAATCCGATAGAGTAACGTTACCTGATAAAAATATGGCAGATAAATCATTATGAATAAAACTAAAGTCAGTTAAAAAGTCTACCTCAATACCTGTTAGTTCACCCGACTGCGCATTTGCTGTTAGTAATTGCGGAGCAGCTCCACCAACACCCGCTAACTCAACCATTTCAATTGGGTTTTCAATATCTTTATAAAACAAAGCAACTGATAGATTGTTTCCTGAAGGCATGTACCACTCAAACCTAAAGTCAGCATTTTTTAGCTTAGAGCTTTGAAGTGTAGGCGAGCCTCGCACTAAAAACTCTGTTAGTGGGTCAACATAATAAGTTGAGCTTACATCACGCATATCTGGGCGAATCGTCGTTTCACTTAAGTTTAAGCGAAACTGCATTTCTTCATCCATAATATAAGTAATTGCTAAAGAAGGAAAAAAGTTATCTTCTTTTATTGCAACTTCGCTCACTTCTTCAATTGTTCCATCAAAGAAATTAGTATGAGCCTGAAAAGGCACTGATATTTGAGAAAAGTCTTCCCAACGAATACCACCGGTTATACGCCATGTGTTTTCGTAGAAAAAGTCGGCCATAAAATAATAAGCGTCTAACTTATGTGCAGCGCTGTACTTATCACCATCTGCGGTACCATCATCAAAAATACCAGAGCCTGTAATACTTGTATAAAACTCACTATTAGCTAAATTTTCGTCAGAAAAAATTTGGTCTATGTTTGAGCCAAATGTATATTCATCTGTTATACCACGGTGCGTAATACCAAATTGAATATTACTTGCATCACGTTTTTTTTCAGAAAAATCGCCACCCACCTTAAGCTCTAACTCATAGCCATCACCATAAAACGGGATGCCCATATTCCAACCATATGTATCTACGTCATCATGCAAAGTTTGATAATCACGTGTTACGTTTGTTGCAGCAACATCTTGTAACTGCTCTGATTCAAATACACCATCATTTAAGTTAGTTTGAAAAACAACATCCAATGCGCCAGGAGCATCTCTGTTGGCGCGGCTTGTACCGGCATACCAATCAAAAAATAAATTTTCTAATTCAGGAAAGTTATGCGTCCCTTTGAGCTGCGTAGAGAACATTTCACGCTCTTCATACATAACGTCAACACGGCGTAACTCAGTAACACCTTCTTCTGACTCGTTAGCATCGAAAAAGTCACGATTACGCACTCTGTCACTCATATCATGAAGAGCTATATTCGTTAGTTCAAATTTATGGTTATTATTAAATTCATAACCTAAATTTAATGTGCCACTCCAACGAACGGTTTGTTCAGTAGATATGCCATCATAAGTTTGTGCAAAACATTTGTCTTCGCAGCCCAAACTACCTAAATTTGTACCGCTTTGCTCTTTAACTACTTCCCATTCATTGTCATAGGAAACAGCTGCAAGAACGCCAAAAGTACCTACTTCAGACTCAAACCTATCACCTAGTGCTACTGAAAAATTCATGCCTGGATCAACGTCTTTCTCAGTAGGTCCAACTTGCCAATCTAGAGATTGTAGGAGCGCTTGACGCTGCTCAAGCGTAGTACTGCTGTCACCTTCAAGTCCTGCATCACTTTTAAGCGCTGTAGAAATTAATGAAGGTAAAGCACGTGTACCATCATCGCGCCCCATCCAATCATCATCACCACCACTGTAAAAATAACCGGTGTCACTGTTAGAGGTGTTATATGAAGTACCTAACTGTATTTTAAACAAAAAATCAGAAGGAATAGATTTGGTGCGTATATTTACATTACCACCACCAAAGTGCGCTGGCATATCAGGAGAAAACGATTTCTGCACACTTAAACTTTCAATAATATCCGATGGAAATAAATCCAGTGGAACAACTGATCGAGTGGGATCTGGGCTTGGAACATACATGCTATTAAGTTGGGTACTTGAATAACGCTCACCCAAACCACGAACATAAATATATTTACCATCGACTAAGGTTAAACCAGTCACACGACGAAGCGCTGAAGCTGCATCGCCATCACCTGTGCGTGATATTTGATCAGCACCCATAATATCAGCAACAAATGCCTGATTTTGACGCTCTTGCAGTACCGCACCCGCACTGCCTTTTAATCGTTGCCCTACAGCAACAACTTCTTCTATTTCTTGCTCTTCGGCTTCGGCTGCTATAGCTGTGTTTACTGATAGCCCCATAATTGCAGCCATAACTGCGCAATTTAGTTTACAAAGAACAAGAGAAGAGGGTTTAAAAGATTTCATTTTTATACTCCGAAACAAAACAAGACATTAGCCGAGCTTTCGCTCGGCTATAATGTGGTTTGGATTAAAGACCTACCTTAACCCAACCTGCTGTCCAGTCTGTTTGTGCATCCATTGCACCAATGTAATCTACTGAATCAAAGTAACTATCTAGGCTTGAAGAATCAAAACCATTACCTAACAGTAATGACTCAGCCGAAGGCATATATCCGTTATCTGCTAAACCAAGGTCTGTGGCTGCTTGCACAGAGTTACCTGTTTGGCCTAAGAACCAAGACTCAACATTACCAGTACCAATTGCTTGCGTACCAAAGTTATTTGCTGTTTCACATGCAACAACTGAGTGAGTAACAGTTAATGTACCATCCTCTGCGCGAGGAGCTGAATCTGAACCTACACGTAAACAATTTGAATAATCTGCCCCGCCTGTCACAACCAAGTTTTTAAGCATACCCGCAGTGCCTGCACGTAGACGTATACCGTTAACCCCAACATTACCAATAATAGTAACATTAGAAATTGTAGGCATTGTGAGTGGAGTTGCACTTGAATCAAACTCAGAGTTATCCGCCTCAATTGCATTATCACCTGTTGAGTCAGCTTGCTTGATAAGTACGTATTGCGCTTTACCCGTCCAACCAAATGACCAATCTAGTGAGTCATCACCAATATTAGTTAAAACCAGGTGACTGATGTTTGCAGTACCACCGAAAAATTCAACACCATCGTCCAGGTTTTCATGAACGTGAATGTAATCAAGCTCTGTTTGACTACCAACACCAGCAAGCGTAATGCCGTTTAACTCATCTCCGTTACCTAGCGTTTTACCTGCTTGTTTAACTGCTACGTATTTTAAAGTACCTGAGTTATCTTCTGGGTCATTACCACCAAATTGGCCAGCATCACCTTCAGCAGACACACCACAGTTTGCAAGCTCATCAGCGGTAGCTTCGCCTTCTTGATCGCCACACGAGTTAGCCGGTGCATTACCTAAAAGCACTAAACCGCCCCATTGACCAATAGTCGTTTCGCCACCAGTAACATCTTCAATAGACGTCATAGTAATTGGCTGAGTTGCACTGCCCACGGCCTCTATTTTAGAACCACGGCGAACAACTAAAAAGTCATCACCCGACTCGCCAATAAGCGTAGTACCAAATTGAACATATAAAGTCGTTTCATCAGCGCGGTCATTACCTACGGCTGTACGGCCTTTTAGAATCCAATGTGCATCGTTAGTTAATGTTACGTCTGAAGTGAATACAACATCAGAAGTTAACTGATAAACTGGCTTGTCTGTGATTTCAGGAAAGCTCGCTGATACATCAGTAGCAAAACCCTGCTCTAAGGCGTTTTGAATATCATCAGGAAAACTTGGCGTTATAGCGACTGTCCAACCATCCATCCAGTTATTATCGCCATCAAACGCACCAATATAATCTGTTTTAGTAAAGAACGAATCAAGGTCTGACGAATCAACACCCGAACCTAATAATGGTGAGCTAGATTTAGGTGTAAAGCCATCGGTTGCTAAACTAAGGGCAGCAGCTGTAAGCGTTTGGTTACCTGTTTGGCCTTCAAACCAAGATTGAACGTTACCACCACCAATTGCTTCACTACCAAAGTTATTATCTTCACTACATGCCACTACTGAGTTTTCAATAGAAAGCTCTCCAGATTCTGCATTTGCTACAGAGTCAGAACCCACACGTAAACAGTTTGAGTAACCTTCAGGTCCTGTAATTACTACATTACGTAGAACGCCCGCTGTACCTGCACGTAAACGAACACCGTTAGTACCATCAGCACCTACAATTGTTACGTTAGAAATTAGTGGCTTTGTTAAAGGTGTAGCATTTGAATCAAATTCTGAGTTGTCCGCTTCAATAGCGTTATCACCACCAACAGCACTTTGTTGAATATAAATATTTTGCGCACGACCAGTCCAACCAAACGACCAATCAAATGCATCATCACCAATATCAGTAAGTACTATGTTACGAACATTTACAGTACCACCAAAAAACTCAACGCCATCATCAAGATTTTGATGAACTTGGATATATTCTACTTTTGTTGCAGAGCCTACACCCGCGAACGAAATACCATTAAGCTCATCGCCGTTACCAAGAGTTTTACCTGCGTGCTTTACGACAATATAACGAAGAACACCTGAGTTATCATCGCTAATATCGCCACCAAATTGTCCTGCATCACCTTCTGCAGATACACCACAGTTAGCAAGTTCTTCAGCAGTCGTTTCACCAGTTTGATCGCCACACGAGTTAGCAGGAGCATTACCTAAAAGTACTAAACCGCCCCATTGACCAATTGTTGTTTCAGCGCCTGTTACATCTTCAATAGATGTCATTGTAATAGGTGCAGTTGCATTACCATTTGCGTTAATTTGCGAACCACGACGAACAACTAAAAAGTCATCACCTGATTCACCAATTAATGTCGTGCCTGCTTGAACATAAAGTGTTGTAGCGTCTGCACGGTCATTACCTACTGCAGTACGGCCATTTAAAATCCAATGTGCGTCATTTGTAAGTGTTACATCCGCTGTAAACGTTGTATCTTCAGCTAAGCGATATACTGGTTTATCTGTAATTTCCGGAAATTCGCTAGAAACATCTGATGCTAAGCCTTGTGCAAGCGCATTATCAATATCAATAGGGAAGCCACCATTAATACCAACAGTCCAACCTTCCATCCAGTTAGTTGAGCCATCAAATGCACCAACTTGCGTATTTGCAATAAGCGGCGAGCCAGCAAGAGGTGTATAACCGTTGTCATCTAGCATTAAATCAGCTGGGGTAAGTGTTTGGTTAGCGTCTTGGCCTTCAAACCAAGATTGTACATCGCCACCGTTAATAACTTCGCTGCCAAAGTTATTCGCTGCAGTTTGACAAGCAACTATAGAGTTTGTAATCGTAAGTGTGCCATCCTCTGCACGAGGTACTGAATCCGAGCCTACACGTAAGCAGTTTTCATAAGTAGCTGGGCCCGTTACAAATACATTTTTAAGAACCCCAGCAGTACCCGCACGTAAACGAATGCCGTTATTGCCCTCAGCACCCACAATTGTAACGTTTGAAATAGTAGGTAGTGTTAATGGTGTTGCACTTGAATCAAATTCAGAGTTATCAGCTTCGATAGCGTTATCGCCTACGTTAGCCGCTTGCTGAATATAAACGTTTGTGGCTGAGCCCGTCCAACCAAAAGACCAATCTAGCGAATCGTCACCAATATTTGTAAGTACAACATTGCTTACATTAACTGTGCCACCAAAGAACTCTATACCATCATCAAGATTTTCATGTACTTGAATATAATCAACCGTAGTTGCAGAGCCAACACCGGCAAACGTAATACCATTTAACTCATCACCATTACCTAACGTTTTACCGGCTTGCTTAACAAGTACATACTTTAAAGTACCTGAATTATCATCACTGATATCGCCACCAAACTGACCTGCATCACCTTCAGCCGACACACCACAATTAGCAAGTTCATCAGCTGTTGCTTCACCTTCTTGGTCGCCGCAAGAATTTGCTGGCGCGTTACCTAATAATACTAAACCGCCCCACTGACCAATCGTTGTTTCTTGAGCTGTAACATCTTGAATTGAGGTCATTGTAATGGGCTGACTTACAGTCCCTACCGATTCAATTTGTGAACCGCGACGAACAACTAGGAAGTCATCTCCTGTTTCGCCAATAATCGTTGTACCTTGCTGAATATAAAGCTTGGCGTTATCTGCGCGATCATTACCAACCGCAGTACGGCCATTTAAGATCCAGTGTGCGTCGTTTGTTAACGATACATCAGTAGTGAACACGGTATCTGCAGCTAAGCGATATACGGGCTTATCTGTAATAGATGTAAACTCACTAGAAACATCAGTTGCTAAACCTTGAGTTAGTGCATTATCAATATCAGTAGGAAAGCCAGTGGTAGCATTTTGTGAATCATCACGTGATGAGGTTTCACCACTTGTATCGTCACCGCCTTCAATAACGTTAGTTACTGTATCACCTTCATTAATAGTTGTGTCGCCTTCAGATACTACTAAGTCTCCACCACAACCAGCTAAAGATACTGCAGTTGCAATCAAACTTACTTTGAATAAGTCAGATAATTTCATTGTTCACTCCGTTAAAGTATTTAATTATTTTTTAGGTGCTCAAATAAACTCAAGTCACCATAAAACACTTAAATAATGCTTTAAGGTCACTTGAGTTTAGCTGCGGTTACAATACGGGAGACTTATGACAAAGTAGTTACAGTTTAATAACCATAAGATGACAAAAGTAACTTATTTAAAATCAAATAATTGGATGCTTTTAGAGACGATAAAAACCGCCCTGAGGCGGTTTTAGTGTTGCGATTATGAACTGGTTTTACACGCGTTACTTGTTAATTAGTAAAGCGCTTTAAAATTTACAGTAAAGCTGTTCTAAGTGTTTCTGCATGCACTTTTTCGCGCTTTACATATTTGATCCACTGCTGTGCTAAACGCTGAGATTTTTTATGTTTTTCTGCCTGCTCAAACGCTAAAATTGATGCATCAAAATTTTGCATGTTGTACTGCGCCATACCCAGTGCAACAAATGCATTTGATTCAAAATCAAGGCCACCTTTATCAAGTGCTTTACGCGCTGCATCTGCGGCTTCTTCATATTGCTCTGTATTTACAAATACTTCGGCTAAACGTTGATCGTATTTACCGTGCTCAGATAAATCAGCAGCTTTTGCAAAGTAGGTAATAGATTTTTCATCTTCTTTAGCTTGGATCATCGCCTCGGCAACAAAAGCGTAGTTTTTTGCTGTTTTTTCAGCAATATCTTTATCAATGGCATCGCTCATCACTTTTGCAGCTTTAAACGCTAAACCATTGTATAAATACACTTGCGCTAATTGGCGTAAATCAGATTTAGAGGTTAAAAATCCTTGCTGATAAGCGGCTTCAATTACCGCCAACTGTTGTTTTTCCCTACCTGTTTCACCATACATACCCGATAACTGCACCCAATACTCAGGCTTATTATAAAGCTTTACCATGCGCTCAAGCACTTCAACAACTTTGTCAGTTTGATTAAGCGAGTAATACATTGCACGCTGTAGTACTAACCAGTTTTCCTTAGGGATTTTGCCTTCGCTGTCGCTTAAAGCAATCACTTGAGATATGTACTCAAGCCCTTTTTTATAATCTTTTAACTGATAGTATGTTTGAGCCCTTAACAAGTAGTAGCCTTCTGTTTTAGGCTGAGTGTTAATACTGTCCCAATCATCTAAAAAAGAGATAACTTTAGTGTAATCACTATTAGCCATAGCCAGTTGAGCCAAGCTAAATGTAGTGCTTAAACGAAGTGACTCAGGAATGGCTTCCTCAGCTACCACTTTTTCAAACGAGGCAATCGCTTTTGGTAAGTCGTTTTCGTTGTAATAAATAAACCCGTAAAAGTTATGCATCATTGCCACTTCGTACGAGTTCATGCTTGCAGCTCGCTCTTGAATGCTATCAAGCGCTTCAAGTCCACCTTTAACATCACCATCGTCTGCAAGTTTTTGGGCACGAGCAAGCTGGCTATAAACCTTTTCACGTAGTGCTGGTACACGTTTCGTTTTTTGTTCTTGCTCTGCATATGCCGTAGCTACATGTAGCCCTGGAATTAGGCTTAGAGCACTTGGTGTAACAATACTTGTACTGATCGCAGCGGTACAAAATAGAGTTAACTTTAAAAGTTTAGCTGTAGGTAGTAATTTCATAATCGCCTCGCATTTCTGTCCGTTTACTCGTGGTTAATTACTAATTAACCGCTAATTTGGAAAGATATTTTGTTCTGAACACCCGCAACTTCAACGGCTTCACCGTTTACTACGCGCGGTTTATATTTAAATTTAAGGGCTGCATCCATCGCAGCTCTATCAAAAAGTGACTCAGGCTCTGCTTTTACTACTTGTGGGTCGCGTACAGTGCCTTGTTTAGTTACTGTAAATTCAACAATCACGTAGCCTTCTATGCCACGTGATAACGCACGGCGCGGATAAACTGGTGCCACCTTTACAATCGGTAAGTATTCACCATCACTTGTTTCAAGTGCTAACCCGCCGGCTAAATTTACATCCGCATCTACATTGGCACCAAAGTCAAAGTTGTTAGCATTTGCTGTAGCATCACTATTTTGCATTTGCGGTGATTCCATTGGTGGTGGCGGCTCTTTTGGTGTTGGTGGCTTTTGTGGCTTACGCTCTTTTTTTTGTACGGTTTCTTCTTTTTTCAAGCGAACAAAATCAAGTACGTTACCCTTAACCGGATCCGTCATAGCGCCTTCACCGCCAGTGATCAGTGCCTGCATGCCTAAAAACAACATAAAGGTCACTACACCGGCTATCACTAATGCAACTAAATATCGCAACATAACTAGCCCTTAAGACGCATCTTGTGCGGCAATTGATACATCAAATGCGCCCGCCGCGCGCGAGGCATCCATCACCTTTATTAACATTTCGGTAGTGGCTTTTTTATCCGCTTGAATCACAACGCTACCTTGTGGATTTTCTGCTTTTAAACGCTCGATATTGGCTTGTACTGCGCGTACATCAATTTGACGTTTATTAATCCAAATCTCGCCTGTATCAGAAATAGCCACTAAAATATTAGCACGCTCTTTTTTAACAGCTGTTGCGGCTTCTGGGCGGTTTACATCAATACCGGCTTCTTTAACAAAAGAGGCAGTTACAATAAAGAAAATAAGCATGATAAATACAACGTCTAACATTGGGGTCATGTTTATTTCTTCAGCTTCGTCTTCTTGAAATAGGTTTCCTAACGGGGCTCTCATTTTTATTCTCCTAGGATGAGCGGCTTTATATAAGCCGCTTATCAAAATTTTGCTTAATGGTCTAAAACCATGCTGTCTTGTAGTAGTTCTACTTCGCGCTTAGCTTTTCGTTGTAAATACGTTGAGGCAAATACCCCAGATAACGCACCTACCATGCCTGCCATTGTCGGGATAGTTGCTTTTGATACCCCTGATGCCATTGAGCGCGCACTACCTGTGCCGGTAATTGCCATTACATCAAACACTTCTATCATGCCCGTCACCGTGCCTAACAAACCAAGTAGCGGGCACAAAGCAACCATCACGTTAATCAAAGAAAGATTGGTGTTTAAGCGCATACCAGCTCGCGATATCATCGCTTCGCGTATTTGCTCTGCATTCCAGCTATCACGTTCTGCACGGTTAATCCAATTGGCTTTAAGAGCGTGTTTATAGCTTCTAAAACCATTAAAAAAGTAAATAAATCGCTCGAGTATCAATAACCACATCGCGAAGATTAACACCCCGATGACCAAGAGAACTTGGCCACCAGTGTCGAGAAAATCACGGATAGCATTGATTGAATCAATCAATAGCACCATGGTTTATGCTCCTTTCTCGCTTCGCTCTGCAATAATACCGGCGCTCTGCTCTTGAATAGTTAACAAGATATTTTTAGCGCGCGTATTAAGTAAGGTGTATAAAAATACCGTTGGTATGGCGACCACTAAGCCCAATACCGTTGTTACTAGCGCTTGAGAAATACCACCCGCCATAAGCTTAGGATCCCCAGTACCAAATAAGGTGATTGCTTGGAATGTATTGATCATGCCGGTTACCGTACCTAATAAACCTAGTAGCGGCGCAACAACAGAGATGATTTTGATAAGTGTTAAATTACGCGTCACTTTTGGCATTTCACGTAAAATAGCTTCACTTAGTTTAAGCTCCAGTGTGTCGTGTGAAACACTTGGAAATTG
The DNA here is from genome assembly GCF_014163935.1 of Pseudoalteromonas sp. SR41-7. Classification (NCBI taxonomy): domain Bacteria; kingdom Pseudomonadati; phylum Pseudomonadota; class Gammaproteobacteria; order Alteromonadales; family Pseudoalteromonadaceae; genus Pseudoalteromonas; species Pseudoalteromonas sp. SR41-7. The sequence goes on along the minus strand of NZ_JACJEF010000003.1, from coordinate 139,222 downwards.
ATCTTTTACTTTCATTACGCGTCCAAGCGGATTGTCATCACGTGCAACTGTATCTTTAAGCTGGCGACGAATTTTACCGCCCATAATCAATAGTGAGAAAAAACGCTCAAGTGATATAAGAAGTGCAATAACACCTACGCCTAAAATCACATAACCCACTGTGCCACCTTGATGAACACGTTCTTGTGTATCAGGTGCTTGTACTAATAAACCAAGAATAGAGCCGCCTGTTGGGTCAAGTGCAAATTGCACCACGCCACTTTTAGTGCTTTGTAGCTCTTCTGCTGTTGCAGTAAAGCGCGATACAGGTTGACGTGTTAATTCACTCAAAGAATTAGTCGAGGAATTAAACTCTAAATACTTACCGTTTGATATAAGGTTAAATGCCCCCACTCGCACAACTTCTTGCTGTGCTTTAGTACCGCCTTCAACAATAACACTTGCGTTAAAACGACTTACTTTACCTTGCTCGGTCATTTCGCGTTGTAATTCAAACCATACTTTTTCAATATCTTCTATTGACGCAAGTTTTGAAGTTGAACCCATCTTTTGAGCAAGGTCATCCATAAACGTACTGCGCCCAGCAATCTGAGCAGATACTATTGATGTCGCAAATTTATTACTAGAATCCCCTGCAACTTGTTGAAGAACGCCAAACAACTCTTTAAGCGAACCCATGCGTTTAGAAAGCGTGTCTGTTAAGTTAGCAAGTTTTACTTCGTTTTCTTCAAATTGCGTTTCTAGACGCTCAGATTCCACCAGCATTTGATTGCGCTTTGCTTGGGTATTTTTAAGTGTTTGTACTTGCTCGTTTTGGCGAGCAGCAAACTCTTGTTCACGTTGTTTATTTTGCTCGCTTTGAGCTGATTTACCATTTTCGAGCGTTTTAAGTAATGAATCTAAGTTCATTGGCTCTGCCGCTATACTTGCACCAGTAATGCTTAGGCTTGCAGCAAAAAGAGCTATTTTTGTCATTTGAGTAAACAATTTCATTTTCAACCTCTTATTCTGCTGCATGTACTGGCAGAGTTAACATATCTGGGGCAAGTTGTTTACGCGCAATGCGTAAACCTTTATTAATTTGGCTTATTGTAGAGTCTGGTAATGCTTCAAATGATTTTGTCTCTGCATTCCAGCTACCTGCTTTTTTGCCATCGCGTGTTAGGTAAATAAGCTCTAAACGGCCAATGCGTAAAAAATCAACTTCACGCTCTTTGTCATCCACATTTAAAAGTGCGGTATAAGCTTCAATAGTGCGCCCGTAGTCAACTTCTACTTGATACGCTTCAAGTACACGGCGGAATTTTTCACTTGAGTTAATATCAGCACGATTCATCATTTCTTTTAAAGACGTAACGCGCTTAGTGCGCTCATCAGCTAAAAATGGAACATCTAAAGATACAAACTGCTCAAGACCTTCAATCATTCTAAGCATTAGCGGCGTAATTTGACGTTCAATAATAGAAACCTGATCCATTGACAGGTTTAAAGATTCCATCTCTTCTATTTGATTATTTAATTGTTTAGTTAGCTGGGCGTTGTATACAGCTAAACCATCAATCTCTTTATTGAGGGTTTTAAATTGCTGTAAACGTCCTTGCATTGAATCTGCAATCTTGTCTATTTTTGTTTGTGATTGCGCAGCTGATTTATTAATTTCACTGCTTTTATCAATAACCTTATCTAAATCGTTTGCGTGTACTGCTGCACTTGCGGCCACAATACCAGCTAAGATTAATGGTTTAACGCCTTTCATCGCATACACCTTTACTCGTTAGTTAGCGGATTTGCTAGTTTGTTTTTTTAGGTCATAAACTTTGTTATATAAATAATTTATGACTTAATAATTCAATGAGCAGGAGTTTATAGATGAAACATGACAAGGATGTTGCGCAAAAAAGTCGCTTTTATGACAATGGTAACAATTAAGACTTACGAGGAAGTTTTAACGCGAATAAGGGTACTTGCTGGCCAAATACCCCTTATTAAGAAGATGCAAGAAGGTGGTTAATCCAAAATTGAATTAATTTGATTAAGAGAATAGTGCCAATCGGTATAATTAATTTCTATAGGGTGAGCTTTATTATCTTTAATAAGCACCAGTGAGGGAAAACCTTGAATTGGTAAAGTGCGAACAAACGATAACTCAGCTTTAAATTCATCATTAAGCTCGCTTGATGTTAGCTGCTCCGAAAACTCATCTTTATTTAAGCCAATTTTTTCAGCCAAACTAATTAATGTACTTTCATCAGACGGGTTTTGTGCGTTTAGGTAATAAGCGTGTTGAATAGCAGCCACCATTTGAGCTTCTTTACCCGCTTTACGCGCTATAAGTGCAGCTCTGCATGCGGGATACGTTGAACGCCTTGGCTGGCAGTTGCGCCAAAAGTTATAATTAAATTGCGTACCTAACTGCGCTGAAATTTTATGCCAAGTCCCCTCAAGCATCTCTTTCATATTTTGTGGCATTGGGTCTTGGCTATCGGGAGCAAGACCACCTACTTTATATTCTATCGCCACTTTACCAGCAAGCTCTGATTTTAGCTTAAGCCAGGTTGGTGAGTAACCCCAACACCAACTACACATTGGGTCATGAACATATATTAACTTACTTTGAGACATATTAATCCTTCAACTAGTTTGAGACGACACTATTACGACCAGCAGCCTTTGCACTATAAAGAGCTTCATCAGCTTGCTTTAATGAATCATCATAATCAGTTACTTTATTTACTTGGGAAATACCAATGCTACAGGTGATTGAAATACGCTGCTTGTCATCAGTAAATATAACATGCCCTGCCACGGCTTCTCGAAATTTGTTCGCAATTACAGAGGCTGCAGAGGCTGTGAGCTGCGGTAAAATAACAACAAATTCCTCACCGCCATAACGGGCCTTTAACGCAGTTGCCAAAAATTGAGACTCAAGAAGTTTGGTAAATTCTATCAATACCGTATCACCAAAATCGTGGCCATGCGTATCGTTTAAAGATTTAAAATTATCTAAATCAATTAACAAAATTGAAAAAGGTAAGTACTGCTCTGGGCGTGTTTGAGCAAGCTTTAAAAAATGAGAGGTAATAAAACGCCTATTTGCTATGCCAGTAAGGGGGTCAGTATAAGCATCTTGTTTTTGCTCTAGCGTAATATCGGCAATAGCCATGTGGCTTTTATGCCTAAAATACTCACCAATAAATGAGAATAAAAACACCATAGAAAAGGACGCTATAAAACGTGTTTTTTCTACGTTGCCATAGCTAACTTGACCAAAGTCAGGGCCGTATAAAATAACAATACAAGAAAACAGTAAGGTACAGCCTAACCAAGCACCTAATCTAACCCCTAAAGATGCAAACGTTACGACAGGATAAAACATTAGCCAATATAGCGCGGTATTATCTTTACCGCCGGTATAAACAAGTGCAATAAACATCATGCACACAATGCTCATACTTATTAATGCCACAACTTGCAGATTACCCGTTTTTATAAAATAGATAGAACAGCTTATATTTGTAATGTTAACGATAATTAATGAAGCGGTCAGTAGTGGCGAATAAAGCTTATAATTAAAAAACACTAATACTGCGATCAACACAATTGAAATCCCAATCATGGTAAATAAGGAAAACGCTTTGCGTTGCATGTCTGAGCTATAAACACTGTCGATATTTATCAGACTGAGCCAATTTGGTTTATTCACATTTTTTTTAGTCATTAATTTTATACTTTAAACTTTTGAACCATATTTTCTAAAGCACTAAACTGTTGTTTTAGTTTGGTACATTCGTCAAGCGTGTCATTTAAGTTGGCCTTGCCTTGTATACAAAGCGAATTAATTGTTTGAATATCTGTATCTAATAACTTAACAACTTGGTTTTGCTCATCTGTTGCAGTGGCCACAGAGTGATTTGCATCGTTAATTTGTTGAATCGCTTGTATAACATGGCTCATTAAATTGCCAACAGCATCGGCTTGTTGCACGCTTTGTTCACTGCCTTCAAGGCTTGTTTTCATAAGCTCTACCGCAAGGTTTGAGCCTTTTTGCAACTGACTAACCGTGTCTTCAATCTCTTGCGTTGACTGTTGAGTGCGGTGCGCTAATTGGCGAACTTCATCTGCTACAACGGCAAAACCGCGTCCCGCCTCTCCTGCTCTAGCGGCCTCAATTGCGGCATTAAGTGCCAATAAATTAGTCTGCTCGCTTACACCTTTAATAACTTCAAGCACTTGGCCAATACTGGCTGTATGCGTATTTAAACTGTTTATAGTTTGCTGAGCTTTTTCCATATTACCCGAGAGCTGGTGGATAGTTGCAACACTGTGGCTTAATGCTTCTTGGTTTTGTGTTGAATGTTCATCTGCATTTTTAGCAAGCTGCGATGCACTCTCTGCATTACTTGAGATATCCATTGATGTGGCAGAAAACTGGTTGATAGCCGCTGCAACAATATCGGTTCGTTTACTTTGATCATCATACATAGACAGCGAAGAATGTGTTTGTGATACCAAGCTCTCAATAGCTGTATCTAATTGCTTTGTAGACTCTTTTACTTGCTCTATTGAATGCTGAATTTTTTCGATGAAAATATTAAATGAATAGCTTAAATCGCCAAATTCATCGTCGTTTTCAACGGTTAAACGCCTTGTTAAATCGCCCTCACCTTGTGCTATATCTTTAATAGCATCGTTTAAACGATTCATTGGCTGCATTAAATAGCGTAATAAAAGCTGCATCATAATTATAATAGTGATAATTCCTATCACCATAAAAACAGCTGCGGTTTGGCCAAAATTAGAGACACTGGCATACGCTTTATCTTTGTCTATAACAACACCTAGGTACCAATCTACGTTTTCAATACCACTAATTTTTGTAAACGAAATAAGCTTAGACTCTCCGTTTATCTCGTACTGGGTAAACTCACTTTGTAAAGGTGTATTGGTTCCAAAGATGTCTGATGTATTTTTTAAGTTTAACTGAGCATTTGGATGGCTTAACACTTGGCCTTTATTATCGAGTAAAAAACCATAACCGAGTCCTAAAAAGTCAATATCGTTGATAATTTTTGTCACGGTCTGCATATCAATATCGGCACCTGCAACGCCGCTAAACTGGCCATTTTGGAGTATGGGTACTACCGCTGAAATTGTAAGCTCGTTAGTAGTCACATCAATATAAGGAGTTGTAAAAGCGGTATTTGATTTGTTTTCGACTAATTTATACCAAGGGCGAGAAGTCGCATCAAAATCTGCAGGTAAAACGACTGATTGATCGTTTAATATAAACGTGCCGCTGGATTTACCTATATACGTATTTTTAAAGCTTCCAGCAAGCTCTGCTGTATTTAATTGTGAAAGGGTGAGTGCTTTAGAATCATTCGCTTTATGGGTTTTAGCAATTGATATAACAATCGCCAACTTTGCATTTAACCAATTCGCTATATTTTGTGAAACAGATTCGGAATTTTGTTGCAATACCAAACTTAACTGCTGCTCGGTTTGCTTGCGCATCGCAATGTAGTTATTAAAAGTAAATAACCCTAGCACCAAAACCAAAATTAAGGAGGCTGCAATAGTCACTTTGGAAGTAAATTTCAACGAGTTAAGCATATACATCCTTTTTATTATTTATCGTTATTAGCCTTACTGTTTTAGCAAAAATTTAGCTAAATGTCTTAGTAAAAGAGACTTACAGTTAGGTTATTGATGAAAAATAAGAATAAAGGATTGTAAAAAAAAAGGCTTTTGTGGATAACTGGCTAATATTAAATTAATTAATGACTAGATTTATAGCTTGTGGAACGTTCCCATTAAATGTAACTTTATAAGTGACTGAATACGTATTCAGTCACTCTTGTATAGTCTGTTATTTCCACTTATTTGCTAAGCGAACAACATTTAAACCGTACCATGCAATAAATATATAACATAACATTGGAACAAAAAAGCTTTGCTGTATATTTACTGTATCAGCTATAAACCCTTGCAGTAATGGTACAAGTGCACCACCAACAATTGCTAAACATAACCAGCCAGAACCTTTGCTCGTCAATGATCCTAGTCGCTCGATTGCAACTGAAAATATAGTCGGGAACATAATTGAGTTAAATAAACCAATTGCCAATACTGAGTATAAAGCGACGTCACCTTGAGTAAAAATAGTGATCAGTAATAGCGCAATAATACTAAATGCATTAAACGCTATAGCTTTAGAAGGTGCTATCTTTTGTAATAATACAGAGCCTATAAAACGCCCTACCATTGCCCCGCCCCAGTAATAACTAATAAGTGCGGCCGCAGTATGCTCTTCAAGCCCTGCTATGTGTGCCTCACCAAAGTAGTTAACTAAAAAGCTGCCAATGGCAACTTCCCCACCTACGTAGCAAAATATAGCAAGTACACCCATAGTTAAGTGCGGTGCTTGCATTAACGAACGAGATTCAATTGCTGTATTATTTTCCTCTTTGTGGGCTTCAATTTCTGGAAGCTTTATAAAGGCAAACACAATAGCGATAAGTAATAAAGCGCCAGCAAGCATTAAATAAGGCACTTTTACAGATTCAGCAGTTGCTGACGATGCGGCTAAACTACCTGCAGTACCGAAAAATAATAAACCACCAACATAAGGCCCAACTGTAGTACCAAGCGCATTAAGTGCTTGTGCTAAATTTAGACGAGAAGAAGCTGTTTTTTCGCTGCCAAGAGCAGCAACATAAGGATTGGCAGAAACCTGAAGTACTGTTACGCCTGCAGCAAGTACAAATAAAGCGCCTAAAAATAGCCAATATTCATGTACTACAACAGCAGGGTAAAACAACATACACCCCATTGAAGCCACAATTAAACCAGTTAAAATCCCTTTTTTGTAACCAAATTGCTTAACTAAAAGCCCCGCAGGAATAGAAACAATAAAGTAAGCCCCAAAAAAGCAAAACTGTACTAGCATCGCTTCAAAAAAGCTCAAATCAAATACGCCTTTTAAGCGTGGTATTAGTACATCGTTTAAAACAGTAATAAAGCCCCATAAAAAAAATAGGGTCGTCATTGCAGTCAGTGGAAACAGATAATTTTTATTTGGCTGTTCGTTGACCGCGAATGATTGGTTTGTATTTATTTCACTCACGTCGTTTTCACTCCATTAACAAGTTGAAAACGATTTTACATGTTTAAATATAAATTAGTCCGCGCACTTATGGAACGTTCCAGTTCTATTATTCACATTGCGTGTTGGTCGCACTAATAATTCGGTCTATTTCGCCACTGTTATTAAACTGATAAAGCCCTTCGTTTATATCCTCTAATACTAAAAGCCAATTATGTGCACGCTTACTAATGGCAAAATATAACGAGTTATATTGCAAAGGAATGCTTTCTTGCTCAATGGAAGAAAGCAAAGACTGTTTTTCAGGTTTAGTTAAAGAGGAGTAAGCCACAGATGATTTCAAAGCTTGAGGATCGCCTATAACCAAATCAACACGTTTAGCAGTCAGTAGCTTAACAAGCTGTAAGTCATCAACAGAGGCGATAACTTCAAACTCACCATTGTCCATCATGGCATCAAACTCTGGCGTATTTTGATACCCTCGAACAACACCAATCTTAAGCCCTTTGAGCGAGTTCAAGTTTCCTGTGAAATGGTCTGTATCGCCTTTCCTTTTTAAAAAAGCAATTTCGCCACCTTTAAACGAATTAGATAAGCCGAGTAATTCTCGACGTGTTTTACCATCAACATAATCGGAGGGGGCTGTATCTTCTATAAAGTATTCAGGCATTAGTATGTCAGCCCTGCCTAGTTCTACATTTCGTACCGCTCTTGCCCAAGGCAAAAATTCAATATATACGCTGTAGCCCTTACTATTTAACAAGGCAATTGAAAATTGATAAACCCAGCCTTTATTACATACATTATTACCAATATAGGGAGGCCAATCGAGTGTGGCTAGATGAAGTGTTTGTTTGGAGTTTTTAGCTTCATAGAGCACCCCTGATTTATGGGAATGCCCAGTTAAAGTGTGTTGAGTACCATTTTGAAAATACTCAACCGATGTTTCAGCAAAACTATTACTAGTTGTTAGCAATAATATAAAATAAAACCAGCGCATTTTAGTATCTATTTGTGATTAATGGTGTTTTTAAGTTTAGCTACTACTAACACTTTTGCACAAATAAACCTTAACTAATCAGCTTTTTTGCCACCTCATTTTATTGTTTGTATCACGAGAGCTAATAATAGTATCGTCACTACTCTCAACGCCGCCTAATTTAGCTAAGCGATCATACAAAACTACATTACAGGTTGCCGCTAAGTTCATGCAGCCAATAGTTGGAATATAAACAACCTCATCGCACCACTTTAAGACGTCTTTTGATACAGAGCCATCTTCGGGGCCAAATACATAAAATGCATTTTCAGGATGTTTAAACCCAGGTAAAGGTGTTGCACCTTCAATAAGCTCAATAACCACAACCGTTGCGCCTTGTGGCTTTATTGCTTCTAAATTATCTGTTTCGGTTAAAGGAATACGCTCCACTACATTTTTTGTATCTGTATGGAACTTTTTGGCGTTTAAGTAGCGATTGCCTGTAAAAAAAACTTGTTTAGCGTCATAACAGCCAGCTGCTCGCAATACACCGCCAACATTAGTCGGGCTTTTAGGATTGATTAAACCAATTACGGCTTGTTGTTTACTCATTAATCTACGTCCTTTGTTGGCCATTCTGCAATGTACAAATCAAAGTCGTCGAGCTTTACATCGCAATCTTTTACTGTTTTGTCTTTTACAGAAATACCTAGCTCATGCATCTTTGTTTTATCACCATTATTTAATAACGGATGCCAAGAAGCCAAACCACGACCTTCATGTAAACGACGGTAACTGCAGCTTTGTGGCATAAAAAAGATGTCTTTAAGGTTTTCTTTTGTGAGTTTTACACAAGAAGGAACAAGCGTTTGGCGGTTTTCATATTCGCTACAACCACAGGTGTTGTTATCAAGATACTGACATACAATATTAGTAAATATTAATTGCTCACCTTCGCGTAACTGATCGGTGGCGGTAAATTCGTCTTCATCTTCGCTATCAATAAACGTATTTAAACAACATTTTCCGCATCCATCACAAATGGCTTCCCATTCGTTTTGACTCATGTCGCTTAAGCTTTTTTTAAGCCAAAATTGTGTATTTGCTAATTGTTGATCAAACATAGTTTACTCGTGCCCCCTAAAGAGCGCGCATTCTACCGTATTGCTGTAAATGGCGCAAAGCCAATACCCTTTCAAAGTACTGGCTTTGCGCTACAAATTAGCTTTGAGATTTAACCCAACGCTTAATTTTTTCCTCAAGGATTGGCATTGGTAATGCGCCATCAATTAATATTTGCGTGTGAAACGCTTTAATATCAAATTTATCACCGAGTTCTTTTTTAGAAAAATCACGTAATTCTTGAATTTTAAATTGCCCTAACTTGTAAGAAAGCGCTTGTCCTGGCCATGCAATATATCGCTCTACTTCAGCAATTACATCACTTTTAGCCATAGATGAATTTGCAAGCATGTAATCTATACCTTGTTGACGCGTCCACCCTTTTGCATGAAAACCAGTATCAAGCACTAAACGCATTGCGCGTAATTGCTCATCCGATAAACGTCCATACCACATATAAGGGTCGGTAAATAAGCCTAGCTCTTTACCTAAGCTTTCTGCGTAAAGCGCCCAACCTTCTGCAAACACGGTATAACCACCAAATTTACGAAAATCAGGTAAGCCTTCAATTTCTTGCTGAAGTGCTATTTGAAAGTGATGACCCGGGGCTGCTTCGTGAATCGATAAAGTTTCGAGTAAAAATTTAGGCTGCGCTTTTAAGTTATAAGCATTGATATAAAAAATACCAGGGCGAGAGCCATCAGGCGCCGGAGATGCATAGGATGCACCTGCTGCCGACTGCGCTCTGTAGGCTTCAACTGCTTTTACAACGTAAGGTGCTTTGGGTGCTATGTTAAAAAGTAGAGGTAAACGCGCATCTATTTTTTTCTTAACGTTTTCATATGCCGCAATTAACTCCTCGGGCGTGTCGTAGTAAAATTCATCTGAATCGCGTAAATGATCAAAAAATTCAGATAGCTCACCTTTAAAGCCTACGGTTTCTTTTACTTTTTTCATTTCGCTTAAAATGCGCGACACTTCACTTAAACCAATGTCATGAATTTCGTCTGCAGATAAGCTAAGCGTTGTGTTTTTCTTAATTTGGTATTCGTACCATGCTTTACCGTTTGGTAAGTCACTGTAACCTACGCTTTCTCGACTATTAGGAATATATTGATTAGCTAAAAAGTCACTCATACTTTTATAAGCCGGTACTAAGTGCTGCATAATCAATTGACGATACTGCGCTGTAATTTTTTGCTTTTGTTGTGCGCTAAACGATTCTGGTAATTTTTTAATTGGTCCCCAAAATAATGAATCTTCGGCATTTTTAACTACATGAGCTGCAAATTGTGGCTGTAATTTTTCAGCAAGTGGTTTTGGTAACGTAATACCTAGTTTGATGCCTTGCGCCATTGAACGCTCTACACTTGCAAGCCACTTTACAAAACCTTCGCTACGCGAGATAAAAGCCGTGTAATCTTCAACGGTATTAAACGGCTGAGCACTTTGACCTGAACCAAAACCTGCAAAGGTGTTATGCGCACCCGCCATTTGATTTATTGGTAGTAAATAATCAGGGAACTGCATGCCTTCTAATTTAAGTGCAAGGTCACGCTCTAATATTTCAAAACTTAAAAGCGATTGCCCTCTTAACTGTGCTTTATCTATAAAGTTTAATCGCTGTTGATATTTTTTATAAAAAGCGGCTTTTTTAGCTCTATTTTCTTTTGAAATCACAGGCGTGAATTGATCGTTAAACTCATTACGACCATTGTACGTTGCGCTGATGGGGCTATATGTGAGCGATTCATCGTAATACTGTGCAACAAGTACATCGAGTTGTTGCTCTGCTGAAAGCTCTGAAACAATACCTGCTGATGCGTTAACTGTGTTTAACTGCGTACTGGTATTAGTCTGTGTACTAAGCTCAGTATTCATACAGCCACTTAAAGCAAACATAACGCCACTGGCAACTAATGCTAATTTAATTGATTTCATGATAATCCTTTTTAATATCGTTTTTTAATTATGCGCATTAAACCGTGCTTAATAAAGAAATTACGATAGATTGCATTCATCGTATTAAATTTGCACTTTTATCTGAACTTGTTACATTTCTATTAATTCAAATATGATTTAAAAGAAAAATAAAATGAAAAAACAACTACTCAGCACCTCTATTGCCTTACTTTGCTTAACCACTTTTAATAGCCATGCAGTTACATACCTATCGGCTAAAGCCATGGTTGATGTTAAAGATGGCAAGCTCATTAAATCACCCTTAATTACTATTGATGATGGCGTAATTACAAACATTGAACAAAATAAAAAACCAACGCTAACTAAAGATGATAAACATATTCAACTCCCTGATTTGACCCTTATGCCTGGTTTAATGGATATGCATGTGCATTTAACGAGTGACCCTACGGTGCCGCGCAGTGAACGTTTAGGCCAGTCAGTTCCTAGAATGGCGATTAAAGCGGCTCATTTTGCTAAAAAAACCTTAGAAGCTGGATTTACAACAGTACGTAATGTTGGCGCAGAAGGTTACAGCGTCATAGCCGTGCGTGACGGCATAAATGCGGGTGACATAGTTGGCCCTCGTATTTGGGCTGCAGGCCCATCACTCGGCATTACTGGCGGGCACTGTGATAACAACCGCCTGCCTCCTGAGCTTAAATATACTTCAAGTGGCGTCGCAGACGGTCCATGGGCTGCGCGTATAAAAGTACGCGAAAATATTAAATACGGGGCAAATGCTATTAAGTTTTGCGCCACAGGTGGAGTATTTTCAAAAGGGACTAAAGTAGGTGCACAGCAGTATTCTTTTGAAGAAATGAAAGCCATTGTTGATGAAGCCCATATGCGAGATTTACCAGTAGCTGCTCACGCACACGGTACAAGCGGTATAAAAACAGCCATTAAAGCAGGTGTTGATAGCGTAGAGCATGCCAGCTTTTTAGATGACGAAGCGATAGCGCTTGCCAAAGAGCATGGAACTTGGCTTTCTATGGATATTTATAACACCGAATACACACTCACTTATGGCGAGCAAAACGGCGTAGACGAAGAAAACCTAAATAAAGAGCGCCAAGTTTCTAAAAGGCAACGTGATAGCTTTAGCCGTGCTGTAAAAGCGGGTGTTAAAATGGTCTTTGGTACCGATGCAGCAATTTACCCGCACGGAGATAATGCAAAACAGTTTAGCCGCATGGTTGAATTTGGCATGACAGAACTACAAGCCATTCAAGCATCAACTATTAATAGCGCTAAGTTATTAAAAATGGATACTCAGTTAGGACAAATTAAAACCGGATTTGCAGCTGATATAATTGCGGTAAAAGCAAATCCTCTTAAAAGTATTAAAACCTTAGAGGCAGTACCTTTTGTAATGAAAGCAGGTGTTGTTTATAAAAACCAGTTGTAAATACACGCTATTAAGGCTGAGTTTACTCAGCCTTAATAAAACTCTCACCTATATTGAATATGCCATAAAAGGGTCACCGCCCCCCTATTAGACTAGCTTTTGTCTATTAATTATCCGAACAGTTTTATTTAATCAAATAAAATGAACTTTCTATTCACTTTAAAAACAATAACCATTATCATTCGCGAAAATTCAATAACGCGAATAATTATCACTCTATGAAAACGTTTAAGTACTCTCTTATTACTCTTGCTTGTTTAAATGCAAATATGGCATTTGCCCAAAATACACAAGTTGATGCTGATATTGAACGCATCAGCGTATACGAAAAGCAAAACCGCGTGGTGATGAGCTCTGGTCTTGCTACTAAATCAGACATGTCTTTAATGGAAACTCCTGCACCGGTTGTAATTATTGACCGAGAACTGATTGAATCCCAAGGTGTAGATAGCTTACAAGATTTAGTTAGAAACGTAAGTGGCTTAACACAAGCAGGTAATAATTACGGTATTGGTGATAACTTAGTAATTCGTGGTTTAGATGCAAACTACACCTACGATGGTATGTATGGTGGTGCAGGCCTGGGGAATACATTTAACCCAACTCGTTCACTTACAAATGTTGAATCTGTTGAGGTTTTAAAAGGCCCTGCAACAGGTTTATATGGCATTGGTAGCGCAGGTGGCGTAATAAACCTAATTGAAAAAAAGCCAGAGTTTGAAGAAAAACACAAAGTATCGGCTGAGCTTGGCCAGTGGGATAGCTATTCATTATCGTTTGATAGCACTAACGCTATAACAGATGATTTAGCTTATCGTGTTATGGCTAAAACAGCGTCAAGTGACGGATTTCGCGATTTAAAAGAAGATCGCGACGAAATTTATACCTCACTTAAATTCGTGCTTAATGACAGACAAAACATCATGCTTTCTGCAGCCTATATAAAAGATGAAATAGCGGTTGATTCTATTGGTCATCCTATTCGTATTTACAGTGCAGAAACTGCAAACGGCTTAAGCGCGGGTGAAGTAACTGGTGCCGATTTAGTAAACGATCCGACAGGAAGCGGCGTACAGTTAAGTGATGCACAACGCGACCAACTTGCTAATTCATTATCTGCATCTGATGGCTTAACACCTTATAGCTTTGGCACAAATGGTATTATTTCACCAATGGCTGATGCTAACGAAGGTGAAGAGTTGCGTTTTAAATTAACGCATAACTATTACATTACTGACGATTTGTTTTTAAACCAGCAGCTACAGTACCGTAACTACACATCAAGTTTTGCGCGCCAAACAGGTGCATATAACTACGTCTATTCAACACGCGATGGAATAATTAATAACGACCCTCGTGCTCCATTAGTTGAAGACGGTGTACTTTACCCGTATGCAGCACGCCGCCAAGAATACCGCCAAGTAGAAGCAGATGAAAAATCATGGCAGTACTTCTTAGATTTACGTTATGACTTTATGTTAGGCGACGTAGATAACGAATTACTAGTTAACGCCAACTACGAAGATAGAGATATTCGTTTTAAACAATTCTCAATATGGGATCAAGATTACGTACTCACAAACAATGATGGTGATGTAACGTACCAAGGTTCGTTGCCGTATATTTACGATATAAGAGAACCAAATTGGCCAACCGGTAACTTTGAAGATTACGATCCGCTTAAAACAAGTGACTACAATAAAAAAGTACAAGCATGGGGCTTAGGCATTCAACATGTTGGTTACATAACTGAAGAACTTACAACGCGTATTGGTGTGGCGTATAACCGAATTGAGCAAACTTATGAGCACTTTGGTGTTGATGAGCGTTACAGTTCTAGCCGTGCAGAGCCAACACCTGAAGCGAGTACATCAGATTCTGGCTTAACGTATAATCTGGGGGCAACGTATCAGCCATCTGAAGATTTATCTGTATTTGTAAATCATTCAAAAGGGCGTACAGCGTATAGTGTATTAGGCTCTGTGGCAGGTAACGAAGCTGACCGTGAAGATTCAGAGTCTATAAGTAACGACCTAGGCTTTAGATTTAAAGCATTTGATGACCAACTACTCGCATCTGTTGTTATATTTGAAAGCTCTCGTACTAATTTAGAATACGCAAACCCGCTTTATGACGCATTAACATCAGGCTCAGATGTACCTGAAAGCTATTATGATGGTAAAGAGCAAACAAAAGGTGTTGAGCTTGATTTAAATGCTTACTTGAACGATAAATGGAAAGTAAACGTAAACGGTATTTATCAAGATGCACGTGACAAAAGTAATCCTAATAGCAGCAGTTACGACACACGCCAAAAAGGTGTGCCTTACGTAACAGCAAGTACGTGGGTAACCTACTACGCAGATATGTTTAATTTACCTGAAGCTGTAAATATAAGTGGTGGTATTACATTTGTAGATAACAGAAGTACTAATTCAAGTTCATTCTCGATTCCTGATGGTTATGTACCAAGTTACACGACTTACGATACAGCTGTATCGTATACAACTGATAAATGGCATATGCAGTTAAACTTAAATAACTTGTTCAACAAAAAGTATTACTCAAAAGCGATGTTTTTAGGTGGTATGCCAGGCGAAGAGCGTAATGCAAAACTAAGTTTTAGTTACACACTTTAATTGGTTAACCTGAACTCTGGATAATAAATCTATCTCAAGCAGCTATTTTCAGCGCTCAGGTTAGTTAAATACTTAAAAAGCACGGTTTTCTAATTTAGAAGCCGTGCTTTTTTGTGTTTTATAAACGCTTAATCTAAATTAAATAGTAACCACTATGCGACCGTTAATTTCACCTTTGAGCATATCATCAAAAATTTCGTTAATGTCCTCTAAGCGTTTTTCTTCAATAATCGCTTTTACTTTACCTTGCGCTGCAAATTCCAAGCATTCTTGCAAATTTTTACGTGTACCAACAATAGAGCCAACTACTGAAATGCCATTAAGCACAGTATCAAAAATAGGAAGTGGCATATCCTCTGGAGGTAATCCCACTAATACGCATTTACCGCCACGGCGTACACTTTTATAGGCTTGTTCAAACCCCGCTTTAGACACCGCAGTACACACAACACCATGCGTGCCACCGACTTGTTCAAAAATAGCTTCGCTTGGAACAACCTCTTTAAAATCGAGGGTGATATCTGCGCCTAGCTCTTTAGCAAGCGCGAGTTTTTCTTTACCTGTATCAACAGCTATTACATTAAAACCCATTGCTTTAGCGTACTGTACTGCTAAATGACCAAGCCCGCCCACACCAACAATAGCAACCCACTGCCCTGGTTTAGCACCGGATACTTTTAATGCTTTATAGGTTGTAACACCTGCACAAAATAATGGAGCAGCCTCAGAAAAACCGAGTTCTTCTGGTATTTTTACAACGTAGTCGCCATGCGCTAAACAATATTCTGCATAACTACCGTCAATAGAATAGCCAGTATTGTGCTGCGATAAACACAGTGTTTCTTTACCATCTAGGCAAAACTCACAGTGCCCACATGCACTATAGAGCCAAGGAATACCGACTCTATCGCCAACTTCTAAGTGCTTAATGTTGCTTCCGACTTTTTCGATAACACCGACACCTTCGTGCCCTGGTACTAATGGCATTTTTGGTTTTACTGGCCAATCCCCATGACAGGCATGTAAATCGGTATGGCAAACGCCACAGGCCGCTATTTTTACTAAAACATCATTTATTCCCACCTCAGGAATTGGTAAGTCTGTTATTTCTAATTTACCTTTGTATTGAGTATTAATTGCAGCTTTCATAGTCATTCCATCGTATGTGAAGAAAATTAAAGATAAGGATTTATTTATGTATTGTTGTGTACAACATATCCTAATATAGATGTATAAATATTAATCTAAATCATATTTTAGTCATTTAAATTAACTTATAAGCCTGCTAAGAACTTGCTATCCATAATGAGCGTGCTAGCATTTACTTTCTGAAATTACTGAAAGTTACTAAGCTATGAGTTTATCCGAAAAGAATTTTGCCTTTGTAATGCATTGTGGTGAGATGGGCAGCCGATGGGGATTCAATCGTACGATCGGACAAATGTGTGGTTTGCTGATTATTACTAAAAACCCAATGACAGCTAATGAGATTGCAGATGCGCTTAGTATTTCTCGCGGTAATGTAAGTATGGGCATTAAAGAGCTGCAATCGTGGCAGTTAATTAAAGTACAGCATATTCCTGGCGATCGTAAAGAGTACTACGCCCCTGCTGGCGATATTTGGGATATGGCAAATCGCGTATTTGAAGAACGTAAAAAGCGCGAAATTGAGCCCACCTTAACGCTACTACGCGATAACTTATTAGACGAAGCCAGTAACGACGATGAACTTTACGCACAAAAACAAATGGGTGAGATTCACAACCTACTTGAAACCGTCACTAAATGGTCATCAGAACTACAGCGTTTAACGCCAGAGCAACTTAATAAGCTAATGAAGCTAGGTTCTGGAATTGGTAAAGTTATTGACCTAAAAGAAAAGATATTCAAAAAAGAATAAAGCCGCAATTGCGGCTTTATTTATAGGTATATTTTAAAAATTAGATTTTTGGATAACCAATTCTATCCGACAAGTAACCTACACTAGTAGCAAAGTAATACGAGCGATTCCAATGCATAAACACTTTGTAGTTATCGTACGCTAAGTACATACGGCCATTTATATCATCAGGCATAACCAGCGCAGCACGTACGTCTACATTAGGTAAATCAGAACCATCAGCTTTACGAACACCCATTGCTTGCCAATCAGCTAATGAGCGCTCTGAGTCGTTCCAATATTCTAACCACTGCTTGCGAGTTTTGGTACCACGCACTAAAACGTATTTACTATCAAAGTTTTCAGGTAACTGAACTTGGCGACCCCACGTAAGAGAGTCGTTCCAGCCTTCTTGCTTTAGATAATTAGCAATTGAGGCAAAAGCATCTTCTTTTGTAGTCCAAATATCTTTACGACCATCGTTGTTGTAATCAACCGCGTAAGCATTAAAAGAGGTAGGCATAAATTGCGTTTGCCCCATTGCGCCTGCCCAAGAGCCTTTAAATTTATCAAGCGTTATGTGGCCCGACTTTAAAATATCCAGTGCAGCCCAAAGTTGGCGCTTATAAAGTGCTTCTCGGCGTCCATCAAAAGCAAGTGTCACTAATGATGAAATAACGTTATGACCGCCTTGAATTGTACCAAAGTTACTTTCAAGCCCCCAAAGCGCGACTATAAAGCGTGCTTGTACGCCAAACTCTTTCGCTACTTTTTCAAGTACCTCTTTGTTTTCTGCGTAAAGCTTACGTGCGCGGTCAATTTTCCATTGTGGTACACGTTTTGGTAAATACGTTTCAAGGGTTTCTTTTACTTCTGGCTGGTTTTTGTCAGCCGAAACCACTTTTTCTTTATACGTTGCTGTTGCAAACGCATCGTCAATAAGTTTGGCTTCATAACCTTTTGCGATAGCTTCTTGCTTTAAATTCGCTAAATAATCTTGAAATTCAGCCTGAGTTTTTGCCATAACAGGTGAGCTTAAACATACACCACATAATATAACGATAAGTTTTTTAATCACTATCAACTCCATTGTCTTTTCGTAATTGGCTTAGCAAATTTTGCTCAGGTGGTGGAATTTGTAAGTAGTAGCCTTTATCAGGATTTGATAACGCTGCTTTTACAGTTTCTAAACCTGCCCCACCTAAATGCTCACGTTTTGCTAAATTGATGATCATCACATAAACAGGTTGACCAAACATAGTCATCAAAGGTTCCGGAACTTTGCTAAAATCATCTCTTTTTTCAACAAATAAGAACGTATCCGCTTTTTTCTTACTTTTATATACTGCAGTGAGCATTATGACCCTATAAATTCTTGCTTAACAATGCCGCACACTATAACATGAGAGTAATAATAAGTTAGAAAAATTAGATTAGAAATTTCAATAAAGGCCCTATTCAGCCTACGTTTATCTAAAATTAATTTCTAATCAGACAAATCAATTGAGCGTGTATGTCGGACCAAATTTTTGAGTTAAAAGGGAATCTTTTTACGTTATCAGTTTTGCATCTTTATAGTACTGATATAAACCTTTTAGCAGAACAACTGTATGTAAAAATAGCCCAGGCCCCTAAGTTTTTTGAGGGTGCGCCTATTGTCGTTAATTTAATTGAAATTAAAAACAGTTCACTTGATTTTGTTCACTTAAAATCATTAATCGAGCGAATGAGTTTTAATGCGGTTGGTGTGTGTAATGGCTCAGATGAGCAACATACTCAAGCAAAGGCTGCTGGCTTATCTGTTTTAAATTATTCACAAGACGTTAAGAGCGAACCTGTTAAACAGGAGCCCAATATATCGATTGTAGAAAAAACGGTGCATTTACCAGCGCAAATTATCAGCGGTACAGTTCGCTCTGGACAACAAGTTTATGCAAAAGATAGAGATTTGATAGTACTTGGCGCAGTTAGTCATGGTGCGGAAGTCATTGCCGATGGGAATGTGCATATTTATGGCACCCTACGCGGTCGCGCTATTGCAGGCGCAAAAGGTTTTAAAGAAGCACACATTTTTTGCCAAAAACTTGAAGCCGAGCTGGTTTCAATAGATGGTAATTACTGGATCAGTGATTCGCTACAAGGTGAACATTGGGGAAATGCAGTGCAAATACAACAAAAAGACGAATCATTAGAAATTTCAGCTTTGGTTAAAGGATAAATCTCATGGCAAAAGTAATTGTCGTTACCTCAGGTAAAGGCGGTGTTGGTAAAACAACATCAAGTGCTGCAATTGGCACAGGCTTAGCGTTAAAAGGCTATAAAACAGTTATTATCGACTTTGATATTGGTTTACGTAACTTAGATTTAATTATGGGTTGTGAACGCCGCGTTGTTTATGACTTTGTAAATGTAATTAATGGTGAGGCAAACCTTAACCAAGCGCTTATTAAAGATAAACGTGTAGATAAATTATTTTTACTACCTGCTTCACAAACTCGTGATAAAGATGCTTTAACACGTGAAGGTGTTGAACGCGTACTAAATGAACTAAAAGAAGACTTTGATTACATAGTATGTGATTCACCAGCAGGTATTGAAGCTGGCGCTATGATGGCGATGTACTTTGCTGATGAAGCAATTGTTACAACAAACCCAGAGGTGTCGTCAGTTCGAGATTCAGATCGTATTTTAGGTATTTTACACAGCAAATCAAAACGTGCTGAAGAAGGCCTAGAAAATATTAAAGAACACTTACTATTAACACGCTATAACCCTGGTCGTGTTGAAAAAGGTGAAATGCTATCGGTAGAAGATGTGCAAGATATTCTGTCAATCCCATTATTAGGGGTTATTCCTGAATCGCAAGCGGTATTAAGTGCTTCAAACTCAGGCCAACCTGTTATATTGGATACAGAATCTGATGCAGGCCAAGCTTATTCTGATGCAATTAACCGCTTACTAGGTGAAACCGTCGATTTTCGCTTCTTAGACGTTGAGAAAAAAGGCTTATTTAAACGGATTTTTGGAGGTTAACGTGTCTTTACTTGACTACTTCCGCTCAGAAAAGAAAAACAGTGCGTCACTAGCAAAAGAGCGATTGCAGATCATTGTCGCGCACGAGCGTTCTCAGCGAGGAACGCCGGATTACTTACCACAATTAAAACAAGATATTTTAGATGTGATCCGTAAATACGTGAACGTAAGTACCGATGCAGTTCAGGTTCAGTTTGATCAAAACGAAGACGATTTAGCCGTACTTGAGCTAAACGTTACACTACCTGATGAAGAAAAGAAGTAATTGAAGAAAGGGCGCTTTATAAGCGCCCTCTTTATTTTCATTTACTTTTTAATAACTTTCTAAATATCTACGTTTTAATCCCTTGCATGCAACTAAAACTTTTTCACTATGTAACACAAAAATTATAGATAATACCAATTCGCTTAATTAAGTGATCTATTTTGAGGATGGAAAAACGTGTTGATAGCTAGGCAAAAAAATCGCTATTTAGTTGTTCTAAATGAGATTTTTTAACACAGGTAACGACACGTTTAGCGCCGTAAAATGATTAAGTATTATTGCGGATTGGTATAAGTATTACACAGTAAAAAAAATATCTAGTCTTAAGTATCCCATTCTTTTAAAGCGTCTTTAACATAGTTATAGCGCCAAGAGCTTAATAAATCAGGCTTAATATGGCTTTGTTTTTGCTCATTAGTTAACTTCCAATTCCAACTAATCAATTGATTAATTTGCTTTTTAGAGGCCATAACGTCTTCTGGTATATTGTGCTCTTTAGCGACTTTAGTGATCTTTTGTTTAATATCTTTGGCTACTTTTTTATAAGTAGGAAAATCAATTAAGCGCTTAAGTACTTCAGGATGCTCAGCATCTGGTACTGCTTTGGCAACTTCAATACACTTGATTATATCTACACCAGAGCGATTAACTTCAATAGCTTCAACTCCTGGAATTTGACGTAGAGCATTTAAACTTGAAGGACCACGTTTGGCAATTTCAGTCATGTTATGTTCTTTTAACACAAAATTTAGCGCTAAATTTTTCTTAATGGCTTTGCTTCTGCGCCATACAGCAAGTTCTTTTAAAACCGCAAGTTCGTGCGGTTTGAGTTGCCATGCATTTTTAATATCTTTATATAAAAGCTCGTCTGGTGTTTGAAACGCACGTTTTTTAGCTATCAGCTCACTCTCGTTTATTACAATGTCAAAGAACCCAGCGGCATTAATACGCTCTATAATCAGCTCGAAACACGGCAATAAGTAAAAAGTATCTGCAGCAGCATAATCTAACTGTTTTTTAGTTAACGGACGTTGTAGCCAGTTAGTGCGTGACTCACTTTTATCTATTTCAATACCTTGCAACTCTTTTACCATAAGGGCAAAGCCCATACAGTTACCTTCCCCAAGTAACTGCAACGCAAATTGTGTATCAAAAAGTGGGGATGGAACAAAGCCTGCGTATTTTTGAAAAACCTCAATATCTTCTGAAGGAGAATGCAGTACTTTTAAAACACTAGGATCTTTTAGTATTTCCCAAAAATCGAATAATGAGAGCTCAGCTAACGGATCGATAAGCGCTAAATGCTCACCATCAAAAACTTGGATAAGTGCAACTTCTGGATACAAAGTGCGACGACGCATAAACTCAGTATCAATAGCTAAAATAGGCTTATTTTTTATTTGTTCAACAAAAGTGTTCAGTTGATTTTGGGTTTCGATCAATTGGTATTGCACTTAATCTCCTACAATAAAAAAGCCGACATATGTCGGCTTTTTTATAGGTTGCTAATCTTTCAAGGCTCTTCGGAGTATTTTACCTACGTTAGTTTTAGGTAACTCATCCCTAAACTCTACCAGTTTTGGGACCTTGTAATTAGTTAAATTATCACGACAGTGACTTATTATATCTTTTTCAGTTAAAGAAGGGTCTTTTTTAACAACAAAAACTTTAACTTGTTCACCACTTACATCGTGAGGAATACCAATAGCAGCAACTTCAAGCACACCTTCGTGCATAGCCACTACCTCTTCTATCTCATTAGGGAAAACATTAAAGCCAGATACAATGATCATGTCTTTTTTGCGATCTACAATAAAGAAGAAACCTTCATCGTCATAAGTTGCAATATCACCTGTTGCAAACCAGCCATCTTTTAAACATTCAGCTGTTGCATCTGGTCGATTGTAATAGCCCACCATAACCTGCGGGCCTTTCACACACATTTCACCCGGTTCACCTTTAGCGGCCTCTTCACCGTTATCAAGTATTAGCTTAATCTCAGTATTAGGCGCAGGCAAACCAATAGAGCCGTTATATGCTTCTAAATCATAAGGACTAATAGTTACTAATGGAGAACATTCTGTAAGGCCATAGCCTTCCATTAATTTTGAGCCAGTCACTTTTTGCCACTTTTCAGCAACAGGACGTTGCACGGCCATACCGCCACCAAGTGACATTTTTAAATGACTGAAATCAAGTTCAGCAAAACCTGGTGTGTTTAATAAACCGTTAAATAACGTATTAACACCAGTAATAGCTGTAAATTTATGCTGACCTAGCTCTTTAACAAACCCAGGCATATCTCGTGGATTTGTGATTAATATATTTAAACCACCGTACTTCATAAACGTCAGGCAGTTAGCTGTTAAAGCAAATATATGATAAAGCGGTAAAGCGGTAACAACAACTTCTGTACCACGATTTAACACTTTGTCTAAACAGCCTGAAACTTGCTCAAGGTTACCAACCATATTGCCATGGCTCAGCATTGCCCCTTTTGATACACCTGTTGTGCCACCGGTGTACTGTAAAAAAGCAAGATCGGACAAGCTCATTTCAGGACGTGTATATTTAGTTTCGTCTGCAGCTAGAACGTCTGAAAAGTTAATTGTGTTTGGTAAGTTGAACTTTGGCACCATTTTTTTAATGTGCTTAACAACAAAGTTGACTATGTGCTTTTTAAGCCCACCAACCATATCGCCTACTTGCGTTACTACAATGTGTTTAACATCAGTGTGTGCAAGTGACTTTTCAAGTGTGTCAGCAAAGTTTGCTAAAATGAAAATAGCGGTAGTGTCAGAATCCTTTAACTGATGCTCTAACTCACGCACAGTGTAAAGTGGGTTAACATTTACAACCACACAACCTGCACGTAAAATACCTAAAATGGTGACTGGTGTTTGTAGTAAGTTAGGCATCATTACGGCAACTTTGTCGCCTTTTTTAAGACCTAAATCATTTTGAATGTAGGAAGCAACTTTTTTTGTTGCTGTATCTATTTCGCTATAAGACAGCGTTTTACCCATATTAGTAAATGCAGGTAAATCGGTGTAGTCAGTAAAACTTTTTTCGAACACTTCGAGTAACGAGTTGTAATGCTCAGGATCGATTGTTTCAGGCATACCCTCTGGGTAGCGCTTAAGCCAGATTTTTTCCACTCTTAGCCCCTGTTTATAATTATATTTTTATTAACCTTAATCTAAGTAAGGCGCTTTAACAATTGAGCAAATACTCTAATGGAGGAATAATCCCACATTTTACGTAAACTTACAATTAACATGCACCATTTTGCAGCATAAAGTCTTGAATATGCTTAAAACATAGTTCACTACTTTGCATATGACAGTGGTGCCCACCATCTACATTAATTACCTTTAAGCTATTGTAATAACTAATATACTTTGCCAGATTTTGTTTTACAAACGAATAACCTTCGTTACCTAAAATTAATTGGCACGGTGCAATTAAATCTTTTATTGCACCAATACATTGCGCCTCATTAAACCTAAAACCTGAGTGATTTTTAAGCTTTGGATCAGTTGTTAATGTATAACCATCTAAAACCGATTTTATATTTCGCTGCATTAAAAGAGCAATAAGCTCACTATTCAAATCGGTTGTTTGAGCACGTGCTTCATAAATAAGCTCTTTCGATTTATAAACTCTCTGCTTCTTATTTTTTAAACGCGCTCTATTTAATACTGCACTTTTTAGCTGTTCACATACGCCTTCGCTAGGAGTTGTAACACACCCAATCCCCTCAATAAAGGTAACAGATTTTACATAATCACCAAAGCAACTAGCAAAAAGCCCTGCAACCAAGGCTCCCATCGAATGCCCAACTAAATGCACTTTTTTAACACCAAGCGCATTAATAAGTTGGTACACATCATCAATATAATCAACAAAATAATAATGTGCATCATCACTTCGCCAAGATGATAAACCATGCCCGACAAAATCAATACAGTACCAAGTGTGCTTTGGCTTAGCTTTACTTAACATTGGTATAAAACTGTGGCAGTTATCTAACCAACCATGCAACGCTATTACTATTTCATCCCCAGAACCTACTTTTAAGCCATGAATATTCAAGTTATTGGTTTCAATATTAAATGGCTGCACGGCAAGTCCTTTATTAATTTAGAGCATCATTATTTATAGCATACAAGTTGTCAGACCACTAACCGAGAAAATGGTGCCAAATTCGCTATTTAATTATCTTGATGTTCTAAAGAAAGTAAAAAATATAAAATAAAATTTAAACGATATCATAAGCTTAATTACAAAAAAAATAAGCTGATCTTTTTAAATATATTTGCTTTGTATGCCTTTTGAACAATTAAAAGGTGATAGCATCATATGTAGTTAAGCTATAACCAGTATAATTTAAATAAATAGAACTAACAGCGTTAACTACAATTCTATTCATATAACCCTAAATTATAAATATCTTAGATATTCATTTATTTATCATACTATCTGTATACAATATCAGCGGCTATTAAATAAGGTACACTCATAAGGTACACAACCATGAAAAAACAGATCAGCTTATTAGCGCTTTTATGCACCGCTTCTGGTGCTTACGCAGAATCAGCACCTAAAAATGTAATTTATATGATTGGTGACGGCATGGGTCCGGCTTACACCACGGCTTATCGCTATTTTAAAGACGACCCTGCAACAAAAGAAGTAGAAGGCACGGTTTTTGACACTATTTTAAAGGGTATGGCTCGTACCTACCCTGATGACCATACTTATGTGACAGACAGCGCAGCAGGTGCTACAGCACTTAGTAGCGGTCATAAAAGTTACAATGGCGCAATTGCAGTAGATACAGACAAAAAATCAGTTAAAACCATGCTGGAAATAGCAAAAGAGCGCGGTATGACAACAGCGCTTGTAGCAACTTCACAAATTAACCACGCAACTCCAGCAAGTTTTGCGGCGCATAATGAATCACGTAATAATTATAATGACATTGCCAATGATTACATCGACAATAAAATTGCGGGTAAATTACCGGTTGATTTAATGCTTGGTGGCGGTACTAAATACTTTATTCGTGATGACCGTAATTTAGTTGATGAATTTAAAGCCGCTGGTTATCAATATGGCGACGACATTAAAAACCTAGGGCAAATTACACAAATACCTGCAATTGGTTTATACGCATCTAAAGGCTTACCTTTTGCATTAGATGAAAACCCAACTCGTCTTACTCAGTTAACGTCTAAAGCACTTGGTTTATTAGATAATCAAAACAAAGAAGGCTTTTTTGTGATGATTGAGGGCAGCCAAATTGATTGGTGTGGTCACTCTAACGATATAGCCTGTGCAATGGCTGAGATGGATGATTTTGCTAAATCAATCGAAAAAGCAAAAGCGTATGTTGATAAAAATAAAGATACTATTTTAGTCATTACTGCAGATCACTCTACAGGAGGTTTAACCCTTGGCGCACATGGTCAGTACAAATGGGAAACTGATGTAGTAAAAGGTGTTAAAGCAACTGCTGGTAAACTAACTCAACTTTTACTGGATTCTGATGATTTAAAACCAGTATGGACTGCTAACACCAATATTGAATTTACAACTGAAAACCAAATAAAACTTGAGCAAGCTAAAAAAATGGGTGAAAAAGCGCTTAATTTAGCTGTTAAGAGTATTATTAGCGATGCAAGCTTTACTGGCTGGACAACAGGCGGACATACTGCTGTAGACGTGCAGGTATTTGCCTATGGTAAAGGCAGTGAACAATTTATTGGTTCACAAAATAATACTGATATAGCAGATAAGCTGATTGGCTTTATTAAGCAGTAAGCTTTACGTACTTTTGAACACAAAAAGCCCGAACAAATGTTCGGGCTTTTTATTAAATTTTATAGCTGTATTTATCTAAAGCGCTTAAATAAGCGTTAAGCGTATATATCAACGCCTATTAAATTTTGTACTTCTGCTCTGCGTTCTAAATTAGCAAATTCAGTATAAGTAGAAATCGCTTTGCTTACTTGAGCTGTCGGTTGGTCGTAAATTGTTTGGCTGTATTCATTACTTTTAGCACTACTTTTAAACAGCTGATTAGCAAGTTCAACGCCCTCGACACTGCTTTTTACATAATCGGGATTCGTTTTTTGAGCAGCCGGTTGGTCTAATAAACTCTGTGGTTTATTAGTAACAACTTTAGTAGAGCTAACCCTACCCGGAATATCTCCGGTAAAAAAACCTGAACCAATAGGCAGCGTCATTACGCGTCTCCAACCTTAATATTGCATAAAATTATGATTTAAAAACAACCAATTTGCAAATAATATGATTACTCACGTCCTGGTAGCTTTTTCCACGTTACCGTATCGCGCACATATTTAGGTTGAGCGTCACTCGCTTTTACAACGTCACCCGCTAAAAACGTGGCTTCAACATGCGCTAACATATAACGTGCATCTGGTAATGTAATATCAGTATTAATTGTCACGTTTTCAAAGTCATTAAGCGCATCAGGATAGGTTTTAAAACCTGTGCCCACTGCTACAGATGGCTCAGTGGTTGCTATATACTTATTGTTTAGTAAATCAGGTTTTATAACGCATTCTTGGTTAACTAAAAGCATTAGATT
Source organism: Pseudoalteromonas sp. SR41-7 (assembly GCF_014163935.1). Taxonomy (NCBI): domain Bacteria; kingdom Pseudomonadati; phylum Pseudomonadota; class Gammaproteobacteria; order Alteromonadales; family Pseudoalteromonadaceae; genus Pseudoalteromonas; species Pseudoalteromonas sp. SR41-7. The sequence continues at coordinate 112,208 of NZ_JACJEF010000003.1, read as the reverse complement.
ATTTTGCGCTTGGTAATGTGCAAAGTATATCTCCCCCATACGCGCATCTATACTTGGATAAACACTCAGGCTGCCTTTTTGTTCAAACGTTTGTTGAGCCATAGTAGCCAGTGTAGACACACCAACAAGCGGCAAATTAGTTGAATACGCTAAGCCTTGCGCTATAGCAACACTAATACGTACACCGGTGAAACTACCTGGCCCCTGGCCAAAACCAATTACGTCTAAGTCTTTTAATTTACAGTTTGCTTTAGTTAAAAGTTCATCCACAAGTGGAAGTATTTTTTGGCTGTGCTGCTGCGGACACTCTTCAAAATGATGAAACGTTTGGCCCTGGTAATGTAAAACAATTGAAAGTGCTTCAGTTGAAGCATCAAGGGCAAGGATATTACTTTTGATCATTTTAGTACTCTAATTAATTTGTTTTAAAAATGTATTGGCATCTTCTAAGCTTCGCGTGCGGCGCATCGGTGGTAAGCTTTTTAAAAATACTTGGCCATATTGGCGTGTAACTAAGCGATTATCACATATTACAAGTACGCCTTTGTCTTTACTATCTCGAATTAAACGCCCTACACCTTGCTTTAGCGCAATTACAGCCTGCGGTAATTGTATGTGTGAAAAAGGGTCTTTTCCCTGCATTTGGCAATCTTGCATTTTAGCTTGTAGCAATGGATCGTCAGGGGCTGCAAATGGCAATTTGTCTATAATAACACAACTTAATGTACTGCCGCGTACATCGACACCTTCCCAAAAAGAAGCCGTGCCGAGTAATACCGCATTACCATGGCGAGTAAATTTCTCTAAAATTATACGCTTAGACATTTGCCCTTGCATATAAACTGGGTAGTCTATTTGTGTAGTTAGCCCTTCGGCCACTAAGTGCATCATTCGATAGCTAGTAAATAACACAAAACAACGCCCTTGTGCTGATTTTATAAGCTCAAGCGTTAGTTTTACAATTGCATGTGGCATATTATCAGCATGCGATTCGGGTAAGTAGCGAGGTAAACACAGCAGCGCCTGATTAGGGTAGTCAAATGGGCTATCTACCATCATGCTTTGTTTTGGCTTTAAACCTAGGCTTGCATTAAAATGCTCTAGTTTGTTATCAACCGAAAGTGTTGCAGAAGTGAATACAAATCCTGCGCCCGTGTCTTGCATCATTTGAGCAAACTTAGCTGATACATTCAATGGCGTTATATTAATTGTTAAATAACGGCGCGTTGTTTCATACCAATAACTAAAGCCGGTTTGGGCTGTATCAAAAACCCGCTCTAACTGCCCTTTAAACGCAAGTGCACGTTCAAATGGATGCTCAATTTTGTCGCTTCTATCTAGGCAAAGCTTGAGTACTTGATAAACAAAATCTAAATCACTGATCACACGATGGAGCGCCGAGCAAATTTGTTTATCGCTTAGTTTTTCTCGCCAATCGCCTCTACTGCCATCAACACCAAATTGTAAACGTAAATCAGCAACGCTTGTCTCAAGCTTGTTTAAGCTTTTACCAAGTTGCAGCATATCGGGAATTTCAGCTCTATAAATAGCACGTAAATCATTAATTAAATCTACCAACTTTTTAGTGCTAACACTTTCACCAAAGTAATCGCTGGCAATTTCGCTTAACTGATGGGCTTCATCAAATATGTAAGCATCTGCTTTTGGCATAAGTTCAGCAAAGCCACTTTCTTTTACAGCCATATCAGCAAAAAACAAATGGTGATTAATTACAACCACATCGGCATCGGCCGCAGTTAAACGTGCTTTACGTATATAACAGCTTTGAAAATCTGGACACTCTTTACCTAAACAATTATCGGCTGTTGAATTTACATAAGGCAGTACTTTGGCATCATCTTCTATACCTATACAATCAGCCAAATCGCCCGATTGTGTTTCGCTTGCAAACTTAGCTACCATAGCTAGTTGATGCATTACGTCAGAGTCGTCAGTAGGTACATGTGCAACATGTTGATTAAGTCGGTAGGTGCATAGGTAATTGGCGCGCCCTTTTAATAAGGCGGTTTTTTTTGAAGCACTTAAAGCTTTAACTAGTTGCGGTAAATCTCGGTGATAAAGCTGCTCTTGTAAAGCTTTAGAACCTGTTGATATTATTGTGCGCCCTTTTGACTTAAGTGCAGGGGCTAAATATGCAAATGTTTTACCCGTACCCGTACCTGCTTCAACAACTAATTGCGAACTGTTTTTTAATGCATCCGCAACAGCTACTGCCATATCAATTTGTGGTTGGCGAGGCGTATACCCATCTAAAGATAACGCTAAAGGCCCGGTTGCACTAAACAGCTGTTTGATAATACCAATCACTTTATAATAAATAATAGCGGGATTTTACGTAAGCAAAGCATTAAGGGCAAGTAATTACAAAACCCACTTTTACTTTACGAATTAATACGCACTTTGATAGTGAGATTAATCATTCGATTTTACAATACACCGTGTATTTATAACGTACATTTAATTTAATAATGACAATATTTACAAAGCCTAATTTCCTATTAACTCTTACTAAAAATAATCTTTATTAAAAGCTATATTTAGGCATAAAAACTGTGACTCTGAAATATTACAGGAGTACCATACGCGGGTTTATAATCCTCTTTTTCGTGTGTCGTTAAAAAAATAGTAAGGTTAGCCAATGAATGCTTGGTATCTCATTTGTTTTCTCTCTGCCATTGCAATTTTTATTGCTTTTGCAAACCAATATATCCTCAAAATGCAAACTACAATTGCCATTACTACAGGCTCAGTTGTTATTTCTTTATTATTGATTATTGCCGTTAAATTATTAGGCGATCAAAATGCGTTAGCCATGACCCAAATTGTTTCCAGTATTAACTTTAACGAGTTATTACTCAAAGGTATGCTCGGATTTTTACTTTATGCTGGCGCATTGGAAATTAACCTTATGGCGCTTCGTAAACAGCGCTGGGAAATAACCGCACTAGTGCTATTTTCTACTATTGCTTCCACTTTTATAGTCGGTTATTTAAGTTTTTATCTATTTGCCTTATTTGGCTTTGATGTACCGTTTATATACTGTTTATTATTTGGCGCGCTTATTAGCCCAACCGACCCTATTGCTGTACTTGCTATTATTAAACAAATGCGAGCGCCAGAAGGAATCTCAGTTCAAGTAGAAGGTGAGTCGCTATTTAACGACGGTATTGGTTTAGTAATATTTACGACCATTTTTTCGGTTGCTTTTTATGGCACCGATGCACAATTTGGCGATATAGCAGAACTCTTTTTTGTAGACGCCCTAGGCGGCATTGCGTTTGGTTTGGTTATTGCTTTGGTTGGCCACTTTTTAATTATTAACAGCCGCGATGTAAACATTCGCTTATTGATAACCTTAACTATTCCTACCGCAGGTTTTGCTGCTGCAAATATTTGGGAAATATCAGGCGCACTTGCCATGGTTACGAGCGGCATATTAATGGGTAACATTACTCGTACTAAAGCAACTGAGCGCACGGGGCCTGAAGACACTCGTTACGTAAAAGATTTTTGGCATGCAACCGATAGCTTTTTAAATGCCCTACTGTTTTTAATAATAGGTATGCTAATAGTGACGATGCCAATCACGCTTGGTGAAATTGGCTTAGGCTTACTAATGGTACCTGCAGTATTACTAGCACGCTTTATTAGCGTAGGCGCACCCTTTGTTATCTTTAAACGCTTTAGAAGTTACGATAAACACAGTGTTAAAATTTTAACCTGGGGTGGGCTACGCGGTGGTCTTGCACTGGCAATGGCGGCAGCAATTCCACGCGAGCAAGTTTTTGTAGGCGGCTCTGACCTACATAACCTAATCGTTATTGTTACCTACGTTGTGGTTATATTTTCTATTATTGTACAAGGCTTAACTATTTCGCCGCTTATTCAAAGCAGCATTAAGTCAGCTGAGCAAGCAAAGTAATAAATGCTTTGTGAGCAATCAACTCAGTAACCAAGTTATTATATAAATCACTTGGTTACTGTTACTCACGTGTTACAAAAACACTTTAAAGTTCTATAAATTGTTATCCTTTTTATTTATCTTCTTTGTTTAAATTAATCCGCTTGAAATGCAAATGAAAACAATTATAATTTTGGCTTTTCCTCTGTAGGGCTTTTCAATGTCCAAAAATAATTCTCACGTGTTTTTAAATTTGGTATCTCTGGGCAAACGACAATTTCATTGTTTTTTTGTGCTTTTTATAATGGCTATGGCAAGCTTTAATGTGTCGGCCTCACCTAATGAGCAAACAAAAATAAAACAAATTGCACAGCTTGCAGAGTATGTAGGTGTAGATTACGTGGCAGCTGTTGGAAATGGTGAAATACTAGACCCCGACGAATATCAAGAAATGACTGAATTTTCGCACGTTATTATTGAGCAAGCTGGACAGCTATCAAGCCAAACCAATGAGTTTGATACAGTAAAGGCACAAGCTAAAGCACTGCATACAGCGATTGCCAATAAAGCGAGTGTTGCCGATGTACGTGCAGCAAGCTCAGCGCTTCGTGAGTCGCTGCTTACCTTTATGCCACAACTATCGTTACCTACATCACTGCTTCCGGTTGAGCAAACTAAAGCGCTTTTTGCTACTAACTGCTCAATGTGTCACGGCCAAAGCGGTCAAGGCGACGGTCCGCTTGCAAAAAATTTATCGCCAGAGCCTACCAACTTTACCGATGAAGAACGCGCAACAAACCGCTCATTAATGGGGTTATTTGACGCTGTAAGTAACGGCATTGACGACACGCCTATGGTTGCTTTTACCCAATTTAATGAACAACAACGATGGTCTTTAGCTTTTTATGTAGGTAGCTTGGCATTTAAAGATGTTCAAAAACCACAAAATGTAGAACAAAACATTACCGCTTCGCAGATTGTAAACCTAAACCCTGCACAATTATCGGCAGGTCAAAGTGAAGCACAAGCACATTACGTTAAATGGCTTCGTGGTAATCCAGAGCAATTATTTAGCGCTAACAAAAATCCGATAACAGTTACTCGCACGCAGTTACTTGCAGCGCAAGCTGCGCATGCTAAAGGCAATTACTCACAAGCAAGTGATTTAGCAATTAGCGCATACTTAGATGGCTTTGAGCTTGTTGAAAACAACTTAAATGCCTACGACGAAACACTGCGTAAAAACATCGAAGTACAACTGATGAACCTACGCCAAACATTCAAAAACGAAAAAGATACAGCCGTCGTTGCCGAAAAAGTAAATGCCGCACTAACGCAACTCGCTAAAGCAGATAGCATGCTAAACGAAACCAAGCTAACTGATGGCGCCCTACTTTCAGCGAGTTTAATAATATTACTGCGAGAAGGCTTAGAGGCACTCTTAGTTATAATTGCCCTTATGACTGTGCTTATTAAAACGAAACGTCAAGATGCGCTTAAATACGTACATGTTGGCTGGGTAACCGCACTTATTGCCGGTGGCTTAACATGGGCTGCTGCGCAAACATTAATAGAAATAAGTGGTGCAAGTCGCGAAGTTATGGAAGGTGCAGGTGCATTGTTTGCCGCTGTAATCCTACTGTATGTTGGCGTATGGATGCACAGTAAAACAAGTGCGCAACAATGGCAAAAATATATAAAAGACAATATAGATAAGCGTCTTGAGTCGGGAACACTTTGGGGATTAGCGGGGCTTTCTTTTATTGCCGTGTACCGAGAAGTATTCGAAACCGTATTGTTTTATCAGTCTTTATTAACGCAAAGCTCGCCTGCTCAATATTCATCTATTGCATCGGGTTTCGCGATAGCTGTAGCAATACTGGCTATTATTACGTGGGTATTAATTAAGTACTCAATTAAATTACCGGTTGCTAAGTTTTTTGCAATTACCACTTACCTATTATTTGCACTCTCGTTTGTGCTTATGGGCAAAGCCGTTATTGCATTACAAGAGGCCGATATAATAGGTATTGCGTCGCTACCAATGAGCTTTGAAATAGCATGGCTTGGTATTAAGTCAACATGGCAAGGTATTGTAGCTCAGGTATGTGTGTTCGCTATATTTAGCTTTTATATATTTAAAAGCAAAAACCAATAGTAATGCCTATCTGCTTAAGAGTTTAAGCTAATTGGCATAAGCAAAATACATAGTAAAAAGGCCCGCAAGGGCCTTTTTAGTTAATTGCTTATGTATTTAGTAAAATTGGTATTATCAAGCCCACGTATCTAAATGGGGGTTTTCGTCATCATCTACGTTAGACTTTTTTTTACTATTTTGATCATCAAGCATATTGAGCTTTTTCTTTTTTTGTAACTCACGCCTTTTTTTATTCTCTAGCTCAACTTTTTCAGCGGCCGATCCACTTTGCACACCCGCAATATGAAAAGCACTTTTTGACTCAACTTCTAGTCTGGTTATTCTTCCTAAATAAGGAATCATGATATCCATACACACTTCCTTAGTTTACTGTTAAATTATCTAAACGCTTGGTTTGGCTAATAAACAAACAAATATATGCAAAAAATGTACTTCCCTTCTTAATATTATCGACAGTTATAAGATATGCTTTAATTAAGCTAAAAAAAACTTGCCATAATATGGCTGTTTATGTTTTTATGAATGCGAAATTTATTTAAACAGATAACAACTGAACGTTACTATAACAACGAGCAGTTACATAGGATAAAAAATGCGCTTAAACCTGACAACAGTACATCATCACCACCATTCACCGGAATAACCTGTCAGGTCTTTCGCTGAGAGGTTATTCCTAAAAGGAACCTCTGGCGATTCAAAAAACATTGATTCATTTTCGCCCTGAGGTTCCCCTCGGGGTTTTTAGTTTTTAAATTAAAGGAAAATGAATAATGAGTAACACAAATCGTCTACGTATCGCCATCCAAAAAGGCGGCCGCCTATCTAAAGATTGTCAAGATCTGTTAAAACAGTTAGGTGTTAAACTTAACCTTCGTGAACAACGCTTAATTGCACACTCAACTAATATGCCAATTGACGTACTACGTGTGCGCGATGACGATATTCCTGGTTTAGTAATGGACGGTGTATGTGATTTAGGTATTGTTGGCGAAAACGTACTAGTAGAAGTTCAAGCAGAACGTGAACGCCAAGGTGTTCCAAGCGAAGTAAACAAACTTTCAAAACTAGATTTTGGTTACTGTCGTCTTGCACTTGCTTGGCCACAAGAGCTAGGCACTCGCGATAAGAGCTGGTTTGAAGGCAAACGTATTGCAACTACCTACCCAGAAATTTTAACTCAGTGGTTAAAGCGCGAAGGCATCAACGCAAGTACAGTAATGCTTACTGGCTCTGTTGAAGTAGCACCACGTGCAGGTTTATCTGATGCAATTTGTGATTTAGTATCTACTGGCGCAACACTTGAAGCTAACGGCTTAATTCAAGGTGATACAATTTTAGAATCAAACGCATGTTTAATTCAAAATAAAGATCTGCAAGACGCTGACAAACTAGCACTAATCAATAAGCTTATGCCGCGCCTACGTGGTGTTAGACAAGCTAAAGAAAGCAAATACATCATGCTACACGCACCAAAAAACAAACTTGATGAAATTTGTGAAATTTTACCTGGTTCTGGTCAACCGACTCTACTTGCCCTTGCGGGTAATGAAGAATACGTAGCACTGCACATGGTAAGCAGCGAAACATTATTTTGGGAAACAATGGAGCAGTTAAAAGCCCTAGGCGCTAACTCTATTTTAGTTATGCCAATTGAAAAAATGATGGAGTAAGTACCATGCTTCGTTGGAATGAGGAATCTTCACAAGTACAAGCAGCGGCGCTAATGCGCCCTGCAGTTTCTGTAAGCGCAAAGGTTGAAGCAATATGCAAAACTATTTTAGGTAATGTAAAAGAGCAAGGCGATGAGGCCTTACTTAGCATGGCCAAAGAGTTTGATAATAGAGCTAACCCACGTTTGCGCGTACCGCTAGATGAAATTAACGCATCTGAGCAAGCACTAAGTGCTGAGCTTAAATACGCAATTGACACCGCTTATGCAAATGTTAAACGTTTTCACGAAGCGCAGTTGCCAAAAGATATTAAATTATCAACCCAACCAGGCGTTGTATGTGAACTGAAATATCAAGCCATCGAAGCAGTCGGTATTTATGTACCCGGTGGCAGTGCTCCGCTGCCATCGTCGGTTATTATGCAAGGTGTATTAGCACAGTTAAGCGGCGCTAAAACCGTTGTACTTGCTACGCCGGTACAAGGTGATAAAGCAATTAACCCTGCTATTTTATATGCAGCTAAGTTATGTGGCATTACTACTTTGATAGAAAGTGGTGGCGCAGGCGCAATTGCAGCAATGGCTTATGGCACTGAATCAGTTCCTAAAGTAAACAAAATTTTTGGCCCAGGTAATAGCTTCGTAACAATGGCTAAACAGCTCGTTGCGCAAACTATCCCAGGTATGGCAATTGATATGCCAGCAGGTCCTTCTGAAGTATTAGTTATTGCAGATGAACGTGCAAACCCAGAATTTATAGCCGCCGATTTACTCTCACAAGCAGAGCACGGCGCTGACTCGCAAGTTATTTTACTATGTAACAGCGAAAGTATTATAGAACAAACTCAGCAGGCACTTACAAGCCAATTAGCTAATTTGAGCCGCAAAGAAACAGCCGAGCAAGCGCTCGCTAATTCTTCACTTATTTTAGTTGATTCAGTTAAACAAGCATTTGACGTATCGGCGCAATACGGCCCAGAGCACTTAATTTTACAACTAGGCGATGCAACACCTTACCTAGATAAAGTTAAAAATGCAGGCTCAGTATTTGTAGGTGACTACACACCAGAATCTGCAGGCGATTACGCATCGGGTACTAACCACGTGTTACCAACATATGGTTACAGTGCAACTTACTCGAGTTTAAACTTGCTTGATTTTTTCCGTACATACACAGTGCAAACAATTACTAAAAGTGGTTTAACGCAGCTTTCAAAAGCAATTTTACCACTTGCAGATGCAGAAGGCCTTGATGCCCACGCTAATGCGGTTTCAATTCGTTTAGAGGCAATTAAAAATGAGCAATGAGAGCGCACAAGCGTCTAGCTTATTACCTAAGAATATTGCAGCCCTTGCTGCATACAGCTCTGCAAAAAGTGAAAAGCTAACCGGTACTACGTGGCTAAATGCTAACGAAAGCCCGTATGCTAAAAATCTTGAACTGAGTATTGAGGATTTAAATCGCTACCCCGACCCACAACCGCAACTGGTTATTGACAGGTACGCAGCTTATACAGATCTTGAAAGCGAAAATGTATTAATGACGCGCGGCGCAGATGAAGGCATTGAGCTTTTAGTGCGCACATACTGTGAGCCAGCTAAAGATAGTATTGCGCTATTTTTACCAACTTACGGTATGTACAAAGTTACCGCCGATACACACAACGTTAGTATTAACGCGCTTACACAAGAATTATTATTAAGTGGCAGTGTTGATGAAATAGTTGCAGCTGTTGGCAGCTCAAAGCTGGTATTTATTTGTAACCCAAATAATCCAACTGGCAGCTTAACGCCACTTGATAAAGTAAAAGCGATTGCAACAGCACTTGCAGGTAAAGCATTAGTTATTGTTGACGAAGCCTATATAGAGTTTTGCCCAGAGCAAAGCGCGACTAAACTTATTAATGAGTTTAGTAATGTAGTGGTTTTGCGTACGCTTTCTAAAGCCTTTGCGCTAGCAGGGCTCAGAACAGGCTTTACGCTTGCACAAGTGAGCGTACTAGCGCCAATTCGTAAAGTCATTGCGCCGTATCCGGTATCAGGTGTTGTAGCAAGTATTGCAGCGCAAGCAATTGCACCCGATGCAATTACATCAATGCGCCGCCAAGTTACTATTCTAAATAGCTTAAAAGCTAAGTTGGTAGATTGGCTAAACGCCTCCCCTGCTGCATTAAAAATTCTCACTGGTGAAGGTAACTTTGTTACTTTAAAATTAGCCGACAAAAACTACTTTAAAATTGCACTTGAGCAAGGTTTGGTTATGCGCGCTTTTACACTATACGGTGAAGACGACTGGCTACGAATTTCAATTGGCAGTGAACAAGAACTTGAACAAGTAAAAATTTGGTTAGATGGCTTACAAACGCCGGCTACCGCAGCATCTTTAGCAGGAAACGAAGTATCATGAGTAACCCCTATTTATTTATAGACCGCGACGGCACTATTATTGAAGAGCCAATTACCGACAAACAGGTAGATAGCCTTGAAAAGCTAGCATTTTTACCTGGTGTTATTCCTGCGTTATTACAATTACAAGCCTCAGGTTACCGTTTAGTAATGGTGTCTAACCAAGATGGTTTAGGCACGGATAGCTTTCCTACTGCTGATTTTGACATAGCACAAGACAAAATGATGGACATAATGCAAAGCCAAGGCATTAGCTTTGACGAAGTATTAATTTGCCCACACTTTGATGAGCAAAACTGTGATTGCCGTAAACCTAAAACGGGCTTACTTACCGAGCTTATGCGCTCTGGCAAAGTAGACTTAGCGCGCTCTTTTGTTATTGGCGATCGCCAGACCGATATTGGCCTTGCTCAAAACTTATGTTGTGAAGGTATTTTATACGACGGCGATTGGAGTGCGATAGTGACAAAATTGACTACCGCAAACCGCGAAGGTCGTGTTACACGCAACACTAAAGAAACCCAAATTGATGTAGCCATAAACTTAGATCAAACTAAAAATGGCAGCATAGACACCGGACTTGGCTTTTTTGATCACATGCTAGATCAAATTCGCACCCACGCAAACATTGGTTTAAACATTAAAGCCAAAGGCGATTTACACATAGATGAGCACCACCTTGTTGAAGACATTGGTATTGCTCTTGGTGTTGCACTTAAACAAGCGCTTGGCACCAAATCGCAAATTGCACGCTATGGTTTTGCGCTTCCTATGGACGAGTGTAAAGCCGAAGCACAAATTGATTTATCGGGCCGTGCATCATTTGTATTAAACGCTAACTTTAGTCGCGAAAAAGCTGGCGATTTAGACGTACAAATGGTTGAGCACTTTTTCAAAAGCTTAAGTGATAACGCCGCTATTAGCCTTATTTTATCGGTAAGCGACGGTAACTGTCATCACCAAGTAGAAGGCTTATTTAAAGCGTTTTCACGTGCTCTTCGTATGGCCGTAGCACAAGACACGACCCAACAAACAGCCAGCTCTAAGGGATGTTTATGATTGCCATAATTAATACCGGTTGTGCCAATATTAATTCCGTACGCTTTGCGTTTGAACGCTTAGGCCAAACGCCAACAGTAATAACATCACCAGAGCAATTAGCGGGTTTTGAGCGCGCTATATTGCCAGGTGTAGGCCATGCATCGGTTGCTATGAAACGCCTAGTCGATAACGGTTGGCAACAAGCTATAAATGAATACCAGCGCCCGCTTATGGGTATTTGTTTAGGTATGCAGTTACTGTGCGAAAGCACCGAAGAAGGTAACGTACAGTGCCTAGGTAAAATACCAGGACAAGTAAAAGCGCTTGATGTAGGCAATTTAACGTCGCCGCATATGGGTTGGAACAACTTAAGCGTTAACAAAGAGCATGCATTAACTAAAGGGCTAACGCTTGATGAGCAAGTGTATTTTGTTCACAGCTTTGCGCACACCGTAAACGACGCCACACTAGTGAGCGGCGAATATGGTCAAACCTTTTCAGCCATTGTTGCTAAAGACAACTACGCAGGCATGCAATTTCACCCAGAGCGCAGCGCAAAAGTTGGCGCACGTTTATTACAAAATTTTGTTGATTGGCAGTTGTAAGCTGCCCATTAACTAACAAAAAAGAGATTATTTGTGATTATTCCAGCATTAGACGTATTACAAAATCAAATTGTGCGCTTGTACCAAGGTAAATACGACACAGCACAGTTTTACCCTTTCGAACTTGGCGCGCGTTTAAAAGAATACGCCGACAGTGGCGCAGGTAAACTACATCTTGTGGATTTAGAAGGTGCACGCGATCCAAGTAAAAAACAGTGGAAACATATTCAAGCTGCAACCAAAGCACTTAACGTACCGTACCAAGTGGGCGGCGGTATTCGCTCAGAGCAAGATGTAAGTGATTGGCTAAAAGCCGGTGCAAACCAAGTTGTTATTGGTTCAATGGCAGTAGAAAAACGCGAACAAGTAAAAGCCTGGATTGAGCAATTTGGCGCAGAGCATTTTGTAATTGCTCTTGATGTAAATAAAACAGCCATGGGCTGGGCACCAGCAACGCACGGTTGGTTAAGTGAATCTGAATTTGGTTTACTTGAGCTGGTAGATTTTTATGTAAGCTTAGGTGTTATTGATTTTTTATGCACGGACATCAGTAAAGATGGCACCATGACGGGTCCATCGTTTGAGCTTTACGAAGATTTAACTCGCCATAACAGCACAATTAAAGTGCAAGCCTCAGGTGGCGTAAGCTCACTAGATGACATTAAAAAGCTTAAAGAGCTTGGTGTGGGCGGCGTTATTTTAGGTAAATCATTGCTTGATGGCGCATTTAGCGTTGAGGAGGCACTGGCATGTTATCAAAACGCATAATCCCGTGTTTAGACGTTAAAGACGGTCAAGTAGTTAAAGGCGTAAAGTTTAAAGGCCATGAAATAGTTGGCGATATTTTAACAATGGCTAAAGCCTACAGCGAAGCTGGCGCCGATGAACTGGTTTTTTACGAAATCAGTGCAAGCGTTGAAAAACGCCTACTTGATGTAAACTGGGTAGAGAGCATTGCACGTAATATCGATATTCCATTTTGTGTAGCGGGCGGTATTAAATCAGTGGCTGATGCAGCGCGGGTACTTGAGCGCGGCGCAGACAAAATAAGCATTAACAGCCCTGCTATTGCGCGTCCTGAACTTATTAAAGAATTACACGATGAGTTTGGTAAGCAATGTGTTGTAGTCGGCATTGACAGCTTTTTTGATGAAATTACCGGCGAGTATTTAGTTTACCAATTAACCGGCGATCCTAATGCATCAAGCCGTACGCGCTATAAAACACAAGAATGGGTTAAACGCGTACAAGACCTAGGCGCAGGCGAAATTGTATTAAACTGTATGAACCAAGATGGCGTTCGTAACGGTTACGACAACGAGCAACTAAGTAAAATTCGCGAGCTGTGTGACATTCCTTTAATCGCCTCTGGCGGTGCGGGTAGTATGCAAGATTTTGTTGATGTATTTAAACAAAGCAAAGTAGATGGTGCATTAGCTGCCAGCGTTTTTCATAAAAATGTGATTAACATTGGCGAACTAAAACAATTTTTAACAGATAACCAAGTGGCAGCAAGATTATGCAAGTAACACAACAAAACCAAGCTCAGGTCGATTTCGCTAAAAGTGATATGATCCCTGCGATTATTCAAGATGCCCGCTCTGGTGTTATTTTAATGCAAGGCTTTATGAACAGCGAAGCACTCGCTGTTACGCTTGATACCAATAAGGTAACGTTTTACTCGCGTTCAAAATCGCGTTTATGGACTAAAGGCGAGTCATCAGAAAACTACTTAAACGTAGTATCTGTGCATACAGATTGTGACTACGATTCAATTTTAGTACTTGCCAACCCAGAAGGCCCAACGTGTCACTTAGGTACACAAAGCTGTTTTGGTGATGAAGCAAAACCAAGTTTAAGCTTTTTAGCACAGTTAGAAGATGTGATTGTTGCGCGTAAAAATGACGACCCTGAAAAAAGCTACACAGCGTCATTATTTGCAAAAGACTTAAGCCGTAGTTGTCAAAAAGTAGGTGAAGAAGGCGTAGAAGTTGCCCTTGCCGCTATGAAACACGATAACGATGAGCTAACAAACGAATCTGCTGATTTAATTTATCACCTGACTGTATTACTACAACGCCAAGGCTTAGCCCTTGAAGATGTAGTTAAATGCTTGCAAGGTCGCCATAAATAGCATTAGTTGTGACTAACAAAGAGGCTCATATTTATATGGGCCTTTTTATTTTTACAGTAAATCACGTGTGATATAGTGCGTGGCTAAATTACTCGGTTACTGTGAACTATGAAAAACTATATTATTCCTTCTATTGTCGCGTTTATTTTAGCGGGCTGTACCAGCAAAACTAATCAGACTACAACTACAACAACCACTACTACTACAACGAATCAGTCTGTAAAAACCACAGTAACACCCGATGAATGCAGCACCATAAATAACCTTATAAGCAGTTATGAGTCTGGTTTTAATTCAATCAAAACAGATAAAGTAAATAACCAGTTTACTAATCAATGGCGTACTAGTGCTCATATGATTGGAGCAAACTGTACGGTTACTTTAAATAAGTCAGAGCAAGCAAGCTACCAATGCCAAACACCTGTTAAAACACAAACGCAAACAATAAAGTCTCATCAAAAACTGGCTAAGCAATTACGCCAATGCTTAACCAAAACAGGTTGGTTGGAAAGCCAAAAAGAAACAGCAAGTTCAATTTACAGCACCTTTGTACTTGATACTAAAACCCCAGTCATTACACTCTCTACTAATCAAGAAGGTAACGGGTTTTCTACTCGCTTTGAAATTGCACCACCACTAGGACTTTAATATGCGCCAATTAAATCAAAACAAAAAACAATCTAAATTTAAAACTGATTGCCTAGGAATATGCGAAAGGCGCAGCGGTTACTGCACCGGTTGTGGGCGTACTAACGAAGAAATTTTTGATTGGATAATATTATCTGAAGATGAAAAAAAAGCGATTTTAGAAACACCACGAGCAGACGCTAACTCATAACAAATAAAGCCCCTAAATGTTAAAAGTAACAGTTAATTGATTAACTAAAAACTTTTAACTTGTTGTGGCTATTCATTTTAGTTGCGCTAATACAGCTTTCGACTACTTGCTCAAATGAGTTATTAATATCTATATTTATAACATTGGGCTCATCTTCTTTTGGAACTTCTAGCGCTTCAAATTGGCTTTTGAGTAAATCAACAGGCATAAAATGCCCTTTTCTGTCTTGCATACGGCTTTTAACCAGCTCAAAATCACCAAAAAGATGTAAAAAGGTAATGCCTATATTTCCATCACATATTTGTTCTCGGTATTTCTTTTTTAATGCTGAGCAGACTATTACCGCGACTTCATTTTTCTTTTCAATGCTAAATGCAGCATCACGTATTCTTTCGAGCCAAGGCACACGATCAGCATCGTTTAAAGGCTGCCCAGATGACATTTTTAATATATTAGCCTTGGGATGTAAGTCGTCTCCGTCGATAAATTTAGCGCCAATGCGCTTTGCCAATGCATCACCCACACTTGACTTTCCTGTGCTTGAAACCCCCATTACAATATAAATACGACCTACATTTGTGTTACTCATGTATTTACCCTCGCCTTAATTTAATAATTAATTATTTTCAATGTATATATTATATTGAGTTACGGGTAACATGTTACGCGTAACAAATACGAAAGTGAAGTTAAACACACACTAAACATCATAATTCACACTGAATATAAGTAGGGAAAAATGTCAGATTTATCATTAATACTAACAGCGGTAGGCTCCATATTTTTATTGCTTTTTTTAGTAATGAAAGTACGACTACATGCTGTCGTCTCTTTGATCCTTGTTTCTATGATTGCAGGATTATTCTCAGGAATGAGCCCAGAAATAATTGCCGCTACAATTCAAAAAGGAATGGCCGGAACACTAGGCTTTGTAGCGGTGGTGGTCGCTTTAGGCGCCATGTTTGGCAAAGTAATGGAAGAAACCGGCGCGCTGGATCGCATTGCCCACACACTTTTACACCGTTTTGGAGAAAAAAACGCTAATTGGGCGCTTACCTTTACGGGCTTTATTTGTGCCCTCCCCCTCTTTTTTGATGTAGCCGTTGTACTTTTAATCGGTATTGTTTTTGCTGTGGTACGAAAAGGCGGTGGCAGCGTTGTTAAAATTGGTATTGGGCTACTTGCTGGGATAGCGTCTTGTCAGGCGTTTCTTATTCCTGCGCCAGGGCCGATTTTGGTTGCCTCTCAATTAGGCGCTGACTATGGTTATATGATTTTATTTGGCCTTATTGCTGCCATACCGGCAATGATTATAGGAGGTCCAATTTGGGGCTCTATTATTTCTAAATCTATTCATGTAGAACTCCCACAGCACGAACAAATCGACGATAACCAAAGAGTTGGTAAAGGGACGCCTAGTTTTGGATTAGCATTAGGTTTAATTGCTCTGCCGTTAATTATGATTAGTTTAAATACTATTGGTAGCCGCTTTGTTGAAAAAGACTCTGATTTATATAATTGGTTAGCCTTTATAGGTCATCCATTTACAGCAATTTTAGTTGCCTGCCTAATGGCATTTTATTTGCTCGGTGCAAGGCGCGGTGTCCCTAATGCTAGAATCATGGAAATTTGTGGTAGTGCCTTACAACCTGCAGGAATTATTATTCTTGTCACTGGTGCCGGTGGGGTATTTAAACAAGTATTAGTTGATTCCGGAGTAGGTACTGCACTAGGTAATTACTTAGCTGGCTCAGGATTACCGATTGTAATACTCGCTTTTGTATTATCAGCCGCTGTGCGGGTTATTCAAGGCTCTGCGACAGTAGCTATGCTTACAGCGTGTGGCTTAATTATTCCAATGCTTCAGCCTTTAGGCCTTGATGGAGCGCAGCTTGCCGCTGTCACTATCGCTATTGGTGGGGGCTCTATTGTGCTCTCCCATGTAAACGACTCAGGATTTTGGTTAGCGAGTCGCTATCTCGGTTTGAGCGAAATGCAAACTCTTAAAACGTGGACGGTAATGGAAACTATTATTGGTACTGTTGGCGCACTTGTCGCTATGATTATTTCTCTGTTTTTGTAAAATTACAGTATGTAGAGTTATCATCACACATATAAAAATTACCTGAGCCTTTTGTTATTTAGGCTCAGGTAATTAGGCACAGGTAATTAGGCTCATATAATTAGAGTATTTAAACACTTTCACCTAGATGAACTATATAACCAGTATCAATTACTTGCTTATAATTAATCCTAGCATCCAAATCTGAATTAATCCGGCTCAACAACTCTCTTCCCGCAACATTACCTATCTGATAACGAGGGGTGATCACACTTGCTAATTGAGGCACCATTGCTTGGCCAATATCATGGCCATGAAAACCCACAACCCCCATTTGGCTAGGCACTAAAATGTTGTTTCGCTGGCATTCAAAAATAGCCCCAATTGCTAAATCATCATTAGTACAAAACAAACAGTCAGTATTTGGGTAGTCAGTACGCGCTTTTTGTAAAAGTTCAGCACCTAAACTATAAGATGAAGCTTGATCAGTCATCACACTTTTAGGCGTAAAACCTTTAGCTAACATAGCATCTGAATAACCTTGAAATTTTAGGCGTGTTCGTACATCGAGCCTTGCACCTATATAAACAATATTGCGATAGCCTTTATTTAAAAGTGCCGTCGTCATATCAAAAGCGGCTTTAACGTTATCAAAACCAATCACTTGCTGCATTGGAGAGTGATGAGTATCCATTATTTCAATCACAGGTACGCCTGACGTTTCAATCATTTTTAGCGTTCTGTCTGTGTGTGTGGTTTCTGATAAAATTAAACCATCAACGTGATACGACAATAGATACTCAACCCGTTTTTCTTCAATTTCAGGGTTGTAACCATAATGGGCTAACATTGTTTGATATCCTGCAGGCCCTGTTACGTCTTCAATACCTTTTATAACTTGAGCAAATACGTGGTTCGTTAACGATGGGACTAGTACACCAATAGAGTAGCTTTTAGCATTAGAGAGTAAATCAGGGGCTTTATTTGCAATGTAACCTAGCGTATCAATAGCTGCACTAATTTTAGTGCGAGTAGACTCTGATACTTTTTCGGGATTACGTAAATAACGACTCACCGTCATTTTGGTTACACCAACCGCATCGGCAATATCTTGAAGAGAAGAACGCTTGTTTTTTTTCATCACACACAATTAAATAAAATGTTACTTGTAACATACCAACTATTGTGAAAAATCACTACTTTTAGCCATTTTTATTTAGGTTATCGCTAAGCGATTACCCAAGAGATTTAAATAATCTAGACCTATTTTACTGTATTTGTACCAATAACATAAACAGAGGCTCAGATACTCCGAGCCTCATCGTAATTGAAAACTTATAGCAATCTCAACAATTGCGAACCAGGTAGGCCGCTTTGTGGTAATAACGCGGGGGTAACTGCAAATGCTTCTGGGATTTTACTTTTGATTTCATCCATCTTTTTACGGTTATTTTGTTTATCATAAACATAATATTTAAGGATATTTCCGTATACATCGTCTTTTGCATCAACCTTCTCTAGGGTTTTTAACGCTTTATCGTAATCATCAAGGTAAATGTATGCCAGTGCTAAGTTATCAGCAGAGCCAACATGTAGTTTCCCTTCAAGCTGTTTTGATAAATCTTCAAGCTCTGAAACAGCAAGCTCATAACGCCCTAGTTGTATATACGCGGTTGCTAGTGAATTTTTTAAAA
Source organism: Pseudoalteromonas sp. SR41-7 (assembly GCF_014163935.1). NCBI lineage: Bacteria > Pseudomonadati > Pseudomonadota > Gammaproteobacteria > Alteromonadales > Pseudoalteromonadaceae > Pseudoalteromonas > Pseudoalteromonas sp. SR41-7. Next base: position 93,679 of record NZ_JACJEF010000003.1, on the reverse strand, counting down.
AGTAAGGCGGGTTACTACCAGGCTCATACCATTTTTCGTAAGCACTCAGTATATCTTCATATTGCTCAAGTTTAGAGTAAACGTGATCTAGCAGCCTAAAGCTTTGTAGTTTAATTTCAGCTTCTTCAAAACCAGCAAGTTTATCTCTATTTAAGTGCCATTGTTGTATGCCTTGCGCAGCTTGGTTTAACAGTTCAGGGGTATCACTTTTTGCCCCAGCAGCACTTTTTAGAAGCTGTGCAAGTTGTTGTTTATATTCTTCACTTTTAACAGGAGCCTGAGACGTATTATTACTTGGCTGCTTGTTATCTGAACTACCATCTACAATTTGCGCTGCAGCTAAAGCACTAAAAGACATTGCCGCCGCAACCATAACCAAATATTTACTTTTCATTGTTTTTTCCTTGTTTAACATTTTGATCCTCTGAATATTAAAACTCTTAGAATGAGCAATATTCAAAAGTGGGGGGGTAAAAAAGTGAGGCGAGCTTTTAGCACTTTGCTCTTGTAGCAATAAACTGGCTAAATCCAATTGGTATTTACCTTTTAGCTTTTGCATACACAACTCATCACAGCTAAGTTCGAGTTGCTCTTTTGCTAAACCAGTTAACTTTAAGCAAATAGGATTCCACCAAAAAACGCTTTCTATAAAACAAATAAGCCACGTCCAATAAATATCACCTTGTTGTAAATGAGTTACCTCGTGTTGAATGACTGAATCTAATTCTTCACGATTTACCATCGTCGACTCTAGCCAAATAACAGGCTTTATTAACCCGGTAGCAAAAGCAGGCTCTGTATGGGTTGTTAGTCTAATTGGATACTGATTGTTAATGTGTTTAAGTTCAGGACTTGGCTTTGAGTTAATGTATAAGTTTTTTATAAGCTTTACATAAAGGCTCACGCGTAATGAAAACAATCCAAAACCAGCTAAAACTAAAACTATAAAAACATTACTAAGTGATGGCAATAAGTCCCATATACCCATATCGCTTTGTAATTCGTCCTTAGTTGCTACTTGTTCAGCATTTGGTATTAGTGCTTTAACATCGGGAATCAATTGCGCCACGTTAAATGTGTAACGATTTGCCCCTTCAAATAAGGGTAACTGGGAAAAGTACTGCCAAGGGACAAACCAACATGCCAAGGCAATCATTAAAATGTAAAAGTTTAATCGTGCTGGGGCATTTTTAAGCCTTTTTACTGTAAGCAAAATACATAAGCTAATAAGTGTGCAAGTTAGTAAATAATCCGTCATTACCCTCTCCTTTAATCTAACTTTTTATTTTTTAAAAGCGTTTGTAAATATTCTATATCTTCATCATTTAGCTTTTCTTCTTTGATAAAGTGGGCAATTAAACTACGAGAATTACCTTTAAAAAATCGTTGCATAAAACTAGGCATAGCTTGCTCCGATAATGTGTCTTGAGTAACGATTGTTCTAAAAATAATAGCTCGTCCTTCATGTCCACAACGCTCAATCGCTCCTTTGTGTTCTAACCTATCTACAATAGTTTTAACTGTTGTATAGGCTACTTTTTTATCTTTTTGCTTATCAGCTAAAAGCACTTTATGTAGTTGACTCGCGGTACAGGGTTCTTCCTGCCAGAGCAGCTGCATAATATCCATTTCAAAATCACTAAGTTTCATTGTCGCTCCTATTACTACATTTGTAGTGACACTGTTACAAATGTAGTAGTAACTAATCTTAGTGTCAATACAAAATTGACATGTGAATGAAAAACAAACGATAGAAATATAAAAGTCTTAGGGAGGTTTTATAAAAAAGGTATATAAAATAAGGGTGTATACTTGTTAATTGGTTTTAGAAAAACATAAAAAACGATAGTTTATTTTCAACTAACGCTTTTTATGCTTTAAAGTTTTTTATGAAAGGTAGTGAGGTAACTATGCTTTATCGAGCGCTTGGCTTACATCGGCAATTATGTCAGCAATGTTTTCAATACCAACTGACAAACGGATTAAATCGCGACTTACACCCGCATTAGCAAGCTCTTCATCATTTAATTGGCGGTGTGTAGTTGACGCAGGATGGCACGCAAGCGACTTGGCATCGCCAATATTAACTAAGCGTAAGATCATGTTTAGCGCATCAATAAAACGAGTACCCGCTTCTAGGCCACCAGCAATACCAAAGCTTAAAATACCCGATGCTTGACCACTGGTAATTTTTTGGCTCATTTCGTTATACGGGCTTGATTTAAGCCCTGCGTAATTAACCCAAAGCACTTTTGGATGATTTTCTAAATACTCAGCTAGCTGCTGTGCATTCTCGCAGTGGCGATCCATTCTTAAGCCTAAGGTTTCAAGGCCAATTAAAATGTCAGATGCGTTTTTAGGCGCAAGCGCTGCGCCAGTATTTCTAAGTGGCACTACTCTACAACGTGCAATAAATGCAGCTTCAGCAAAAGCTTCGGTATAAACCACATTGTGATACGACGGATCGGGCTCGTTCATCATTGCAAAGCGCGTGGCATTCGCTTTCCAATCAAATTTACCTGAGTCGACAATCATGCCGCCAATAGCAGTACCGTGCCCGTTTATATACTTTGTAAGTGAGTGAACCACTATATCGGCGCCCAGCTCAAATGGGCGGCATAAATACGGCGTAGCCACGGTATTATCAACAATAAGCGGCACACCTTTGCCGTGTGCAATACGTGCTAAACGTTCAATATCAACAATATTACCTGCAGGATTACCAATAGATTCACAAAAAACAGCGCGGGTGTTGTCGTCAATAGCATTCTCGAACGCGGTAAAGTCATCGGCTTTAATCATGCGTGCTTCAATACCTTGCCTAGGTAGTGTATGAGCAAATAAGTTATACGTCCCACCATATACTTGGCTGGTGCTGACAATGTTAGTACCGACTTCACACAAACATTGAATAGCATACGTAATAGCAGCCATCCCAGAGGCCACGGCTAGCCCACCAATACCCCCTTCCATTGCAGCAATACGTTGTTCAAGTACGGCATTGGTTGGGTTCATTATGCGGGTGTAAATATTTCCAGGTACTTTTAAATCGAATAAATCAGCGCCATGCTGCGTGTTGTCAAATGTATAAGAAGAAGTGTGATAAATAGGCACGGCTGCCGATTTGGTCGTAGGCTCAGATTCGTAACCGTGGTGCAGTGCTAATGACTCTAATTTCATAATTATTTCCTTCAATTAATTTACCACTAACCTAGCACTTCTTGGTTATAAAATGTACATGAAATATATTTAAGGGTGTTAAGGTGATTTGATTTAAGTTAAAGGCAGCTCAGAGCGAGAAGCAGACGGTCGGTTAAACTCGTTTTTGGACAGAAGCGTGTTAGAAAAGAAGATTTAAACAACCCAAATTACTAACAATCAACTAAAGCTGATTGATATCGACTCATTTCACACCCAAACTTTAAAAACCTCTATCAAACAATAGCCTCATCAGACCTATTGACAGTTTATCAATGAACTTAAGTTCATATATATTGGTTGATAATAATAATTAGAGATAGCTTTATGAACACACCAATCAGGATATTTGTAGATAACTGTATTTTAAGTCATAGCGAGATGCTAGAAGGTGCCAAACTTACTAAATATGACGATGAAAGCAAAATGAAGGCCGAGTCGTTAGGTTATATACCTAAAGAACTACCCCACGATACCGAGTCTTGGCTAAGTGAACAAATTGAGTGGCTACCAACTATCGCAAAAAAAGCTGGTTTAAATGATATTCAACTATATTCTTATTCTGAACTACGCTATGAAAGTTGGCATAGATCCGCAATAAGAAAAATAGGTTTTATTTTTGCGGATATAGAAATACAGGAAGTTGAATCAGCAGTTGAGCGTTCCTACTTTCAACAGTCGGATTTAAGTTTGCACCTACAAAAAGATAGGATTATAGGTTTCTATAAATCATTGCTAAATTTCGAACCTTCAAAAGCTGATTTTAATAGCCCAACGTTTAAACGTTTGCCTCCGCATATGGTAACTAACTTGAAGAACATCGAAAGATTTAAGACTATTTGCAAAGGTATTTCAGATAATCAACTTCTTGATGCTTTTCATCTATGGTCTGCTGAAACAAATAGTATGGATTACTTTTTAACGGTGGATAGAAAGTTCATACGTGTTATGACCCAAAGTAAATCGATTGATTTACCTTGTCCTCCTATTTCACCGAGTCAGTTAATGGAACAATTAGATGAAGACAAAAAAACGCCCTTTAAATACCAAAAAGGGGAATTTATAGATTTCTTAGGCCATATACATGAATTAGATGAAGACAAAAAAACGCCCTTTAAATACCAAAAAGGGGAATTTATAGATTTCTTAGGCCATATACATGAACTAGAAAAACAAACGCCGAGATCGTTCTTACATAAACTAAAAAGCATGTTCAAAAGTTTGCTTAATACAAAAACTCAAAATTAGACCCATGTATATTTCAAGTACACTTCAAAATAACAACTTTTAAATCATTAGGGTGGTGTAATTTAAGATCATATTTTGAAATAAAACTTATATGTTTATTTGAAGTGTGGAATTTAAATTAACGTCCGCTATTTGCTAGTTTAAAGTCTAAAAAAACGTCAAATAAAGTGGCGCTATCTATGTAGAACAGCCTCAAGTGTCTTTTAAAAATATAAATAAGTACAGTGTGTAAAGATCTGCAACTGATACTTTGCCGAAGTAAAGCTTGGAGCGATCAATGGTTATTCAGGCGAGTTGTCACTAACTTAGTAAGAAAAAGAGGAAACCTTCCTCTTTTTTAAATGCTTGTATAAATATCAGAAAGCATAATATTTATAGCTAGCAATAACTTAAACTGTTTGTTATTAATGTAAGTTCATAAAATAAGAACGTTTTCCCGCTAAAATGGGATAGTGTTCTCTGATAAAGTTGTAATATATCTTTCGGGGTTTAGGTGTTTAAATTTCTAGTTGGTTCCATCGTTGGTTTTTTTGCTGGATTTATTCTATTTGTTTCTATTTTAGTTGCAGGTGTGCAGTTTGATGTATCAATTGCCACAAATATAGTTATTGCTTTCGCGACTCTTATGGCAACAGTTATTCATTTCAGCTCGATAAGGCAACAAAGAAAAGATAGATTATGGGATATAAATAAACCAATTCTTTTCGAGCTCAGTAAGTCATTATCTTTAGTGATTAAAGCATCTAAATTTTACCTTCAAGAAGAGTGTGCAGAAAGACATATGGATGAAAGACCTAACCCAATTGATGCTCCTGATCCAAGTGTTTATAAAGATTTCTCTGAAAAGCGTGACTATGCATTAAATGTATACAAAGCTGTAATGGATAAAGAATTAATTGATGCATTAAAAGAAGCAAAGAGAATTAACGACAATATTGCTCACGGTGTCAATGAATATGATGTTGACCATATTACTGCTTATGAAGAGTCAATTTCTACCAATGAAGATCTACAAGAAAAGCTTGGTATTTTTATAACGAAGGTATCAGGTGTAAAAGATATATAACAAATTACTCAAAAGGGCTAATAACAGTTGGCTTTTGCTCCTTCGTCGCTGATTTTAGCCAAGTATTTTTCGCCTGTTAGGGCGTTATGCGCTTTTAACAATGGAGTGTAAATGGATATTTATAAGCAAGTAAAGAATGCAACTTCTTTGGCTAAGTCAAAGAAGTATGATGAAGCGATTCTCTTGTTGAATGAGTTGTATGAAGACTATGAAATGTCAGAAGCTGATATAATCAAAATTATCCCTTATTACCAAAAAGCAGGCCGATATGGTGAATTAGAAAATTATTGTGAAATAGTTTTAATTCCTTTGGTAAGTCGCGCAAGTGAACGCAATTTTTCGCATAAATGTAAAGAAATACAGCATGCGTTTATAAGCTTAAGCCTCTACAAAATATATAATAAATTAGAATTGTGCGCTAAGCGTGAGAAAGTAAATTTTGACAAATTAAAGTTCTCAACTAAAGCAGCTTCTTATTATCAACTTTATGAAGATTATTTAGTCGCAGGTGAAAAAGTAGAATTAGAATCTGAGTTTATAGAAGCTAAAGAGATCTGGGGGCTAGATTTTAATGAATGGCCTGAAATTTACAAACGTACATTTTCAAGTTTAATACCAAATACATAGTAAGTTGCTGAAACGTAACTAAAACAGTGGCTACCAATGACCGCTTATGGCACTTAGCTGTATTAGTTCAGACAAGATCTGACACATCAACTTGCAAAAGTGAGAGTTACCCGTTTTGATAAAAGGTGTCGAATCTTTAAATCAAAACATATAAGAGGTAACTCTCATGCTACATACTAACAATCCAATTATTAAACACAAAGCGGGTTTACTTAATCTTGCAGAAGAACTTGGCAACGCATCAAGAGCCTGCAAAGTGATGGGAGTATCCCGTGATACATTTTATCGTTATCAAGAATTAATCGAAGACGGTGGACTTGATGCGTTAATTGATAAAAGTCGTAGGGCGCCAAACTTAAAAAATAGAGTTGATGAAGCAACTGAACAAGCCGTTATTAAATACGCTGTCGATTATCCAGCTCACGGCCAACACCGAACGAGTAATGAACTCAGAAAACAAGGCGTATTCGTTTCTGGCAGCGGTGTTCGTTCAATATGGCTACGTCATGACCTAGAGAACTTTAAAAAGCGTCTCAAGGCGCTAGAAAATAAAGTGGCTAACGAAGGTATTATTCTCACCGACGCTCAAGTAGCTGCGCTTGAAAAGAAAAAACATGATGACGAAGCGTGTGGTGAAACTGAAACGGCTCACCCAGGTTATTTAGGCTCTCAAGATACATTTTACGTCGGTAATCTCAAAGGCGTTGGGCGTATCTACCAACAAACCTTCGTTGATACATACAGAAAAGTAGCGTTCGCTAAGCTCTACACCACGAAAACGCCAATTACTGCGGCTGACATACTCAACGACAAAGTACTGTCGTACTTCGAACAGTACGAGCTTCCTATGCTACGTATTCTAACCGATAGAGGCACTGAATATTGTGGCAAAGTCGAACATCATGATTACCAGTTATATCTGGCTATTAATGATATCGATCATACAAAAACCAAAGCTATGTCACCGCAAACAAATGGTATCTGCGAACGCTTCCATAAAACGATACTCAATGAATTCTATCAAGTTACATTCCGTAAAAAGCTATATAGCTCATTAGAGGAATTGCAAAAGGATCTGGACGAATAGATGATTTATTACAATAATGACCGAACTCATCAAGGAAAAATATGCTGTGGCAGAACGCCATTAGAAACTTTATTAGATGGAAAATTGATCTGGGCTGAGAAAAATTTAGCTCAAATCTAGACTGACAGTCACCGATTAAAAAACGGGTAACTGTCAGATCAAGTCTGAGCTAGTACAGCTACTGACGTATACAAACCGTAACCCATTATGATTAATAAAAAAGGCGCTTCCTTTACAGTAAGCGCCCTTCTGTTATCTCACTAATTACTTATTTTACGATTGTCATTTCGTCTAACAAGTTTTGTGCATTATCTACTTTATCCATTACCCAAAGCATGTAGCGTGAATCAACGTGGATTGAGCGATTAAGCTCAGGGTTGTAATCCCAGTCACCAATAATACTTTCGTAAACACCGTCAAACAGTAAACCAACAAGCTCTGCTTTACCGTTAAGTGTTGGCGAACCTGAGTTACCACCGGTAGTGTCTACATTTGATAAGAAGTTAACGGGTACTGTATTCATGCCACCCGTGTAATCACCATAAAGCTTAGCTTTAATTTGCTCTTGTAACTTTTTAGGTGCATTAAATGGGTCAACATCGGTGTTTTTAGCTAGTAACCCTTCAAGCGAGGTAAAAGGTGTTGCTACCAAGCCATCTTGAGGTGAGTAGCCACCTACGGTGCCATAGGTTACTCGTAATGTGCTATTGGCATCGGCGTATACAGGTTTGTTTTTAGCTTTGTTAAACGCAATTATTGCGCTCATTAGCTCTGGGCGAGCTGCTTGTAATTTACCTGCAAGTGCTTTTGATTTATCTTCCTGTGCTTTCATTACTTTAAATATTGCTTTAGCGTAATGCACAAATGGGTCTTGGCTTTGATTTAGCTGGCTAAACGATTGTTCAAATAATGAATTGCGAACAGTGGCATTATCGAGTCTTGACTGTTCATACATGCTATCAAGTAACGCGCTTTGGGTTGCTTTATCAAACCCATTTTGTACTTTAAATACGTTATCAACCTCGCTAAAGCGCTCTTCTTTTGGAAGTGCTGCATACAGCTCTAAAAAGTGCAGTAAAATAGCTTTGTCTACTTTGCTATCATAACGGCGCGTCATGCGCTCAAGCCCTGCTTTAATGCGAGGTAAGTCACGTTCTTGATAACCAGATTCACGTTCGCTATTTGGCTTTTGTTTTTCGTAAGCTAGGCGGTATAAACGTCGTGCTGTGCTGATCATCTGTGAGCGATGTACATAACCTAACATTCGGTCGCGTTCACTGTGCTCTTGTGATTGTGCAATTAGCTCAGATAGCTCACCTAATACGCTTCCGTATTGCTCTTTACGCTCACCATCGCTATTGATCCATTGTGTTAACTCTTGCTCAAACTGTTTTTTTCGCTCAAGCATAGTGCCTTTTTTGAAGCTTTCGATCATCGAACCATAGTTTTTAATATAGTTGTTATAACCTGCAATGGTGCTTTCGTAAGCAATACGCGCTTTACTGCCGTCTTCTGAGTTTTCTTCAATAAGCGACACGTATTTTGAGTTATGAACGCGTGCTTTAGGGTAGCTGTCGTTAAATACGTTATCTACCTCTGTTGCAATGCGGTAGCGGTTAGTACGCCCTGGGTAGCCTGTAACCATTACAAAGTCGCCTTCTTGCACGCCTTTGGCACTTACTTTTAGGTAAGAGTCTGGTACGTAAGGTACGTTGTCTTCGCTGTACTCAGCTGGTTTTCCATCTTTGCCTACATAAGCGCGGTAAAAACCAAAGTCGCCTGTGTGGCGCGGCCACATCCAGTTATCTATATCGCCACCGTATTTACCTACGCCCATAGCTGGTGCGTAAGATAAACGTACGTCTTTAATTTCAAGTGACTTAATTAGGTAAAACTCTAAACCACCATGAAACGAATACACATTACAACGGTAGCTTTCGTCGGCTTCACACTGGGCTACTAGCGCTTTTTCGTTTTTTACTATTGCGTCGTAGCGTGCTTTACCGCTTAGTTCTTCAATACCTTTACTAACTTTGTCAGTCACATTAGTAACTGTTTCTGTGACGTATACGCGTGAACCCGGCGCTGCTGGTAAGTCCTCAGCAGGGCTTTTAGCTAAAAAGCCATTTTCTAATATGTTGTTTTCAGGTGTTGAATTGTATTGCACCGAGCCATAAACACAGTGATGGTTTGACACAACTAAACCCTTAGGCGATACAAACGATGCTGTACAGCCACCTAGGCTAATTACCGCATTCATTGGGAATTCGGTTAATTTAGAAATAGATTCAACATCAATTTCAAGCCCTTTGGCTTTTAAAATTGATTCTAACTCTGGAAGTTGGTGTGGTTGCCACATGCCTTCGTCGGCTATGGCACTACTTGAAAGTGATAAAGAAAATGTGGCTGCTAATGTAGCTACAAGAGGTTTTAAACGCATTATAGAATCCTTTTTATTTGTTTCTATAACAGGTTACTCGTCAGTAGCTAATGAGGTCAATAGCCGTGCAATGAATTGTTACAATCGAGTGTTTGATCTTACTTTTTATCAAAATTCATCGAAAAATCAAGAAACTGTTTTGCTGGTATGGGTCTACTAAAATAGAAGCCTTGCATAAAATCACAGTCTAATTTGTTCAACAAAGTATGCTGCTCTTTTGTTTCTACGCCTTCGGCTACCACTGTCAGCCCTAAACTGTGCGACATGGCAATAATTGCCTTTACGAGATTACAATCTTCATTGTTTAGTACAATACCGTCAATAAAACTTCTATCTATTTTAAGTACATTAAACGGATACTCCCTCAAATAACTTAATGATGAATAACCTGTACCAAAGTCATCCATTGATAAGTTAATGCCTAACGCTGTAATTTCGGTCAGTATATCAACAACATTTGTGTGGCAACTCATCAATACTCCCTCAGTTATTTCAAGCTCTAAACTTTCGGGATTTACGTTTGCTTCACTCAATGAGTTTTGAATAAAACTGAGTAGTCCTACGTCTCTAAATTGGCGAGGAGATAAGTTAACAGCCATTGTATATTTTTGTTGGCGTTTACAGGTACTTTGCCATGTGTTTAAAAAGTGTAAAGCTTGGCTAATTACAAACTTGCCAATAGGTACAATTAATCCTGTATTTTCGGCAATAGGTATAAACTCATCAGGTGTTACATTACCTAACACAGGGTTATGCCAACGTAATAACGCTTCTGCACCAATGATGTGTTTATTTTTGGCGTCAAATTGGGGCTGGTAGAATAGCTCGAATTCATTGCGTTCAAGGGCGCCACGCATCTGCTCTTCTATTACTAGTCGGCGCTGAATAATTACATTCATTTTTTTAGTAAAAAATGAATAAGTATTACGGCCATATGATTTTGCTTGATACATTGCAGTGTCAGCGTTTCGTAATAAATCAGCTACTGTATTACCATTTTCTGGGTATATGGCTACACCAATACTCGCTGTAAGTATGTGTTCTCGGCCCTCAATTTTAAAAGGGGCTCTAAAGTTATTGACCAGTTTTTCAGTAATTTTTAAAGCAGAATGGTGATCAGTTATACCTCGTAGTAATACGATAAACTCATCCCCACCTAGGCGCCCTACCGTGTCGTCTTTTCGCAGTGCCTCTTGTAGCCTTTGCGCTGATTCAATTAAAAGTTTGTCTCCTGTTTCATGACCTAAGGAATCATTTATTTTTTTAAAGTCATCTAAATCCAAAAACAGTACCGCAGCTTTCTCGTTATTTCTTTGTACCTCAATAAGCAATTGCGACAAACGATCAAGTGCTAAAAAACGATTAGGGAGTAAAGTTAGACTATCGTAATACGCTTGATGTCTAATTAGTTCATCTGATTTATGCTGTTCTGTAATATCTCGAATAATAACCATTAACTGGTTATGTTCTGTTATTTTATTTATTCTTGCTTCAAAAAAAACGAGCCCATGGGGTAAAGCTAGCTCATATTTAAAGCTCATCATCTGCTCTTTTTCTAATACGAGGCTGATATAGGTTTCAAATTTTTTGGCTACAGCGCGCGGGAGTACATCACCCATTTTTTTACCAATAAATTGCTTTGGCTTGGTGTAGAGATCGGTCTCATTACTGGCATGATACTCAATAATAGTTCCATCATTTTCCATCAAGAAAAATAAGTCAGGAATTGCCTCAAAAATAGTTTTTAGCATATCCTCATTAAATGATGCATCTGCTTGTGCCTTTTTAACCTCAGATAAGTCAATATCAATGCAATACATTTGTTTTGTATTATATTGATTTGTAAACATAACATGGCTAGAAAAAACAGATACACTTTCGCCATTTTTACCTTTTAGGGTAATTTCGGATGCTGGAATTTCTATGTCTTTTTCTACCCAATCACTGTGTGCGTCAATTACAAATTCACACATTGATTCTGGAATTATAAGGTCTTCTATTTTTTGCCCTATGGCCTCTTCTTTGGTGTATCCGTAAAGTCGCACACTGCCTTCATTCCAATAAATAACACGACGCTCATTGTCATAACCTTGAACAGAAATTACATTTACTGCATCAAATAACTGGTGCAAATAGTCGTTAATTACAAATTAGTTGGTTAAGTCTGAAGCAACGTCGTCTAATTTCATTTTGAGGCTATATCCATAAGTAATTTTATTTAGTAATAAAAAACACCAAATAATAATTAAATTTAATTTTAATATTAAATTTCCATGTACATTATATACGCCATTATACAAAACAAAAAAAGAGCCGAAGCTCTTTTTTAATAATTGTTAACTGTATTTAAACTCTATAAAAACTGAATTTATTTTTTTGTCACATCATTTGGATGTTCCACGCCAATCCATGCTTTGAATAGTGCTTTTTGCTGTGGCGTTGCCTCTTTATCAGCAACTACTTTTTTAGGCTTATCGAAATCTTCTGATAATACTAATGTTAAGCTTTCAAGTGCATCGCGACGAAGATAGTCAACGGTTACTTTGTCGCCTGCCTTAAACGTTTCTAGGCTAGTTTTTAAATCTTTACCTACGTGATGTTTGTTTATAGCGACAATTTTATCATCGGTAGTTAAACCCGCTTTCCACGCACTGCCACCACGGCGTACATAACTTAACGTCAGTAATTCACCTGTATTTTTGGCGGTAGCATCAATACTTGCAAGTGCTTTTGCTTTTTCAGGGCGCTCAAATTTCAAGCCTACTTTAGTAAGTAAGTCGTCAAAGTTAATACTTGCAGGCGACTCTACATTTTCTTGCCACCAGCTTGAATAATCACGTCCTGTTAAATCTTTTAAGATATTAAGTACATCTGTATCTGTAAATCCAGCGGGCATTTTATGATTGTTATAAAGTGCTTTGTGTACGTCTCGGTAGCTTATTTTACCTTGGCTTTTTTCAAGTAAGTCGATATCTAAAGCAAGTGAAAGTAACGAACCTTCTGAATAAATATTGGTGCTGTAGTTACGTGCGTGATCGCCACCTTGATTAATCCATTTATCAAAGCTTGTTTCGCTTGCGCTTTGCACTTCACGGCCCGGTGTTTGCAAATGACGGTTAATGGTTTTACTCATTACTTTAAAAAATTCATCTGTTGTTTGAATGCCTGAGCGCACTAATAAATGATCTTCAAAGTAACTTGTTGAACCTTCTGCAATCCACAGCAGTTTTGAATAGTTCATATTAGTGTAATCGTATGGCACTAAACCTTGAGGGCGATATGCTTTAACATTCCATGTATGAACAAACTCATGCGCAGCGGTGCTAATAAAACCTAAGTAATCTTCGCGGCTACCAAATCGGTCACGTGGTCGTTGAATAATTGTTGAGTTTAAATGCTCTGTTGCACCACCAGCTCCTGATGTTGCATGCACCATAAATACATAACGCTCATACGGATAGCCATCCCAAATTACATTACCCGTGGCAACTAATTTTTTAAGATCGGTAAGCATTAGCTCTACATCGTAGTTACCATCGCCCCATATAACTAAATCATATTCACGCCCTTCTACTTCAAATGTGTGTAGTTGGTTAATACCCGTTTCGATTGGTGAATCAACAAGTACATCGTAATCGGCTGCTTTAAATGAATTTTTGCCTTTTAAATTATTCATACCCGATACAGAACGCCACTTTTTAGGCACGTCTAAATTAACGGTTACAGGCTCTTGGCGAAATGATTCACTAAACATAAAAAAGCCTGACGCATCTATAAATGCATGGCTGTCGTCAATGTGGCGAGCACGTTTACCAAGCTCATTTGCATACACCTGGTAGTCAACATTTACTTCTGTAGGTTCATTAAGATGTACACGCCATGTACTGTGATCTATTTTTTCCCATTTTAGTTCTTTGCCATCTTCGTCTTTGGCTTTGAAGTAGCGAATGCCATTTGCAAGATTTAACATTTCGTAGCGACCCGTGCGCCACGCAGGAAGTTTTATATCAAGGTGTGCTTGCGCTGTTTTTGGAAACTCAACACTTACATCACCTAAATGATGCTGTGGTTGCGAGATTTCTAAAGAATAATTTACATCGGCAAATACAGGCGCTGAACATGCAGCTAAAATTGAAAGGGCTAATAACTTTTTCATAGAGACTCTTAGTGGAAACTTAATTGCTTACAAGACTAACAAGCCCCTATTTAAAAGTGAATTAAATACGATAAATGACCCTATATACGAGTTTATAAGTAGTAGCTTATTAAAATTTCTAAGTTTTTTACTAGATAACTACACATAATAAAAATTTGTTGTAAACTGAAGATAATGAAATTAATTTGATGGCGGTATGCTTAGGTGTCACAAAGATCTAACGCAACAGATAAAAAGCTAAAACAAGCAATTGATGCGCGTATGGCTGTTGAGAGCGCTCGTAAACATCAAGTAGATGTTCTATGTGACTTTACAGCTAAACTATCGTTGAGCTGTAAAGGACTAGATATCGAGTTAGATAATCGCCTCGCCAAATTTAGAAGTGCGCTTAATAAAGGCATGAGTTTTGAAAACCTTGCTCCCCTTATTAGTGAAACTTTAATCCTACTTAAAAACCAAGAATCGATTCAACAAGCTCAGCAACGTAATTTATACAACAGTGTGCAAAGTGCCGGTAAACAATTACAAAAAACCAAAGGTTTACCTGACGATACTCGTAGGACTCTAAGAAATTTACTCGATCACGAGATTAATAACGTTCATTCAACTCATGGTTACATTCCGCTACTTGATCAACTTATTAGCTTTTATCATGAAGCGTTGCTTACCAAGCAAAACCCTCAAGTTGATCAGCAGCGCCCAGTAAAACAGGCGCGTGCAAAAAAACTACTTGAGCTCGCAAATGAACTTATACTTGAAGAAGAAGCTACGCTACAAATTAATAATATAAAAAATAATATTACAGAAAGTGACTCAATCGATACATTACTTGATGTTGCAATTAGTATTATTGATGTAGTGGTAAAAAATATAAGTAAAGAGCGTAAATCCGCGCAAAGCTTTTTAGTTTCATTAAATCAAACCCTCGAAGATCTTCATAACTCTATCGTCTCAACTAGCAAGCACTCTGAGTCTATGGAAGTTGAGTTTGACTCACTTAATAAAAGCATTGAACTAAAAATAAAAAATCTTAATGAGCAAACGCAAAAAGCTACATCAATCTCATCTTTAAAAGAACTCGTAGATAACGAATTAAAATCAATAAGCGAAGATTTTATAGCAAAAGAAAAGTTAGAACGAAAAGACAGAGAAATGCTTAGCGCTAGTTTTAATGAAATAAATACTCGAATTGTTACTTTAGAAGATAAGTTAACAACGTATAAAAAACGCTTAAACGAACAGCGCTTTAAAAGCTTACTAGATGGACTTACAAAACTGCCTAACCGGGCTGCATTTGACGAACGTTACAATCACGAAATGCATTTGTTTAATGTGCAGCCATCAGATGTTACGCTTGCAGTTATTGATGTTGACCACTTTAAATCTATCAATGATAGATTTGGCCACACCGCAGGTGATATTACCTTACAAGTTATATCAAAAGCGTTGCAAAAATCGGTAAGAAAGTCTGATTTTATAGCGCGTTATGGCGGTGAAGAATTTGTACTATTAATGCCAGGTGTGTCGCTAGAAAACGCAACATTACCCCTGGATAAAGTAAGAAAGGTAATTAAAAATATACCTTTTAAATTTAGAGAAAAACAAATTGAGATCACTATTTCGGTAGGTGCAACTCAATTTAAAAAAGGCGATACCCTATTAAAGGCATTTGATAGAGCTGATGATGCACTTTACGAAGCCAAAAATTCAGGGCGAGATAGACTTTGTACCAGTAAATAATGTCATAGCTATTATAACTTTTATGACAAGTAGTTTTACGATTTAGTAGTAGGAGCACGTCTATGTTAATACAGTTAAACCCAACTGGGGTTTTAGATTTACTGTCGCAATTAGAAGTTGATTTATTAGAGCAATCGTCTGCTAGTGAGCGTTATAAATTATTTAGAAACTGCGTACTTGCAGTCCTCAATGTAGGTAGTCATACCGACGACAGTAACGATATATACGACAAATACAAAGATTTTGATATTCGTTTAGTAAGCCGCGAACGAGGTATTAAAATTGAGCTTGAAAACCCACCCGAAACCGCATTTGTTGATGGCGAAATAATTACCGGTATTCACGAACATATATTTTCTGTTATTCGTGATATTTTGTTTATTTGTCAAAAATACGAAAAAGATTTAAAAGAGCAAAAAGCCATAACCCATATGGTGTTCGATATGCTCAGAAATGCAGGTGCGCTGCGTGTTAAAAGCGAGCCTAACATGGTTGTTTGCTGGGGCGGACATTCAATAAACGAGGTTGAATATAAGTACACAAAACAAGTAGGTTACGAACTTGGTTTACGTGGATTAAATATTTGTACCGGTTGTGGTCCTGGTGCGATGAAAGGCCCAATGAAAGGCGCAACTATTGGCCACGCAAAGCAACGTAACACCGATAATCGCTACTTAGGTTTAACAGAGCCAAGCATTATTGCTGCCGAGCCACCAAATCCTATTGTAAACGAACTCGTTATTTTACCTGATATTGAAAAACGCCTTGAAGCTTTTATTAGAACAGCTCACGCAATTATCATTTTTCCTGGTGGCGCAGGTACTGCTGAAGAGTTGTTATATTTATTAGGCATATTGTTGCACCCAGATAATACTAAACAATGTTTACCTGTTATTTTAACTGGCCCCAAACAAAGCGAGGCGTACTTTAAAGAGCTATGCGAGTTCGTTGAAATGACACTTGGTAAGGAAGCGTTGGATAAGTTTGAAGTAATTATTGATAATCCTGAATTAGTCGGTCAAAAACTAAAGTCATCGATGGCTAATGTTCGTGATTACCGTAAAAGTGAAGGTGATGCCTACTACTTTAACTGGACATTAAAAATAGATAACGACTTTCAACAACCTTTTGCACCAACACATGAAAATATGGCAAGTCTAGATTTACACCTTGATCAGCCTAAACAGCTACTCGCGGCTAATTTGCGTAGAGCTTTCTCTGGTATTGTTGCTGGTAATGTAAAAGACGAAGGCGTTAGAGCCATTAAACAAAACGGTCCATACATTTTAAGTGGCGAACCTGCCCTTATGACAAATATGGATAAATTATTACAGGCATTTGTTCTTCAAGGTCGCATGAAGCTCCCTGGTAGTAAATATGTTCCATGTTACAAAATAAAAGCATGAGTTTTATAGTTTGAAACCCCATTTACTTCTTATAGATGCGCTTAATTTAATTAGGCGCATTTACGCCGTTGACGCGAATCAAAAACATCATAGCGACGAGCAAATGATACAAACGTGCTGTGCACGTGTAGCCCACGCCTGTAAAAAGCTTTTAGATACGAGTAATGCAACCCATGCCATTGCTGTGTTCGATGGTGACAAAAGCTGGCGTTATCATTTTTATAAAGACTACAAACATTCACGCGCGCCAATGCCCCAAGTATTAAAAGATGCTCTATTGCATTTTAAAGCCGCAATTGAAGAAACAGGTATTGTAGTATTTGAGCCTATTAACGATGAAGCTGATGATATTATTGCAACGCTTGCCTTTAAGGCATCAAATAATCAAATAACGAGCACTGTTGTTTCTACTGATAAAGGCTTTTTACCTTATATTGGCCCTTACATTACAGTTTACGATTACTTTAAAAAGCTCTATCTTGATGAGACAAGTATAAAAGAGCGTTTTGGTGTTGAGCAAAATAAACTCGTTGATTTTTGGGCATTAGCGGGCGATAAAACAAATGATATTCCGGGAGTTAAAGGAATAGGTACTAAATCTGCGCAGCAAATAGTTAATAACTATAACTCAATTGAACAAGCAGCCGAAGATGAGTCTCTAAGCCCGAGTATTAAAGCAAGGTTAGCCGCTAATATGGATATGTACGTAATTTCAAAGCACTTGGTTAGTTTACGCACCGATATAAATTTAGGTTTTAGTTTAAAGCAGTTAAGACTTAATTAGTCGCAAGTTAATAGCCTCTAAACATTACAAAACGTATACTGATATTAGTTACCGGAGTCAGAGTAAGCCATATTGAAAAAATTTATCCGATATTTAATTTTAGGTTTAGGGCTATATGCACTGATAGCTGCATTGGTGATTACCTTTTATAAAGACGATCCTCAAGCTATGATTTGGCAAGACCGAGAGGCTTTCAATAAACGTTACATCGAAAAACTATCACTTGAGCAGCCAACAACACTAAATAGTGTTCTTGATTACTTAGGCAGCCCCGATCTTACTTATGCCAAACGAGATGGTGAACAAGTATTTCAGATAGTTTTTTATCGTACACAACATAAAACATCTGACGGTATTACCACTATGGATGAATGTACTGGCCTATTATTTAAAAATGGGCAGCTGTTTTTATGGGGCCCGAGTGCATACAATAAATACCAAGAACAAAATTAGGTGAAGGTTTAATGGATGAAGCTGTTTCAACTACCTTAGAGCAGCTGCTTAATAATACGCAGCTGTTTTTAAGTTATTATAACAATAAACAAAAATGGACAGCTCTATATCCAATGGCAAGTAAGCTAGCTGAGCAATATAGAGTGCTCTACAGCAAACAGCCATTCGCATTACAATCCCGATTAACGCTTTATAATCCAAGTTATTCTTATGCAACAAATTTAGTTGTTAGTCAGAGCGTCATAACTGCTGCCCTGTGTAAATCTCAAAATTATAATAGTGCCTTAAGTGAGCTATACATAGCCGCTACACTCATTGAACATTTATGTGTTGGAGCGCAATTAAACAAGCTTTGCGAGCAAACACCTTTTCAAGATTCTGATAAAAAAATTTGGAAAATGCGTCATCAGTTAGCAGCAAAAGTAATGTTAGCTAGTGGCGATTCAGCAAAACCTGTTACGCAGTTACTAGCTAAATTAAATAAGTATAAACAAGCATTGGTAAGTTCCCCTACAATAATGCTTTACGATGGGGGCATAACGCTGATTGCTCTAGCAAATATTATTAGCATGAACATTACGAGCAACACGGCTAATAAACATATAAGCTTATATAAAGCACTTACCGATTTGTACATTCGCACACCTAACTTGTTCGCACTGCAATTAATTAAATCACTAATAGCGCATTTAGGGCCATTATTACCGGGAAGCCGCGTTTTATACGCTGAGCAAACCATGATTTATTTAGCAACTGATGCACAACAACGGCATGTTTTAATTAGTACAGCAAATCCAAATAAATTAACCTGGTACAGAGTAAAAGCAACGCTTAACGATAATCCAAAACAATGGCATTGCACTGATAAAACCATTAGCTTTAAAGTATTTAACAGTGAACATGTAAAACCACAAAGTGAGCTTGAGATTGATAAGGCACAATCTTTACTTGAGCTAATAAGTAATATTAAGTTACAGCACGAATACAGCTATAAAGGATTAAGCCTGCTGATGGCGCCTCACCCTCTCGTAATTGCTAATTTATGCGAGGCAGTAAAACCATATAATAAAGAACATCAGCCCGCAAAAGACTTAAAACATAGTTTATCTATGGTCGGTTATTATAATGCACCTGCAATAATTCAACGGGTTGTTTTTGAACAATTAGTTAATGTTACCCCACATCCATTGCAAGCCTACGTGACTAACAGATTAAATGGATTAGTAAAAATAATGGCTTTATTGGTTAGTAAAAATGACCATGACCAGTTTGAGCACATTACTTTACCTTTATACGCTTACGCCCATTTTTTATTAACGCAGTGCGGTACACAGCTTTCTCGTAAAACGCTGATTGACGACACACCAAATAAAACATTGAGTGCCCCTATCTGCTCCTTTTTTGGGGTAAATGCAATTAACACCGAACAACTAACACAACAGCTTACTCTTTTATTGAGTGATAACCCATGGACAGCAGCACTCTTAGAAGCAGAGCAAACACCTAAAAAGCACTTAACTGAGGCCCATAAACTTTGGATCACACTTAAGGTTGTTGCTCAAAATGTGTTTAAACCAGAACTTTCGCTAACTCCGTGGCAGCAGCAAACGTTAAATGAACAGCTAAAAATACTCAAGTGGCATAACCAAGCTGATTTTTATCAACAATTAGAATCTCTTGAGTTGTTTAATAGTATTTAGTTTATTAGAAGCTATTTTATGTCTTTATACCAATTATAACTTTCGTGTATACCCAGTATTTTTTGTATAAACTAGCAAAATGGGTGATAAATTGGTATAAATGCGCCCTTAAATTTTCAAGCACGTTCACATAAATGTTCTAACAAGCGGTTACTCTCTCAGAGTAATAATTTATGTGCAAATCAAACTCTTTAAAGGAAAAGTCAATGGCCAAACAAACCATCACAGTGATCAAAGGCGACGGCATCGGTCCGAGCATTATCGACTCAGCACTTGAAATATTAAAAGCCGCAGGTTGCGACTTTGATTATGAATTTGTTGATGCTGGCCTAGCTGCACTTGAAAAAACAGGTGAGTTATTACCGCAAGAAACAGTTGATACAATTGCTAAAAACAAAATCACTCTTAAAGGCCCATTAACTACGCCTGTAGGTGAAGGTTTTACATCTATTAACGTAACACTTCGTAAGCAATTTGGTTTATACGCTAACGTACGTCCAGTTAAATCATTTGTTGGTACTAAAGCGCGTTACGACGATATTGATATCATCACTATTCGTGAAAACACGCAAGGTATGTACTCAGGTGCTGGCCAAGTAGTAAGTGAAGACGGGAATGAAGCACAAGCAAAGTCGATAATTACGCGTGAAGGCGCAGAAAAAATCGTAACTTTTGCATACGAGCTAGCGGTACGCGAAGGTCGTAAAAAAGTAACTGCAGTTCATAAAGCTAACATTTTAAAATCAACATCTGGTTTGTTTTTAAAAGTAGCACGTGAAGTAGCTGAGCGTTACCCACAAATTGAATCAAATGAAATGATTGTTGATGCAACATGTATGAAGCTAGTAATGACACCTGAAGAGTTTGACGTAATTGTTACGACTAACTTATTTGGTGATATTTTATCTGACCTTTGTGCTGGTTTAGTTGGCGGTTTAGGTATGGCTCCAGGTGCTAACATTGGTGAAGACGCTGCAATTTTTGAAGCTGTACACGGTAGTGCACCAGATATTGCTGGCAAAAACCTAGCTAACCCAACATCTGTAATTTTAGCGTCTATTCAAATGCTTGAGCATTTAAATATGGGCGATACTGCAGAGCGTATTCGTAGTGCTGTTGCTGATGTAATTAAATCAGGCGACCGTACAACTCGCGATTTAGGTGGCAGCCACGGTACAACTGATTTCACTCAATCAGTAATTGACCGTTTATAATTAATATTTGTTATTAATTTAAATAGCCCGCTAATTTAGCGGGCTTTTTTGTGTTTGCTAACTGCGTTTACTAACCTAGTGTATTTATGCAGGTTAGTATTAAACCTAAATAAACTTAACAGTAATAATCCTAATAAACCCGTCAGTGATCCGCCACTTGAACCCGAACTACTTTGTTGTTTTTGTACAGTAGCAGATAACTCTTGAGTAAAAGTATCATTGGTTTGAGTATCAGTAACATTCAACGTTACGTTATAAGTCCCGTCAGCTTGATAAGTATGCCTTGGGTTTTGTAAATTTGATAACGCACTGCCATCACCAAAATCCCAACTGTAAGTATAACTATTAAAGCCGCCGGTTACTTGGGCATTAAATTGTGCGCTTAAATCACTAACTGTAACGTTTGCGTTTATGCTAAGCGGAACATTAGCAGTTACATCAATCGCTTTTGATTGTTCAGTGCCTTCGTCATCTGTCACTGTAAGCGTTACTTGGTAATCGCCAGAGTACAAATAATTATACGTAAGCGATTGAGTCGCTAAAGTACTTCCATCTCCTAGCTGCCAATTATAAGTATACGGTGCGATTCCACCTGTAAGCGATGCCTCAGCTGTTAAAGCTCCTTGGTTTATTACATATTCAATTTCATTTACAGTTAATGGTTCAACTAATGTAACTTGTGCTACAGCGACTTGCTGTGAAGTACCATTATCTGCCATAAACTCAACGTTATAAGTGCCATAGTCTTGGTATTCATAAGTAGGCGTTAACTCTGTGCTGGAGCTTCCATCGTCAAAACTCCACGTAAATTTGTCCGCAGGAGTAAGTGCAAAACCTTCTACACTAAAATTAACGGTTAAACCGTTTTTAGTAAAATTAATTCCCTTAGTAACATCGTAAGTAAGCTCTACTTCTATATCTTCACTGTCTGCTGACTGGCTTATAATATTAAAGCCAAAACCAACCTGTGGAAGCACAACACCCGATGGTTTTTGCGCTTCAAAGCTATAATCGGTTTTATCAGTAAACCCGGTGATAGCTGATAAATCATCATCACCTAACCCTGCCCTTTGTTGATATAGGCTAAAAGCAGCATCACGTATTTGAATTGCTGAAGCAGCCGGAGTTTGCGTACTGCCCTTATTTATTGAACGCTGATCGGCATCTACCACTAATGTAAAACCACTACCTGGATGCTCGGTAGTGTTATTATCTGCTTGAGATTCATTGCTGTACCACAATAATAAGCCTGGTGAGTACTGCTCAGCTTGTAAGCTACTGTCAACGCCTGTGTATGAACGCAGTTGTAGATAGTAATGTGATGGCGATGCATATGTGTAACTACCTACTTTTTCAAAGCCATTAAACTCAGTGTGAACTTGATCTTGTGCATTATTTTGCCAAATTAAAGTATCACTTTGCTCAATGCGCATATCATCAACAACAAAACCATAATAATGTGTGTTCGCATCTGTTATGTATTCAATTTTTAAATCAATTGTTTGCCCAGAATAAGCTGATAAATCAAACTTATGGGTCAAATAGCCGTTAGGTTGCTTAGCATCACTATTAAGAAATGAATCACCTGAGATATACGGACCAATATCACCGTAGTATGGATTAAGCGCTTGCGTATAATTACTCGCGATTGGCTCGCCATTTACTTTTACTTGAACTAAATCGTAATCGCGCTCAATACTGTAATAAGCAATAAAGCTTAAAGTAAGTGTCTCAGTTGTGCTTGGTAGCGCTATTGTATTAGCTAAGCTGTTGCTAATATTGTCGCCCGTATTTGAATAGTATTGAAAATCACCTTCAACTGGATCCCTAAATTTTTCGAGCCTTTGTGGTAGTGTTATTTTTATTTGATTTTGCTGTTGTGAAGTACTCGCAGTATTAATTAATGTTTGCTGTGAGTTAGCCTCTATCTCATCCATATCAAGCGTAAGCTGGTTAACCCAGTTACCCTGGTACCGCTTTTGTAAATATTCAAGCGCATAAGGGCTAAACATAACTGGCTCTGAGCCTCTTGGCGAACCAGCCCAACTTCCTGTCGACATAACTGACCAAGATGCGACAGGCTCACCTACCGTGTTAGATTGTAAGTCGTATTCATCTAATAATCCTAAATCATGCCCAAACTCATGCACAACCACACCAATCCCGGCATCAATAGGGTTAATGGTATAACCAAAGAGCTTAATGTTGCTGCCTGCAATCTCGCTCGGCCCGCTATTTTCATCAAATACATAGTAGCGGTGCGACCAAATAGCATCGGTGCTTAGGTAACCGCCACCCGCTTCTTCGCCAATACTTGAATGAAATACCATTACATGGTCAATAATGCCATTAGGTTCATTAAGGATACCGTCACCATCAATATCATCTAAATCAGTTAAGTCATAATCCGCTAAATTAATATTAAACTTTGCAACTGCTTTCTCCACAGCCTCTTTAATTAAAGCGGGCGCATTTATATCCCGTGTACTGCCTTGGCGCTCACCATATATTTTTGCATTGCTATTAGCGGTTACCCAACCATATACCTGCCCGCTAAAGTTTAAGCTATTTCCCGAAGCCGCTTTATAATAATCAGCAGCCGTTTTTAAGCTTTGTCCATCAGGGCCTGTATAACCTTGAGTATTAAAAAGCATTTGCTGATAGTGCTCAGTTGAATAATCAGCGTAAAACATGTCGGTGTCTTGCTCTACAAGTTGATTGTCGTCATGTTTAAGATCAGGAAAATCAATTAAGATACCTAACACTTTTACATCATTAACGCTTTGATCTGGCACTAGCGACGTTGAAAAAGCGACCTGTTGTTTATTTGTGTTTGAAAAAAAGTTGGAAGAGGATTTAAATTGCCTAAAGCCATTTTTAATTGAGTGATTGGCAACGTCTTTGTTACTCATATATGACTTAAATGAACTATCTAACTCACTTGAAGATATTTGGTCTCTTTTTTTAAGCCAATATAAAATACGCTCTTCGTTAGTTATACCAACATCATGCGGACTTAAGTTATTAGCCGCCACCATAGGGCTTAATAGCGTAGTTAAAAGCGCAATTAACGTCACTTTTTTCACTGTGTTTTCCTCAAACATAATTATGTAGCAATCATACCTAATAATAGAAATTTAAACATGCGATAAAAACATATAGTTAACATATGCAATTAAAGCTAATGGTCTCTCACACTATTTTATATCTAAAATCGAACTTACAACCTAAAATGCATAATTTCTGCCAGTAAACTCAATTAAACATAGGCTTTCTGCAGGTTTAAATTAAAAAAAGCCACAAAACGAATTTAAAATGCAAAAAACAGCTTTCAAGGTTGACATGAAGGCTCAAAACCCTTAAAAATAAACCTATACAAAATCTTTAATTTAAAAGCAGTGTTTTGCTAAGTAGAGTAAAAACTATGAACACACACATTAATCTTTTAGTCGTACTCGTACTGGTCTTAGTTATAAGCCCAGCGGGGATGTATTAAAAGGTGATACTGCTTTTTAAAAACCCTCGCACTACGCGGGGGTTTTTTTATGCATAAAAAAGCGCACAGAGGAATGAGGATGAGCAAACAAGAATATAATGGTTCTGAACTAGTAGTTCAGGCATTAAAAGAGTTAAAGGTAAAATACATATTTGGCTATCCCGGTGGTTCGGTTTTAGACTTATATGATGCACTTTTTCAGCAAGATGACATTGAACATATATTAGTACGTCACGAACAAGCTGCAACACATATGGCTGACGGCTATGCCCGCGCTACTGGAGACGTTGGTGTTGTACTTGCAACCTCAGGCCCTGGCGCTACAAACTGTATTACAGGTATTGCAACGGCCTACATGGATTCAATTCCTATGGTTGTGTTATCAGGCCAAGTGCCTACAAATTTGATTGGCGACGATGCATTCCAAGAAACCGATATTGTGGGTTGTTCTCGCCCTGTAGTTAAACACAGTTTTAACTGTAGAAGTGCTAAAGACATCCCTACAATCTTAGCTAAAGCTTTTTATATTGCTAGCACTGGCCGCCCAGGTCCTGTCGTTGTTGAGCTTCCAAAAGATATGCTTAACCCTGCTATTAAGTTTGAATACGAATTTCCTAAAACCACCGAGCTGAGAACTTACAGCCCTAATACTAAAGGGCACTCAAAACAAATTCGCAAAGCCGTAACAGCTATTTTAGAGGCCAAAAAACTGGTTATCTACTCTGGTGGTGGTATTGTCATTTCAAATACATCAGAGCAATTAACGCATTTAGTTGAATCATTAAATGCCCCCATTACAAATACACTAATGGGATTGGGTGGTATTTCAGGTGTGCATCCAAACTTTGTAGGTATGTTAGGCATGCACGGCACGCTTGAGGCAAACAAAGCAATGGCTAACGCCGATGTGATTTTAGCGCTTGGTGCCCGATTTGATGACAGGGTAACTAATAATGTTCAAAAGTTTTGCCCTAATGCCACAATTGTTCATGTTGATGTTGACCCAACTTCAATTTCTAAAACAATTAAAGCACACATACCAGTTGTAGGTTGTTTAGCAACCGTACTTGAACAACTACAAGCGGGTATTGATAAAAGCCCAATTAAAATAGACCGCAGCGCGCAAGAAGATTGGTGGCGACAAATCATCAGCTGGCGCGAACAAAAGTGCTTAAGCTACAACACTGATGGCGACAAAATTAAGCCACAAGCTGTAATTGAAGCGGTTTATAAAGCTACTAATGGCGATGCTTACGTAAGTTCTGACGTTGGTCAGCATCAAATGTTTGCAGCGCAATATTATCCATTTAAGCATCCTCGTCAATGGATCAACTCAGGCGGCCTAGGCACCATGGGCTTTGGTTTACCTGCTGCAATGGGCGTAAAGCTAGCCTTTCCTGATAAAGAGTCTGTGTGTATTACGGGTGATGGCTCTATTCAAATGAATATTCAAGAACTATCAACCTGTTTACAGTACAACCTAGCGGTAAAAGTTGTATCACTTAATAACCGCTCTTTAGGTATGGTACGCCAATGGCAAGACATGGTTTACGGTGGACGTCATTCATCATCTTACATGGATTCACTACCTGATTTTGTTAAGTTAGTTGAAAGCTACGGCCATGTAGGCATACAAGTAAACACACTAGATGAGTTACAACCTGCTATCGATAAAGCAATGTCAATTAACGACCGATTAGTCTTTTTAGATATAAACGTTGATGAAAAAGAACATGTATACCCAATGCAAATTAAGTTAGGCGGCATTGATGAGATGTGGTTACGTAAAGGAGTAAAAGCATAATGCGTCGTATTTTATCTATTTTATTA
The DNA here is from genome assembly GCF_014163935.1 of Pseudoalteromonas sp. SR41-7. Lineage (NCBI taxonomy): Bacteria > Pseudomonadati > Pseudomonadota > Gammaproteobacteria > Alteromonadales > Pseudoalteromonadaceae > Pseudoalteromonas > Pseudoalteromonas sp. SR41-7. The sequence goes on along the minus strand of NZ_JACJEF010000003.1, from coordinate 67,234 downwards.
GAAAACGAACCAGGTGCCCTATCACGTATTGTTGGGCTTTTTTCACAACGTGCATATAACATCGACAGCCTAACTGTGGGCACAACTGACGATCAATCATTGTCGCGTATTACCATTACCACTATGGGTGATGACAGAGTTGTAGAGCAAATTACAAAGCAGGTTAACAAACTAGTCGACGTGCTTAAAATTATCGATTTAACAGAAATGAGTCACATTGAACGTGAGCTATTGCTTGTTAAGGTATTTGCTCAAGACGAGACGACTCGTGCAGCGGTTACGCGAGTAGTTGATGTGTTCCAAGGTGCTATTTTAGATATGGGCCGACAAAGCTATAGTCTACAATTAGTGAGCAGCACAGACAAAATAGAATCGTTTTTAGACACTCTTCGTCATGAAACCGATATTATTGAAGTTGTACGTTCTGGCGCTGTTGGCATTGGTCGAGGCGATAAAGCCTTAAAAGCATAAATTTATAATATAAAGGCATCAATTGATGTCTTTATTAAACATAAAAAAAAAGAGCTAATTAGCTCTTTTTTTAATTTAATTCGTTAAACCTATTAAGGGTTTACTTGGTCTTTAAGACCTTTACCTGCTTTAAAGCTTGGGATAGTTGCCGCTGCGATTTGGATCTCAGCACCCGTTTGTGGGTTACGGCCAGTGCGAGCTGCACGTTCTTTTACTGAGAAAGTACCAAAACCAACTAATGCTACTGAATCACCTTCTTTTAAAGAAGAAGTTACAGCACCTGTAAACGCGTCAAGAGCACGAGTAGCAGCGGCTTTAGAGATTTCTGCATCAGTAGCAATTTTTTCAACTAATTGAGCTTTATTCATTGTTAGATTCCTATTCGTTATTATTTTGCCTTCGCAAAACCTATCTTTATGCATTTTTAAAGAGTTAGCAACAGCAAATTGCATTTTTTGCTTAAATTCTTAAAAAATGAGTAAAATTTAAATAATTCTCTGTAAAATACAGCGTGTTGGGTTAACAAAGACTTAATTTGAGTACAATTTTGGCGCAAGTTAAGCAACTGGGTAAATAAGCTATATTTTTTCGATCACTAAGGTCACTTCCCCGACCTCGACTCCAAACTTAACAATAGATGTGCGGTTTATCAAGCGCGATTGTGTAACCAGGTACATCCAATCATCAAAATTCACTTTTAAAGTACTGCCATCGTATGGAAGCTCTACATCGTAATTCCAATGAAATACGCTGCCATCACTTCTACCTTTTGCAGTACCTATAACATCATCTGCCACACCCGTTAAACTATTGTCTTCGTTTAACGTTATTTTCCAAATACGCTTTTGAGTTTCGCCATCGTCATAAACAAAGTCTTCTTCAATAACGCCCTGGTTACCATCCCAGCTCGCATTCATATCTACGACAAGCTTGCGGGTCAATTCACCCTTAAAGTCTTGTACAACACCGTAGGCTTTCAAATTTCCACTAAAAAATGTTTTAAAGTCAAAGTTTGGCGATGTATTTTTATAATGCTCTACATTTGGTGCCGAACAGCTTATCAGCAACAAAGCAGATAAGCATACAAGAGCTGTTTTAAACGCGTTAAATACATTCATATTAATTCCCTAATAGTTGCTTTCGTAGTTTCGGCTCAGAGGTTTTTTCATCCAGCCAAATGGCTAAAAAATCACTCGAAAATTGAGGTTCATTTATTTCGCCAATTTTTTCATCATTATGATAAAAAGTACTCATACCCTGCTCATTTGTGACTAACGTTAGCGAATCACCTTGTCTAATATCAGGCCAAATAGACAATAATTTACTGTCGTATTTGTCTGCTAGCTCTTTTTTTCCAATATGCTCCCACTGCTCATTTGTTGCTTTTACGATTTCTTTAGCTTCAAAGTCACGTAAATAGGTAAGTTTAAATTTAATAGGATGCGTTCCTGCGCTGTAATTACCTGAAGAGGTAAATAAAACCGCGTCATATACATCCCAAAATAAATACTCCATTCGTGCTTCGCCTACTTTGTTAAACTGTGTGTTAGCTAAAACAATTGAAGTTGTAAGCAAATAAAAAGTAACTGCCTTTAGTAAAAATTTCAAAATAAGCTCCCTTGAGTCAATGAGTAATGTTACGAAATGGGAATTGTGGGCGATCAGCGATTGATGAATAACTTGATTTTTTGATTTATAAAAAGAATAACAGTAAACACTGTAGACCAAAGCGCACCGTAAACGAGCCAAAACTGCCATAAAGGTAAACCTAAACTTATTACTTCAAAGCGTGCTCCAGCCCAATAACTTGCTGGCGCAAAAGCCATGCATACTAAAAAGGCCTGCCAAAGCTTTAATTTACTCAAAAAAACCATAGAAGTATTTAAAGAAAGTAATAACGCAGCCCATAAAAAGACGAGCCATAGAGGGAAGGGATAAACTTTAAATTCTAACAAGCCTAACTTTACTGCTATAAATTCTAATAATAGTGCTAAAGGTAGGGCTTTAATAAGAAGTAAGGTGTCTTGTTTTTTTTGTTTTGACAACCAAAACATTAAAACAATAATCAATCCGCTAAAAAGTAGCGAATCAGCTTCAAGCATCAAGGATAAAAACCACACTGCTTGAAATAAAAAAAAATTAGTAACCGAGCGCAATATCATCGTTATCGCTAACAAAACGTGGTTTACGCGCCATTAAATGCACCGTACTTGTTGCTCTAGCTCTAAACGCGCCTTCGCAATAAGCAAAATAAAACAACCATAAACGATAAAAACGTTCATCAAATTTTGAGCGGTCCAAATCAGGCCAACTTTTTATAAAACGGCTTCGCCAGTCTGCTAATGTTCTTGCGTAGTGTGCACCAATATCATTAACAGTATGAATTACCATGTCGGTATTATTTTTAATCTGCTCACTCATTTCGTTAAGTGATGGCAAACACCCGCCTGGAAAAATATACTGCTGAATAAAATCAGAGTTTTTTAAGTAATGCTTATAACGCTGATCGCCAATAGTTATAGCTTGTATGAGCATGGCACCGTCATCTTTTAACAGCTCACCACATTGGGTAAAAAAGCTAGGTAAGTACTCATGGCCCACCGCTTCTATCATTTCGATAGAAACAAGCTTGTCGTACTTTCCTTTCAATTGTCTGTAATCGAGCTTAAGTAATGTAATTTTACTTTCAAGACCAAGCTCTGAAATTTTATTAGCGACATAATCATGTTGCTCATCAGATATGGTTGTTGTTGTTACATGGCAATCGTAATGTGTGGCTGCATATATAGCAAAAGCCCCCCACCCTGTACCAATTTCAATTACTGAATCATTTTTTTGAAGCTCAACTTGCTCACAAATGCGTTTAAGCTTGTATTGTTGAGCCTCTTCAAGTGTCGCTTCTTTTGTAGGATATACAGCACTTGAATAAAGCATTTCTTTACTCAAAAATGATTCGTACAAATCATTACCTAAGTCGTAATGAGCAACGATGTTTTTCTTAGAGCCCGATTCAGAATTTTTATTTTTTATGTGATTAAACCGATGTGCAATATTACTAAAAAATGCGAATTTCTTCTCAAACTCATCAAGTTGCTTCTCATTTATAGCAAATATCTCAATGAAAGAGGTTAAGTTGTCACAAGACCAATGCCCCAAAATATACGCTTCACCAGCGCCAACGCTCCCAGATAATGCAAATGCCTTATACATAGCTTTATCGTTTACTATAATCGTTGCTTTTAGTGCTGAGGATGGGTCACCAAAAACTGTACGCTCGTTTGCATCTACTAAAATAACTTGGCCTGTTTCAATTGACGAAAAGGCTTTAGTCACTAATTTTTTATATATGTTAGTTAACCAGTTTGTGCTTTGTTCGCAATTTAAGCTCGACACTTTATCCATTGAAATACCTATTAATTGTCCTGACTATCTATGTGCTTTATGGCTTGCCTGAGTGACCTAAAAAAGGAACTCGTTTTATAAACAATTTTAACGCTTGATAATAAATACCTTTGAAAATAGACCATGTCATGGCCGGAAAACGTTTAAATAACTTATTAACTTCTTCTTTAGTAAGTTCTTTACGCTTTAAGCGAAGTGTAGCATCAAATAATAGCTCTTCATTTCGCTTATTTTCAATGTGTATCAATGTTTTATCAGGCGATAGCTTAACATGCCAATGATAGTTCATATCTAGATTCATAAAAGGTGATACGGAAAAAACCTTTTTAAAGTTCACTTTTTTTTCTAAAGGTACTAAATAATAATGACGTTCGTTCCATGGTGTATTACTTACTTCAGCAATCATGTATTTAAAACAGGTGTCGTTATGACCAAAAAAGTAAAAATTAACAGGACTAAAATATACACCAAAACAACGAAGTTGCCCAAGCATGTAAATATGAGTAAAGGTTTCAGTAATACCTAAATTGGCAAGTTGTTCGTGTGCACGCTCAATAAGAGGACGTTTAGCAAGCTGTGAGGTGCCTTTAAGATAATCAGCTTCATTAAACTTTAACGCCTTTAAGCCTGATGTACCTATGTGTTTATGAACACCATTTAGTTGTTGAGGATTATTTAAATCTACCCACATCATATATAAAGGGTAACTAAAGCGATGTTCTTTAACAGCAAAACGGCGATGTTTAACATCGCCTAAATACACTGCACTAGTCAAATTCGACCCCAAGTTGCTTGGCTACATCTACACCACTGTGTACGCCATCTTCATGAAAACCATTGTACCAATAAGCACCACAAAAATAACTATTGTTGTGTCCATCAATACTGTGTTTAAGTTTTTGAGCTGCAATAGACTCTTGGTTAAATACAGGGTGGTGATAAGTAAACTCGCGCAAAATTTTACTTTGGCTTATTCCTTCAAGATGGTTAAGCGTTACACAGAACTGCGTATCTGATTGTATACCTTGCAAAATATTCATTTGGTAAGTAACAACTGCGGCTTTATCAGTGTTGTTGTTAAGTAGGTAGTTCCAGCTCGCCCATGCCGCTTTTCTATCTGGTAAAAGGTTTGTATCGGTGTGCAACACCACTGAGTTCTCAGTGTAAGCTATTGCACCCAATACTGACTTTTCTTGCTCAGTAGCATCACCCAGTAGTGCAAGCGCCTGATCTGAATGACAAGCAAATATTACTTTATCAAATTTACTTTGCTCACCATTGGCAAACTCTATTGTTACTTCATCATTTTGACGCGTAACTGATTTAATATTTGTATTGAGGTTAATTTTGTCGGCAAAACCTCTGATCAGCGGCTTAATGTACTGACGAGAGCCTCCTGGTACTACATACCACTGTGGTCTATTGGTTACATCTAAAAGCCCGTGATTAAAGAAAAACTTAACAAAAAACTCAACGCCTACGTTTTCCATTTCTTTAATACTGGTAGACCAAATAGCCGCGCCCATAGGAAGAATATAATGGTATTTAAAAAAGTCATTAAACTGGTTATCGTTAAGCAATTGCCCTAATGATTGATCAGACTGGTAATCACCTTTTTCATGCATTGCTTTGCACAGCTTATTAAACCTAACAATGTCGTACAATAATCGCCAAAACTTAGGTCTAACAATATTACGACGCTGTGCAAATAAGCTTGTAAACGTATGTCCATTGTATTCAAAACCAGTGGCTTCGTTGTGCACACTAAAGCTCATCTGGGTTGTTTGTTTATCAATACCAATGCGCGAAAGTAACTTTTCAAAATATGGGTAAGTTCGGTCATTAAATACAATAAAGCCAGTGTCTATTGCGTATTTGATGCCACACACATCAACATCAACCGTTGCTGTGTGGCCACCTATGTAATCATTTTTTTCAAATACGGTTACATCGTAATGTTTGTGAAGCAAATGCCCACATGTTAAACCAGATACACCAGTTCCTATTATTGCTATTTTTTTCAACGGGCTAATCCTTTTGCGATTTTAAGCCAAATCGGCAGTGGTAAAATGCGTAAAGCTTTTAATATAAGTGTAAAACGATAAGGGAAATGAACGTCTTTGCGGCGTTTTTGAATACCCTTAATCATGTAGTCAGCTGCTTTTTCAGCAGTAACGGCCATAGGCATCGGGAAATCATTTTTATTAGTAAGTGGCGTTTTTACAAACCCGGGATGAACTAAAGTCACATCAACATCATTTAAATCAACCGCTAAGCTTTTTGCTAAGTAACTTACACCCGCTTTTGATGCGCCATAAGCTTCTGAACGAGGTAGCGCAAGGTAAGTAACACTTGAGCTGACCAAAACAAGTTGGCCGCCTGGATTTATTTTAGGAAGTAACGCCTCAAGGCAATACCCCATAGAAAGTAAGTTAACGTTTATTACACGCTCAAACAACGCGCTATCAAAGTTGCGCGCATCATCTATATATTCACAATTACCAGCGTTTAAAATAACACGGTCAAAATGAGGAAAGCCAATAGTAGACTCTTTTATATCTTGCAGGTTAGTTGCATCAAATTTACATGCTTGGATATTGTCGTATTTAGCAAGCTCGGCGAGCTTATCACTATTACGGCCGCAAGCTATAACAGTGTCTCCTAGCTGTGCATATTTAATTGCTAGCTGCTCGCCAATACCTGATGTAGCACCCGTTATAAGTGTGATCATAATTAACCTGCCCTTTTATCAATTAGCTTTATAACGCTACCAAGTAAAGGAATATGTTTGTATAACAACTCGCCCACATTAAAGTAGTCTCTGTGCTTAATAATTTTGCCATCTTTAAAAATAAGCTTGCTATGACCGTCTACCGAGATAGTTTTACCTGATGAAAGCTTTGGATGTGCATAATGCATAGTCCAGTAAATAAAAGCATTGTTACCGCTATTAAACGAATCACTAATATCAAACTGGCAATGCTTAACATTGCTGTATAAGTTAGCAAAGTACCTGCGCAATTCTACAATGCCGTTAATTTCATGCATCGGGTCTATAAACTGTATGTTGTCACAGTAAATATCACTCAATAAATCAAGATTAGTGCTATCAAGCTGTTGGTATATTTCAACAAATTTATCTACTGGTAACTGGTTATCCATATCACACCTTAAATGCAGCAAGTGCACGTTCTCGTGCCGCTTTATGATCAACTATTGCTGGCCAGTAACATTCCTTATCTTTGCCTGTTGCGGCTAAATAAGTGTGTGGAAAATGAATGTGTTTATCTGGCACGTTTTCAAGCTCTGGCAAATACTTACGGATAAACTTGCCCGTTGGATCAAAGCGCTCGCTTTGTCTGATAGGATTAAAAACCCTAAAATAAGGCTGAGCATCACAGCCTGTACTTGCAGCCCACTGCCAACCACCATTATTTGAGGCTAAATCGCCATCAATTAAGTGCTGCATGAAAAAGCGTTCACCTTCACGCCAGTCTATTAATAAATGTTTAGTTAAAAAGCTTGCAACAACCATTCGTAAACGATTATGCATCCAACCGGTTTGCTTAAGTTGTAGCATTGCTGCATCCACTAATGGGTAACCTGTACGCCCTTCGCACCATGCTTTAAAATCGCTTTCGCTTTTACGCCACACTACAGCATTATACTTTTCGTTAAAGTTATCGCCGCGCGAAAGCTTCGGAAATTCAGCAATTAAATGCCTGTAAAATTCGCGCCAAACAAGCTCGTTAATCCACGTAAACGTTTTACTTTTTGATGTAGTTAAAATATCAGGATAACGCTGCTGAATATTAATAAGCAGTTGCTTTGTGCTTACAATACCTAGTGCTAAATACGGGCTTAAACCCGATGTGCCTTTTACACTGGGAATATCACGCTGGTCGTCGTAACTTGTAAGTTTGTCGCATATAAAATTATCAACTACCGTAGAGAGTGTTTCGTCGTCAACCGGCCACTTATCTGAGCACCCATCACTTTTTAGTAAGTCACTCTCGTCAAACTCAATAAGCTCAGAAGTTAAAGGCCATTGTGGCAAACTAAAGTGTGTATCTTGATACTGCTTTAACCATGCACGTTTAAATGGAGTAAACACTTTATACATTTCATTACTTTGATTTTTGACCGTTCCAACAGGTGCAATTAAATCACCTTCGTACAAAGTAAAAGTAATAGAAAGCTCATCGCATTCATGCGAAATTGCTTTATCGCGGTTTACTTCATTAAGCTCATATTCTGTATTAGCAATTACGTGTTTTACATCGTTTGCTTTACAAAAGTTAATAAGCTCGCGCGTACAATCACAAAAGCTAGGCGCTTCAATAATATGTAAAGTAATACCGTAATCAGCAAGTTGTGATTGAAGATAAGTAACTCGGCGCTTGAGTAAGTCAATCTGAATAGGCGCAGCTTGGTGTTGTTGCCACTGCTTTTCAGACACAAAAAAAATGGCGTGTTTAGCGCCATTATTTAGCGCTTGAATTAACGCTTCATTAGAAAAAAGGCGCAAATCGCGCCTAAACCAAAATAATGTATCCATTAAATACCAAATCGTAGTTTTAAATCGTGAGGGTATGGGTTAAAAAACACTTGTTTTTCAAGGTACTCATTCGGATGAACTTTCAAATGATGTTTTAACAAGGTAAGTGGTACATACAATGGCACCAATCCTTCGCGGTATTCGTCTATCGCATCACGAAGTTCTTGTTTTTCAACCTTCGATAAATCATTTTTAAAGTAGCCTTGTAAATGCATTAGGGTGTTGCAATTATTTCTGCGAGAAGCTGGCTTTTTCAGACCCGTCATCAAACCTAAAATATATTCATCCGCAACTGCATTTATATCATCACCTACGAACGTTCCAAGCAGATTACCCAAATCTCGATAAGCTTGGTAATTGTGAGCCATCAACAAGTACTTATACTGAGAATGAAATTGAGTAAGCTTGTGAACCGTTAGTGGTTCTTGTACCAACTTTTGCCAATTTTTAAATACGTAAATTCTCATTACAAAGTTTTCACGTAAATGCATGTCATTTAAGCGACCGTTTTCTTCACATGGCAATAATGGGTTGTGCTTCATTATTTGCTCAGCAAAAAAACCAACGCCTTCAGAAGTATTACCCGTGCCTGCTTCGTTGTATATTTTAATGCGTTCCATGCCGCAGCTTGGACTTTTTGCGCAAAATACAAACCCGCTCAACTCTTTAGCTTGTTCTGTTGCAACTTTTTTACCATACTCGGTAAGTTGTTGGCCTACGTCTCCAGTACCATCTGGGCGACATACTTTAATAGTATCTCCCACTTTAACTTGGCGAATAGTTGGTCGAGGTATTGGTAAACCTACCGCTACCTCCGGACAAAACCGTGTATATTCAACGTGTTTACCTAACTCATCCATACAGAAATTTGACTTTTTATGACCTGTGTCAAATCTAACTTTTTCGCCTGCTAAGCAGGCGCTTATACCTATTTTTATTATATCTGTGTGCATAAATTCTCTTAGTAAATCAAATTACCTATTGGATTTAGTAACTTGCTGAAGCCCTTATTAAAATGTAGCGCACTACTGACAACTGTAAAGCACAAACAACCATCTTTTGTTAAAGGAGTATGTTGGTGACTACCATCTTGCCATATAAAGTCACCTGGGACATATTTTCCTTCTTCATCACTAAACTCGCCATCTAGGAGTAAAGTAACTTCAAAGCCAGTGTGCGTGTGTTCTGGTATTTCACCACCAGCATCAATATGTAACAAGCTAGAACGTAATGGGCCATCATCAAGTGCAATACGAGATCTCGCAAGCTTACCCACTTGGGTAAATTTACTGTGAGAAATACGCGTTAGCGCACGTGGAAGCTGATAGTTATGCTCATTAACTTTAATAGAAACAGGCTCTACTTCATAAACTTCGTCGATAGAATCATCAGACGTGATCATATCAAGCACATTTAATTCAAATTCTTCAAGTAAATCAGATTTCTCAGTTTGAGGTTTCTCAAATTTAGCAGGCTCTTCACTAAATAATGCATTTGCATTACTTGCCTCAATTTTAGCTACTTTAGCTTGGCACACAGGGCACATATCTACATGTATAGAAACGGCTAAACTCAATGATGTAGCAAGTGATGCATCGCAATACTGTGTCAGTAAAGTTTCACTCGGGTGATGTTTAATCATGCTGATCTCCCATTTCATTACGTAATTTTTGCAAGGCCAAACGTAATCGTGATTTTACCGTGCCTACTGGAATATTAAGTTGATGTGCAAGTTGCTCTTGCGACATGTCTTGAAAATAAACGCCTCTTACCACTTCGCGTTGAGCAATAGGTAATTTGTCTAAATAACGTTTAATTTGTTTATCTTCTAAATGATCACTGTATTCGTGATGTGTATCTTGTGATTCGTTTAATAACGGCCAAATATCTTCGCTTATGTTTTCTTCTTTATTACTTTTCATTTTACGAAGCATATCGAATGAAGCGTTACGCATAACGGTATAAACCCACGTAGTAGCCGCACCTTTATCACTGTGATACAAATGTGCTTTACGCCAAACAGATGTTAACGTCTCTTGCACTAGCTCCATTGCTTGAGCTTCAACACCAAATTGCTTAATTCCAAAGCGTTTAATTTTTGGCGCAAAGTATTCAAATAAATAGGAAAATGCTTTTTTATCGCGTGACTGTGCAACATCTATAAGCGCTTGCATGAGTTCTTTACTCGGCGTTTCTGGCATGGCAGTGTACTTACCTGTATTAGGTTCACAACGTGGTGATTGTTGTTGACTTACCATAATAATTTATCCCGTTATTGCTTTTGTATTAAGTAATACGGGCAATAATTAATTTAGGATCATAAAATTTAGGCAAATTCGTTATTAATCACAGTATGGAGGAAATTCAGTAAGTTATCAAAGTTCGTTTCAAACGCAAGTTGCTGTTTTTTCTCAATAGAAATAGGTAGGAGCTCAAGCCAACGGGCTGCAATCCAAGGCAGTTTGTCAAAGTGAGTTTTTTTGTACAGTAAATTAAGTTCCGGATTACTTTTAAACACGTTTAAAAGCGCATCATGCAATAAGTCATGTTCGCCAACTGAGTTGTTAGAATCCTTATACCAATATGGCGTATTACAAGAAGACACCAAACCATGTCGCAGTTCGTCCTCGTCTTGATAAACGTCATTTATTTGAACGCTTTGAGAAGCAAACACATCGATTAATAATACATCCTTGTCGTCTTGGTCAAAATCAATAATATCAACAAGGCAACCTTGCGCGCTTATATTAAATGGCGTGTCGTGCTCAAATGTACAAAGCACAAACCCTGTATTGTTTTTTAATGCGGTTTTAACCATATTTAAATAGCGAGGCTCAAATATGCGTAATCGCGTATAGCCTTCAGGTAACATAAAAATGGGTAATGGAAAAATCGCACGTTTCATAAAGTCTACTTCTTTCAAACACTCTGCCTTTATTTACGTGCGCTTTTGCTAAGTCGATCAGCTTTGTATGAATCGAATTAATTACCAGCTATATAATTGGCTAAAGATTAAACCAACCTCCCATAGCTTTAAACACTTGAACCGAGTAATAAGCGCTAATCATACTGACTACGGGTGCTAACATTAATGCAAATAATCCAAGTTCACTGCTCATCGTTTTAATCCTTTAAATAATTTATTTTACGTTTTTTATACTAGTGTCAGTATTTTTAAGCGTTGTGCTATGTGTTAAAACGGGCTCATCTAATAAACCCTCTAAAACAGTTTTAGCATCAAAATAAAGCGTTTCCTTTAGTGATTTTTCAAGCTCGATTGTGGTTTGCTTTACGTAGCTTGCTACACTTTGAGTTAATATATCAGTTACATCTAGGTCTACTTCTGTTGCATGTACTTGCGCAGAACCTAATACTAATAAACTTGCCATAGCGATTTTAATTGAATGTTTCATAATGGTATTCCTTGTTTGTGTATTGTTTAGACGTAGTTACATACTCAAGGGTTGTGCCAACATAAAAACAAATCGTAAGCAACTGTAATTAAACAATTTTATATACATCGCTTTAATTTAAAAAATTCATACCTTGTTAATTTAACCATTTAATTTAATTTTTTGACTACTTTTTAGTTAATAAATAAAAGGGTTTAAATGTATTAATACCGTCACACTAAATACATTTAGCGTTTATAAAAACGTAATATCTACCCGCTAAAGTGCACACCACTATAAATAATTCAAAAAGTGCAGTATGACCCTTTCATCACGTCGAAATTTCTTAAAAACCTCAGCAGCAAGCATATTTACCGTCGCAGTATCGAGTGCCATTACAGGTTGTGCTCAAACATTAACAAACAAACCACTATCGGCTATTGAATTTAAACACGGTGTAGCCAGTGGCGATCCGCTCAGTAATGCTTTAATAATTTGGACACGTGCAACTACTTCTCAATCAAATTTTGAAGTTACTGTTGCTTGGGAACTGGCAAGTGACTCTCAATTTAAAAACATCATCCGCAGCGGGCGCGAACAAACAGATAAAAGCAGAGACTTTACAATAAAAATAGATGTGCAAGAACTTGCTCCAAACACAGAGTACTTTTATCGGTTTATGGGTTTAAATACACAAAGCCCAATTGGCCGTGCTAAAACACTACCAATAAATAACATTGAACAAGTAAAAATGGCTGTTGTGTCGTGCTCAAACTATCCTGCTGGGTACTTTAATGCCTTCACCGATGCCGCTAAACAAAAAGATTTAGATGTGGTACTGCATTTGGGAGATTACATTTACGAATACCCAATGGGCGGATACGCTACCGAAAATGCTGAAAAAATTGGCCGCCAATTAGCAGCCGATAACAGTGGTGAAATTATTACCCTTAGCGACTATCGTAAGCGCTATGCTATTTACAGAACAGACCAAGGCCTTCAAGCTCTTCACGCTGCAGCGCCTTTTATTGCAATATGGGATGATCACGAAGTTACCAACGATACCTATAAAAGTGGTGCTGAAAATCATACCCCTGATGAAGGTGACTTTTTTAAGCGCCGTGCAGCAGCTATTCAAGCCTATTACGAATGGCTGCCAATTAGACCGCCTATGGGCGAACAAAGCCCGCAAATATACCGCACCTTCGATTTTGGTAATTTAATAAGCTTGCACATGCTAGATACGCGCGTAATAGCACGCGATAAACAACTTGCTTACAGCGACTATAAAAACCTAGAGACCAAACAAATGGATGTTGCGCGCTTTGCCAGTGATTTAAATAATCCAAGTAGGCAGTTACTAGGTAACACACAACTAAACTGGCTCACCAGTGCAATAACTAAATCAAATGCAAAATGGCAAGTATTGGGCCAGCAAGTATTGATGACTAAAATGTGGCTACCTACTGAAATATTCTCGCAATCCGATCGCACTAAAATACCGCAGGTGTTAAAAGAGCTTGTTGCCATTAAAAAAGCCGTTTTAGCTAATAAAGCGGTAACACCCGAGCAACTCGCACGCGTAAATACTTTAATGCCTTACAATTTAGATGCGTGGGATGGTTACCCAAGCGAGCGCGAAGCATTATACAAAAGCGTTACCGCATTAAATAAAAAGTTAGTCGTGGTTGCAGGTGATACGCACAATGCGTGGCATGGCACATTAAAAAATGCAAAAGGCGAAAGCATAGGAGTAGAATTTGCAACGCCTGGTGTTACATCCCCGGGTATGGAGCATTATTTAGCGCTTAATACAGCACAAGCAAAGCAAATGGCTGACTCGCTTTCATTGTTAATAAACGATTTAAACTATTGTGACTTATCACACCGTGGTTATATGTTACTGACTATTACTAAAGAGCAAATCACAACCGATTGGCGCTATATAGATAACATAAACTCCCCAAGCTACAACATCACTGATCAACACCAAAGTGTTTATAAAGGCTGATACTTTTAAAAAGAAGGTGAATGTATTATTTACCTTCTTCGCATATTTTATTTAACGCGCTTAACTACAGCTATAGATAAGCGTCCACGAAGCATCACTTCCGGGAATGCTGTTTGTATACCAATTTGCGCTGTATGCATTACCTTGATATTGCATTTTATCGTCTGTGTTATTGTGAGTAAACGCACCGGCCGAATAATCTTTTTTTACCCAATTAGGATATGTATTAATACCATTACAATCTGTTGAACTTACAACACTGCATCCGTTTGTATCAACACTTGTACCAGCGGGTGTATCTGGGCACTGATCAATATCATCATTCACTCCATCGTTATCCGCATCGCTTTGTGGTTCAACTACTTCAACAACGCAACCTACATTATTAACAGTTTCACCTACAGGTGTATTAGGGCATTGATCAACACTATCGCTAATACCATCGCCATCGCTGTCAGTTACTTCACAACCAATACTATCAACCGTTGTACCTGCGGGAGTATTATCGCACTGATCAAGGCTGTCACTTATACCATCGCCATCAGAGTCTAAAGCAACCGTACTACCACCCCAACCTTGAATGATCTCTTTAACTTTAGCGCCTGAAGCGGTTAATGAATTCCAACTACCGTCTGGGGTAAATAACGAAGCACCTTCGTTTTTATCGTTTAAAGCCCAGTTAGCGTGGCTAATATTGTTTGTTTTAAAAAATGCCATCCATGCATCAGTTTCATTAATATTAACACCAGCATTGCCATCAGCATTAACTGTTCCCCACTCTGTAGCAAATAGTGCAATGCCGTTATCGAGTGCTGTTTGTGCTTTATTTCGATACGATTGACCATGCGTGCCAGCATAAAAATGCAGAGTGTAAGCAATATTGGCGCGATCTATCGGATTTTGTGATGCCACATCCACATCTTGCTACCACGTAGGCGTACCAACCACAATTAAGTTATCAGGGTCGATTGCTCTAATTTTATCAATAACTGTTTCTGCGTAAGGCTTAATATCGTTAGCCCACGAGATTTGTAACGGCTCATTATAAATTTCATAAATAACATTGTCGTACTGCCCATATTTAGTAGCTACGTCTTCAAAAAAGCGAACTGCAGTTGCTTGATCGGTATGTGCTTCATGGCTATGAAAATCAATAATAACGTACATATCTTCGCTAATAGCTGCGTTTACAACAGTATCAAGACGGCTCATATTGCCCTGCCAATCAAAGTTCAAACTACCACCAGTACTCGTACCATGCCCAATAGCTGCACGAATTAATGTTGCATTAAATTCAGTTTTTGCCTTTGCTACTGTTTGTGCTGTATAAAACTTTTCAGCGCCCCAACCGGTGTTACTCCAAAATAGGCTAGGTCCTGCAAAGCTTGTGTTTTCTCCACCTGCAAGAATTTGATTCCCACTCACCGTTAAATTTTCAACAGCGGCATTGGCCATAGTTGAGCATCCTAATAATAAAGTTAACGATAAGCTCGCCACTTTAAAATCCTTTCTTTTGTGATTATTTGAACTGTTATTCATCGTATTTCCTTAAATTGAAATTATCAGTCGTCATCGTTTGACGTAATAAATTGACACCAAATCAATACTTAATAGTTAAACAAAGTTAATTTGGCGAGCAGAAAGTACCATTTATTTATTAACATTAAATTAATAAAAAGGTACAAGGAGAAGGATTTTAATTAACTAAATATCAACAAGTGAGCGATTTAACGAGGTTTGAGGATTTTACTGGGTATATACAGGAATTTAAACGATGTTTACATGGTGCAGGCGAAAATCTCGGTTACAAAAAATATGTATAAAAATGGAATAAGCGGTAATAATAATTATTACCGCCATCAATAATAGCTAAATATCAGGGATAAATATGCGGGAAGAAAATTAATAAGCCAACCAAACCGAGTTCTGATTAACTGGCTTATTTTTTAGTGGGCAGCGCTTTTCTGCCCAAACGATATGCATCGGCTATGCTCAGCACCCAAATTATAATCATTAAAGGTACGTACTTATATTCAGCGAGCTGAGCGCAGGCGTTAGATGGTTGTTGCGCGGCTTTTAAAATGGCCGTAGCCGACATGGGGATTTTTCCGTTTACAATTTCATTTGCAGTACACTGTGCAATCGCGAATATATCTTGAAAGGTTAAAATTAAAAGAACAGAGAATACACCCGCAAAAATAGCGCCTATAAGGTGTTTTTTTAAAGAAAAATGTCCCGCTCCAGGATAAACAATGGCGGTAAGTAAAGCAGCTTTTAGATCTTGTTTCATGGTTATTTCAGCTCGTAATATGTATTACACTAGACACCAACATAGTGAATTAATTCTCTTTAAAATCAAGTAAAAGCTAAAGTAGTGTATCAAATAAAGTTATTTAGAATTACTCACAGCTAAGATTGAAACTTTCAGCGTACAGCTGTACACTGAAATTAATTCCAATAGTGGTAGGAACAGTTATGTCGTTAGAAGCGCCTTATTCCCGTAAAGAAGAGAAATTAAACGTAATCAGCCATGCACTCGGTATTATATTTGCCGCGTTTGTTATGTGGGATTTATTTAGCCAAGCCACCAGCACTAAAGCGTATGTTAGTACTGCAATTTATGGCAGCAGCCTATTTGTGCTGTTTTTGTCGTCCACTTTGTACCACGCCAGTATTCAACCGCGCTTAAGAGCCTTTTATAAAAAGTGCGATCACTGCGCCATATACTTATTAATTGCCGGCACCTACACTCCCTTTTTATTAATCTCATTATCCGGTGCTTGGTCATGGGCCACACTTACATTTATTTGGGCGGTGGCACTGGTGGGCGTGGCGTACAAAGTATTTGTAAAAAACGGTAATAAAAAAATATCACTCGCCACCTACTTACTCATGGGCTGGTTTGCACTGGCTATTGTATATCCGCTTTATTCAAGTGTTGATGTAAAAGCACTTTACTGGCTACTTGCCGGCGGTATTTTTTATAGTTTAGGTACATTATTTTACAGCGCTAAAAGCACCCAATTTAGCCACGCTATCTGGCACTTATTTGTTATTGCTGGGTGTGTTTGCCATTATATTTCAATTAGTAATTATGTTTATTAGGCAGGTAAAGCCATGTAGAATGGTCTGGTTTGAGCGAAAACCAGTCACTGGAAAAAGTTAAATTTATTCCTGTTTTGATGAGTTGAATCCTAATTTTGTCCGATAATATTATTAAACGCCGTTTTGGGGCAAAATAATATGCTTAATTCCTAGCTGTTTTAATTACTTGTTTACAAAGGTAATTATTGGTGAAATTATCAGAGTATGTAATATACGCCGTTTTGGTGTGTTATAAACCACCAAAACGGTGTTCAATAAGCTGTTAGGCATTTAAGCTGTATAAATCAACAATTAGGTAGTATCAATAATGTTAAAGAGTTATAGAAAGTGGCACGTATTAATTGATTTAGTCGGCGTTGTTAGTTTAGGCCTTATTCTAAGCTATGTTTTCTTGAGCGAATCTATGAATTTAACCGAGAAGGTAATGGATATTTGGTCAGGCTTAGCTACTGAGCTTATGGGAGCATGGGTTGTAGCTAGAGTTGTTGAGTTTGCGATCAGAAGAAATAGTGAATTTGATAAAGTTAGAGTTAGGACAGCCAGAAATCTCAGGTATTACTCAAATATTAGTAATCGCTTAATTGAATTTGATCATAGACCAGATCTACTTTTAATCCAAAAAGAGCAGAAGTGGAGTAAGAGCTTTTATACCCAACATGAAAATTGTTTTTCTCAAGATGAAATTGATGATTTAGATAATTCATATGCTGCATTGGATAGGTTAATTACAGAACTTGTAAGTAGAGATAAAACGAATGAGGAACTTTCAGAGTTGTTGGAACAATATGAAACAATAGCTTTAAAAGCAGAGAAAAATATTTTCGAAGAAACTCCTGAAATTTTATAATTGCAAAAATGCCTAACAACACGCCCTGAGGTGGACAGTAAGCGCTAAAGCTCACTTTCCACCGCAAATTTTAACAGCGGTGATCCCTTACTTTTCAATGCAGTTAAGTAAGTTGATTCATCGTAGGGCGTATGTGTTTTCCAGCACCTAAATAGGATTCGTATCCACTTAAATGCCAATGATCTGATGATGGTATTATGAGGTTTTCCTTTGCCTTCTTGCTGCCGATAATATGCTTTAGCCCAAAATGAATAACGTACAGATAATCCTGCCCATTCCACAAATGTTTGCCTTAAAAATTTAGTGCATGAGTACCGCCAGTGTATCCATTCCTTTTTGTCACTGCGTTCGGTAACAGGGGCAATGCCTGCGTATTTTTGTATGTCAGCGGCGCACTTATAGCGGTCACGATTTGACCCCATAGCGGCTAATAGTCGAGGTGCTAATTGTGGGCCTGCACCTGGTAAACTATCAAAAATAGCGCGATCTGCATGTTGCTTATAAAATGTTTTAATTTCGTCATCAAATCGTGTTATTGCCAACATCAGCTGTTTAAGTTGCGGAACGAGGCATTCAATAAGCAATAAGTTTGGCGTGATCACCGCCATATCTTCGGTGAGAATTTCAGCATCTTTTATTTCTTTTATCCGCTTTTCATTAACGAGTGGGTAGCGGGAATTATGTTGATTAAAGAAGTCGAGTAGTGTTTGTTTTCTCGCTTTTTTAGCGCGAGCAAGAGAGGGCCAACGCAGTAAGAAGTCACAGAATATTTGAGTGTCTTTTTCTTTAAACCAATCAATCACGTGGGGATAATAATTTTTTAGCGTTGTGGCTATTTTATTGGTTAAATCAACACGATCTTGTACTAATTTACGGCGATATTCGACAAGCTGCGCAAGACACCTAACGTCCTCTGAATCCGGCCTAATAACCGTTAATTTATCCATGTGAAGTTGTAAGATTTCAACTTGAATAATTGCATCAGTAGGATCATCTTTAGCCCCGCTGTGCGTAAATGCAGCACGGTATTTAGCAACACTTGATGGGTTAATCACAAATAATACAATGTGCTTAAATTTACTGAGTGCATATATAAGTGGGCCTTTTTTTAGCTCACACGCGACAGCAACAGATCTGCCGTTGTAGCGTTGTTTTAACTCAAGCGCCCATGCATTAATTGACTTAGGTTCAGAGGAAATCACACTTAAATGTTGTGTATTTGTGTCACGATTTATTTCACAAATATCGTGTTTACGGTCAGCCCAATCGATCCCGATAAGGGCAGCAAAATCTGAAACGTTAAAGGCTTCCATTTTGGGCCTCCTAGAGGTAAAGTGAAAGGATAGGTAGTGATCAATAGTGTTTCTCGCAGGTCTTATAGATAGTCGACATTACGACAATCCCTGAGTATGCGTATTGAAACAAATAACTCCTGTTGGTCCGAAAGTCTTGTTACAAACATAGATTGTTTCCGCTCAAATATTCGTGACCAACAGAAGCATATTCCATGTATTAATGAGATAGGTAAATACATTAATTAATGGAACGGAGTAACTATAAGGCGCTTAAAAGGACTCATAACGCTTGGCTTGGGCTCCTTCGTCGCAAATTATAGCCAAGCATTTTTCGCCTATTAGCTTGGCGTTGAGGCTGTAGAATTACTCTTTGCAAAGAAAAACAGCCTGTTTAATGGGTTCCAAATGCATTACCTAATGCTTTAAAAGCGCTTAGAGTTAATTACAGGAACTCGTTTTTTAATTGATTTTGGCTGCTGGAGTTATTCTACAGCCTCGTTAGGTTAAAACAATGTTTCATCAAGAAAGTACACTGGAGGCGGTGGATAATGAAGTCTGAATGGTTTGATCCCCATAAAAGTTTTTTAAGTCTTAAAATAGTTTGGGTAATGATTTCTATTTTATTGGCTATATCTATTTCAAGCACTTCTGTAATAGTAGTTAACTCCGATCTTAAATCAGACTTTTCATACTCTGGATTCAACTACTTTATCTCAGTATTTAAGTTCCCATTAGCTATAGCAGCCTTAATAATACCGATTGTAGCTTTGTTGGCGGCTAATCATCGATCTGAGCAAACTAAAGAGCAAATTAGGGTAACTAACTCTCAGAATGTGTTCTCAAATTACTATAAACATATAGAAGAATTTACTAAATATTTGGAAGTCCGAGTAGAAAAAAGCGTTGATTTGAGATTCGCCCATAACAACCTTTACCCTAACGCCTCTGACGGTGAATACAATCTTTCACCAAAAGTTATGGCGTTACTTTCTGATCTAGATAGTGTGACGTCTGAAGTTCTTAAGCACTACCCGACTGATATAAACATACCATTAGATATTGATGTAATAAAAAAATATTATGCCATAATCAACGAAATGTACAGTTTCATCTTTAGGGATAGAGACGACTATCGAAAGTATATAACTTACAGAAAGCCAGATAACCATGGTGATAGTTACCTGTTTAAATCTAAATCACTTATTCAGCATTCGCTTGCTGCTGTCAACATTTTAGAAGAGGCATGTAAATTCTCAATTGAATATATTAGTCCTGTTAAGCATCTGAATTTCAACGCTAAAGAACTCGAAAATGTGTATGTGTATAAAAAAACAGAAAACCAAGTAACATTAGCGTTTCAGCCTCAGAATAAAGAGCAAACTTTCGAGGAAGCTAACGATATATTTGTTGATTTTTTGAAAAGTAATATGGCTAGTGCCTGATTCACCTAAAAAGCATTTAAGAGTAACTCTCAACGCTTGGCATTTTCGCTTTGCTCAAGTATAGCCAAGCGTTGCTAACACATTAATAGTGCACTGAGGCTGTAGAATTACTATTTTTTAAGAAAAATAGCCGGTTCTATGGGGTCCAAATGCATTATCTAATGCTTTAAAAGGGCTTAGAGTTAATTACAGGAGCTCGTTTTTTAAATAAATTTGACTGTTGGAGCTATTCTACAGTCTCGTTATGCGTTACCGATAAGGATTCGAGCTATGACTTTAGACTTTTTTACTGATCTAGTAGATGAGCTTCAAAGGCTACTCAAAGATGCCGACCTTGCCGTTCCAACATTTGAACAGTTACGCTTACAAGATAAGCGAAGTGAAGAAATAAAAAGTAAAATTAAAGATTACGACTTACATAACCTATTACTTCATTGTTTTACTGTGTACTCAAGAAGAATCCCTGTTATTAAATGGAATGTTCATACTTCAAGTAAGCTAGAGGGACGGAGTGAAATAAATGAGATCATTAATAAACTCGAAAATGGTATGGACGTCAATCGCTTTTTAAGTAATAAAGTAAGGAAATTAAATCAAGTAAAAAATGCAGACTTACTAAAATCTGAGTGGGGAATTTATCATTTACACTTCCGTGAAGAGCGAAGTGAAGAATTGTTATTTATCTATTTAAGTGAGGGTAATGCATACTTACTTGATATATTGAAACATGAGAAAACCGATGGCTCCGTTGTAACGTGGACTAACACTGACTTAATTCAAACAATTCATAATGACTGGCCTCACGTGATTAAGCCTTTTATTTACAAGACTAACTCAACGGCACCAGTTTTATCCACAGAGCAAAGAAGGGCTTTGCGTAAAAATGCTGGAAATACTAATGTAGTCGTACATGATGGAACAGAATATATGCCTATAGGTTTTGGGTTCTCATCGAGCAAGCATCCGACTTTGGCCGTTATTGAATCAGATCATTTACTATTTAAAGTTAGGAACCTTCAAGCTACTGTTAAAGAAAACTACCAGAGTATTAAACTAGCCTTGGTTGAACATACAGCTGTACCTGTTATAAAACTGAAAATTGATGATAATTTTCAACCATTTGTAGTTGAGTCTAAAAAGCATATTTTACTAAAGTTGGAGCCTAGTGAAGAAAGCGCATAACAAGTAGCCTGAAGGATTAAATATTGGCTTCAGGCATTATTCTCCTGACCGTCCGCAATTGGCACAGATGCGACTGTCGGATCAAGTCTGAGCTAGTACAATTAAGCGGTTATGTGAAGCTTAAAGGCATGTTTATTTATATTAACTAATCTACGGTATTACTTTTTCAATGGTCTACAAAGTAATACCTCATCATATTGGACCAAGAAATACGCTGCTTTAAAGTTACGTTGATGCTTAGTAGACCAAACTTGCTACCTCCTTTGCTATTAGCAATAATAAACGCACTCGCAACCCATGCTTTCAAGCACCACTTTTTATTATTTTTATAGTCTACGCGTTAAGGACCATATTTGTTTAAACTCCCTATTACTACCATCGCGCTTATAATTGTATGCAGCGGATCTATTATCGGACCTCTTGGTATGGCCGGTGTCAACATTGCCATTCCAAATCTTGCTCAAGATTTACAAGCAAGCGCTAAAATGATTGGTTGGATGCCGACCCTTTACTTACTTAGTAGCGTGATATTTATGCTGCCTTGCGGGAAAATAGCCGATAATTATGGTCGCAAGCGAGTCTATGCATTTGGCTTAAGCTTAAATGCACTAGCATCACTGATGTGTGCTAGTGCATCATCAATTGAATGGGTGCTTTTTTGGCGTTTTGTACAAGGCGCTGCAGGAGCAATGATTTTTGGTATTGGTGTAGCTATTATTACCTCTATTACACCAAATAATAAAAGAGGTATGGCACTAGGCACCTCTGCAGCATGTGTTTATATAGGCTTAAGTGCGGCCCCTGCAGTAGGCGGTTGGCTGACAGAAATATGGGGATGGCGAGCTGTATTTTACTCTCAAATTCCGCTTGTACTTCTGCTACTGCTTTCTATTAAACTTTTTTTACATGGTGAGTGGAAAAACGATAAAAAATCTTCGTTTGACTGGTGGGGTACTGGGCTTTTCTCACTCTTTGCAATATGTTTAGTATTAGGGCTCAGTGATTTACCCACTATGACTGGCTGGGGTTTAACATTACTTTCGGTAATAAGCTTAGGATTATTTATTATTCACCAAAGTAAAAGTAGGCGACCATTAATCAGAGTACAAATGTTTTTAGAAAGCAGAGTATTTAGCTTATCACTATCTACATCGTTTCTAATGTACGCCAGTAATTTTTCATTGGCTTTTTTGTTAAGCTTATATCTGCAATATATTAAAGGGTTAAGTCCTTCTCATGCTGGCCAAATCGTGTTACTGCAAGCGGTTTCTATGGCCATTATGGCACCATTGTCAGGTAAACTTTCAGATAAAATACAGCCACGCATAATAGCTACATTTGGCTGTATAATTGTTATGGTCAGCTTTTTTTTACTATCACTGTTATCTATGGACTCAAGTATCACATACATAAGTGGCTCACTGTTATTGTTAGGTGTTGGCTTTGGCTTATTCTCAACGCCTAACAATAATGCAATTATGGGCGCTGTAGATAAGAATGAGTTAGGCGTAGCCTCTTCTTCCATGAATTTATCACGCACAATTGGTAATTTATTTGGAATGAGTTTAGTCAATCTAATTGTCCATTATTATTTAGGCGACAAAACTTTTTCGGCGCAAAATAGCACTGCATTAATGAGTACAATCTCGCTGGCATTTAATATTTCGTTGGGTTGTGTGGTTTTGGCAAGCTGTATTTCTGCACTTCGGGGAAAAGCTTAACGCTTTTTAATTAAGAATTTAATATTATACGGACTATATCCAAGAAGTACTCGGCTATAGTCACTTAAATTTATAACACGTTAGCAAAACAAAACTACTTACAGTCGTGTGATATGAGCATGGCAATACCCATGCCCCCGTCAATACAAAGTGTTGTAAGCCCTTTTGCTTTGTTCGCATGCTTCATTTGATATATTAACGAAACTAAAATACGACAACCTGAAGCTCCAATTGGATGACCAAGTGCAACCGCCCCCCGTTAACATTTACTTTATTACTATCCAACCCCAACGCAGTATTTACATGCAAAGCTTGATCTGAAAATGCCTCATTGGCTTCAATTAAATCTATATCATGCACACTTGCCAGCCCGCTTTTTTACACACAGCCTGCATGGCCGCTATTGGGCCAGTGCCCATGTAAAGCGGCTCAACACCTTCGCAAGCGGTAGCTTCAATCACAGCTAAAATAGGTAAGTTTAACTTTTTTGCATACTCGTCTGTAGTAACCACCACCATAGCTGCGCCATCGTTAATAGTTGAACTATTTCCAGCAGTAACTGAACCGTCTTTTTTAAATGCAGATCTCAACTTACTCAGATTGCTAAGTTGCGTGTCGGCTTTCACCGATTCATCAGTATCACAATACTGAATATCGCCGCCTCGTTTTTTATGCCAATAGGAGAAATTTCTTCTTTGAATGAACCACAGCTAATCGCATGTGCCGCTTTTTGCTGTGAGCGAACAGCAAATTCATCTTGCTCCTCTCTAGTTACAGCAAATTTTTCAGCTATATTTTCAGCTGTAATTCCCATATGAATATTTTCGCGACTGTTCCACAAACCATCTTTCATTAGGCTATCAACCAAAGATAAGTCACCTAATTTTTTAGATACTCTATTATTGGGTAATACGTGCGCCGCCTGAGACATACTTTCTTGCCCACTTGCACCGCTTTTAGTCCTGAGCCACATACGTGATTAATAGTAAAAGCAGACTTATTAATAGGTAGTCCAGCATTAAGTGCTGTCTGCCTTGCTGTGTTTTGGCCACAACCTGCTGTTAGCACCTGCCCTAAAATCACCTCCTCAATGTATGGCTTTACTTGCGGTGTTTCATCAAGAACGGTTTTAAGTAACTGACTACCTATTTCAATAGCTGACAGGCTTGATAAACTTTGTCCAAAACCACCAATTGCGGTTCTTTTTGCAGCAACAATAATGGGATCAAATCATGACTTCATAAAATAAAAATCTTCAATGATCGCTCATGGCACTCTCCAGCCACTCGACACCATAAAATATTGATAATAATTGATAAGGTATTTTACTGTTTCGGATGGCGCTTCGCTTATCCGACCTACACTGGCACTGAGCCGAACTTTGGCACAGAGCCATGAGTAGCCACGCAAAACTGTAATGTAAGAAATCAAGATTCTTCCTTTTTTAATTGATTTATCTTCAACCTAGGCTCTGCGGTGTTCGTAAGACTTACCTGTAAAGTGGTCTTCGCCTCATAAAAAAAGTACGGTGCACGCACAGTAATAAAAAGTAATAATATTTTGTATTAGACGAACTTACTTGACGTTTTATTGCAATTACCATGAAACTCCAGTTTGTTTTTTACACTAAAGAAAAGCTAACGTCGAAACGTACAAAATTTAGTTCAAGTGCCACGCATACTTGCGATAGGTGAAAATTCTATATTTGGCTTCTATAATTTTCGGGGGGATTAGCATATCACTTAATGATACATTTTAACGTGCTGCTATTTTCTGGCTTAATTATAAGCCCATCAGTGTAGCCATAAACGCACCTTCCCAACTTGATTGGCTTAATGAACAGTGTGTAATATTTTCGGTACTAATATCCACTTTTTACCCTTCATCCGCACTTATACTTTCAACAGTTTAAATATAAACACTTTAAAATAAGTAACATAGCTTAATATTTAAAAAGTACCTCTGTGGCATATCTATTGCTTTTTATAAAGAAGGCGGTGTACATAAACAGCTAAAAATGTAAATTTTAAAGGAGAGACAAAGTGGGAGCATTACAAGCTAACTATAATATTGCTATTCGTGCTAAATCAGTTAGTCGCTCTTTAGCTTCGACATTTTACAACCACACACGCCTCTTATGTTTTTTACATCACCCAATTCACGCTAAGCAAAGAGAAGTAACAGCATTGCTGTGCTGTCTGAGATTACGCTCTTTGTGATTACATGCAATTAATCGAACTTAAACTTTACGTTGAGGAGACTTTGATATGCCAACTAATCAATTTACTATGCAAGATCCTAGAAGCCAATATCAGATGGGACGTACCGAAAAAGACAGTAATCAACCGGACCCAGGGCTAGATGAAATTTTAAAACCTAAAGCAGATCATGGCGAAGACTCCTATGAGGGCCACGACAGGTTAAAAGGCCGTAAAGCTTTGATCACAGGCGGCGACTCTGGGATTGGAAGAGCCGTAGCCATCGCATTTGCAAGAGAAGGTGCGGAAGTTGTTATTAATTACTTACCCAGCGAAGAAACCGATGCGAAAGAAACACTCGATATACTAAAAGCCAGCGGTAACAAGGCTTGGGGTATTGCAGGAGACATATCTGATGAAGATTTCTGTAACAGCCTTGTCGCTCAAAGCGTTGAATACTTGGGGTCAATTGACATACTAGTTAATAATGCTGGTAAGCAACAATTTGTCGCCGAGTTAGAAGATTTATCTACCGAGCAATTTTGCCAAACATATGCAACAAACGTATTTGCTATGTTTTGGATAACAAAGGCCGCAGTAAAGCATATGCCACCCGGGGCAAGTATTATTAACACAACTTCTATCCAATGTTACCAGCCTTCTGCTGGACTTCTTGATTACGCATCAACTAAAGGCGCAATTACTAGCTTTACTAAAAGTTTAGCAAAAATGGTAATAGATAAAGGCATTCGGGTTAATGGTGTTGCTCCAGGGCCAATTTGGACTCCGCTACAACAAAGTGGCGGCCAACCGGCGAAAAAACTTCCCGAATTTGGTGATAACGTGCCACTAGGTAGACCAGGCCAACCTGCCGAGCTAGCCCCAACATATGTATACTTAGCTTCGCAAGAGTCAAGTTACATTACCGCTGAAATAATGGGCGTGACAGGTGGGCAACATCTACCTTAATCATCAACAGATGATTGTTAAACAACATAATAGCGGCGAGTATACGCCGCTTTTATTACCTACTCTTTTTGCATCACATCTAAACAAAATCCACTAAGTATTCGTGAAACCGTGGTTATAAACACCCTAAAAGCCTGAGTTACCCACTGCACTATTTGACTTAGTACGAGGTTGAGTGAGCCTATTTAAGCACGCATAAACAAACTGCTTAAACAACTAGAGCTGCTTAAGCAGTCAACTTAGGCTTTATATCTATTTATCAAACTGGTTTTATGCGTTGTCTTTTTTAGCACGTATACCGCGAATGAACTCTTCTAAATAAGGCATAAACTCTAGCACGAGTGATATGAGTAGCACTGTTATCAAGTAAGTTATTGGTATAGGTGACTCTTTTAATTGGAGCGTAAATTCAGGAGGAAAGCCCCCAGGAGTAAATAATGCTGTAAATTGCTCCCAGTGCCGCGCAATAATTAATACTAAAGCCAACAGCGGTATCATTTCTAAAAAGCTATGTATATGCTGCTCTATTGGCCCCACTCTACGTTTACTTACCGCGTAAGTTACATCCCACATTGCTGTAAGTTCATGAATAAAAAACAACAAGATACTAATAGCAATAATCAAACTATTAACTTCAAAAATTAAAACAAGAATTAACGGTATACCCACTTCGGCAAACATTAATAGATGAATAAA
This sequence comes from Pseudoalteromonas sp. SR41-7, assembly GCF_014163935.1. Classification (NCBI taxonomy): domain Bacteria; kingdom Pseudomonadati; phylum Pseudomonadota; class Gammaproteobacteria; order Alteromonadales; family Pseudoalteromonadaceae; genus Pseudoalteromonas; species Pseudoalteromonas sp. SR41-7. Next base: position 39,945 of record NZ_JACJEF010000003.1, on the reverse strand, counting down.
CGACTCTTTTGCACCACTTGTTGTAGAAATATTACTACGTCGATGACAAAACCAATCCGCAATGCCAGCTACAAGCCAAATAGGGATCACAAAGTACATTAAAATAACTAAAGTAGGGTCAGTCATATTTGGTTAGTCCTTAAAATCAAGTTTTTAAAATTTGTCACACTCAAAACTAAATATATACGCTTGGTCATTTTCGATAATTAATAAAGTACCGATAAGCATAAATCGTGTTCTTCAAACGCGTTCTAGCCACTTTTATTATAGCTTTAAGAATTTTTACTTAGCTGTATATGAGATACCCTTTAAAGCGAGCTCTTGTACCACCACGGATATGCTCATTATTTTCTACGACAGATTGTTACTTCAAGTGGCATGCCAAACTTTTATTTTTAGTGGATTGCATGAAAACGCAGGTATAGGTAGGTGTGGAAGAACTTTAGGCTCACCTCTTTGTATTTTTGATGGCTAGAAAGTAGAAAATATGCCCCTTTTTTGTAACTTTTTCATTTATCGATAATCTCGGTTAGTAAGGGGCTTGTATTGAAGATAAAACTAAATGCTCAAATACCAGGTTATTTATATGTATTGCTAAACTTCATAAATAAAAAAGTGGTCAACATGCTTGGTTTGGTAACAGTGCTTAAATACTATTATTAAGCCATTCCTTGTCTTCTACTGCCACCGGCACTCGTGCATATTCACTTTGTCGTTTTTAAACAGTACGCCTTCTGATAATAGCTTTTCGCGCTGTTCTTGGTATTTTTCGCTACCTGCAGGGAATGATATTTTACCTTGGCTATTCACTACCCTGTGCCATGGTATAACTGAGTCGTTTGGCATCATTTTTAATAAGCGCCCCACCAATCGTGAGTTTTGCGGATAGCCCGCAAGAGCTGCAACTTGCCCGTAACTTGCTACTTTGCCTATTGGTATACCTGCGATAACAGTATAAATAAGTGTTTCTTTATCAATATCAGCGTTCATTTAAATACGCCTCACTAAGTACTTTAAATTGCTCCCAAATAGTACGCGCTACAGGTCCGTGGTGCACTGCATGTTGTCTAAAGGCTCTAATTTGTGCGCTAAATTTATGCTCTCGGTCAGTTATGTGTATTTCTTGAAGTAAGCCTGCTTTTATTTCAGGAGCGCAGTGTTCTAGGCTCATCATTGCCCAACCTGCACCTGAGAGTAAAAACGATTTTAAGGTCGATACATCATCAATTTTCATCATGGCGGAGCCTTTTGAGTACGATAGTCTGTCACTGTCGATACTCAAATCACTTTCAAACATGGCTAAACACGGATACGTTTGTAGTTCACTATAGGTTAGCTTTTGAGGAAGTACGCCTTTGGCGCTGACAATGCCAATATCGAGCCTGCCTATAGGTACGCTTTCTAAATCGCCTGTCGCATGAAATAAATCAAACCAAGGGCCAATGCCTAATTCGGCTTGCCCACTATTTACTTGCTCTAATGAGATAAAGCGCTTCCCGCTTGTTAAGCTAAATTCGGTGCTGGTAAACAATCTAAAAGTATTACTTATGATCTCGTTGTAACTCTGCGTATGGCAAAGTTGTTCGTAACAAATTCTAAATTGGGGTTCATTACCGAGTGCCAATTCTTTAGCAAGCTGCGCTAGCTCGTCGTTGGCATGCAGAAGTTGCTGCGCCTCGCGGTGGAAAATTCGCCCTTTTTCAGTAAGCTGTAATCGGTACTTACTTCTGTCTAGCAACTCAAAACCTATTTTTTCTTCTAGATTTTTAATAGCAAGTGTAAGCGCTGGCTGCGTTTTATGTAGCTTTAGTGCTGCCCCGCTTAAGCTTGCGCTTTGCACTATGGCATCTAAAATTATTAATTGATTCAGCTTCATATAGCACTCTGCAACATTATAAGTAAAACTTATTGAGTTTCTAAAATTTTATGATTTTTATTTTATATGTTTGCAGCGTATGCTGCACTTAATTATTTTGCCATCATTGCAACGGAGAAGACATGAAACTCTTTCGTCTATGTTTTTTAACTACGACTTTACTAAGCTTAATAGCCTGTTCTGAGCCAGAACAACAAGTTAAAGAAGAGCCCATTCGCCCTGTTAAATTATTCAACATAGGTCATGATACGCAAACTAACATTCGCAGCTTTCCTGCTGAGGTTGTTGCAAACCAAGGCTCTTACCTAGCTTTTAGGGTAAACGGCGAACTTGTTAAGTTCCCTGTGCTTGCTGGTGAACACGTTGAAAAAGGTGATTTATTAGCAAAACTAGACCCAGAAGATTTTCAGTTACAGTTTGACGAACGTAAAGCACGCTTTGAGCTGGCAAAGTCACAACTTGGCCGTATTGAGCAATTGTTTGAGAAAAAAATCACCAGCCAATCAGAATTAGATGAAGCCACTGCTAATATGCAAATTGCCGAATCTGCATTTAAAATTGCACAAACAAACCTTGAGTACAGCGAGCTGCGCGCGCCATTTTCAGGCACGGTCGCAAAAGTATTTGTTAAAAACTTTGAAAATATTCAAGCAAAGCAAAATATATTACGCTTAGAAACACGCGATTTAATGGACGTAGAAATTCAGGTTCCTGAAAAAATAGTCGCTCGTTTTCAAAAAGGCACCGATTACCACCCTACTGTAAAGTTTGATGGCTTTGACGATAAAGAGTACATACTTGATATTAAAGAGTGGGATACCCAAGCAGATCCTGCAACACTTACTTATAAGGTTGTATTTTCGCTACCAGTACCTGAGGACTTTAATTTACTCGCAGGTATGACGGGTAGTGTACTTATTGATTTAAGCAAAGTAACGCGCTCGCAAGTTGCTTATACAATACTACCTATCGAGTCTGTGTTTTCTGAGCCGCAAGAATCAATTGAAGATAACGCCTACGTATGGCTTTTTGATTCAAAAACTAGCCAAGTGCACAAACAAGCTGTAAAGGTTGGCCAGTTGCACCGCGATGGTATTGAAGTGTTAAGTGGTATTAAAGAAGGCCAAATTGTGGTTTCTGCCGGTGTGCATTCACTAAAAGAAGGCATGAAAGTAAGAGCATGGAATAAAGAGCGAGGCTTATAATTATGAGCTTTGCACAACTCTCCATAGAGAAAAAAGTAATCAGTTGGATGTTTACGCTGCTGCTATTAATTGGCGGTAGTGTTTCGTACTTTGATTTAGGGCAACTAGAAGACCCTGAGTTTACGCTTAAAAAAGCCATGGTTATTACCATGTACCCTGGCGCTTCGCCGCAGCAAGTTGAAGAAGAAGTTACTTTTCCGATTGAAAACGCGATTCAGCAACTCCCTTATGTTGATTACGTTACGTCTATTTCATCTAACGGTAAATCACAAATTTCAGTAGAAATGAAAAGCAATTATCGTAAAGAGCAGCTTCGCCAAATTTGGGATGAAATGCGTCGTAAAATTAACGACCTTTCTCCGTCGTTACCCAGTGGTGTTTATCCTAGTACAATTTTGGATGACTTTGCCGATGTGTACGGTGTTATGTATTCGGTAACCGGTGATGGCTACTCGTATGACGAGCTTAAAGATTACGTCGATTTTTTAAAGCGTGAGCTGGTATTGGTTAAAGGCGTTAGTAAAGTAACCGTTGCGGGGCAACAACAAGCGCAAGTAATGGTTGAAGTTTCTACGCGTAAGCTTGCTCAATTAGGTATTGCGCCAAGCCATATATTCCAGTTATTGCAATCGCAAAACACGGTATCTAACGCAGGTAAAATTCGTGTGGGCGATGAGTCAATTCGCTTGCATCCTACTGGCGAATTTAAAGATGTAAAAGAGCTCGAAACCTTATTAATTTCAAAATCAGGTGCCAATGAGCTTATTTACTTAGGCGATGTAGCAAAGGTTTACAGAGAGTACACAGAAGTACCAAATAACATTATTCGTTATAACTCTCAGCAAGCTTTACTTATTGGCGTGTCGTTTATGTCGGGTGTTAACGTGGTTGATGTGGGTAAAAACATAGATGAGCATTTAGCCTCACTTGAGTATCAACGCCCTCATGGTATTGACATAAATTCGGTATACAACCAACCACAAGAGGTTCAAAAGTCGGTTGAGGGTTTTATTATCAGCTTACTTGAAGCTATTGCGATTGTTATTGTAGTACTGCTGTTATTTATGGGTTTAAAAAGCGGTATTTTAATTGGTGGTATTTTACTGCTTACTGTACTGGGTACGTTTATATTTATGAAGTTGTTTGCCATCGACTTGCAACGCATATCGCTTGGAGCACTTATTATTGCCCTAGGGATGCTGGTTGATAACGCAATAGTTGTAACCGAAGGGATACTAATAAACCTTAAACGTGGGCAAACAAAACTCAAAGCGGCGGTTAATATTGTTGAGCAAACAAAATGGCCCTTACTAGGTGCAACAGTCATTGCAGTCACTGCGTTTGCGCCAATTGGACTAAGCTCTGATGCCAGTGGTGAATTTGCAGGCAGCTTGTTTTGGGTGTTGTTTATTTCGCTTTTATTAAGTTGGATAACAGCCATTACGCTAACGCCATTTTTTGCCAATTTAATGTTCAAAGAAAACGAATTTAAAAACGAAGAAGGCCAAGAAGATGAAGACCCGTATAAAGGTTTTATTTTTAACGGTTACAAAGCGATTTTAGATTTAGCGCTGCACTTTAGAAAAACCACGCTTATATTAATGGTTGTTTTACTGTGTACTGCGGTTGTTGGTTTTGGCTCTGTTAAACAGTCGTTTTTTCCTGCCTCTAATACACCTATGTTTTATGTAGATTACTGGCAAGAGCAAGGATCTGATATTCGCTCAACCCTAGAGGGCGTTAAAAAACTTGAAGAGTTTTTGCAAAAAGAAGACCTTGTTGAAGAAGTAACAAGTACAACAGGCCAAGGCGCTCCACGCTTTATGCTTACCTACGCACCAGAAAAGTCATATCCCGCGTACGGGCAATTAATTATTCGTGTAGCCAACAGAGAAGCCGTAGCGACTGTAATGCAAACTGTACGTGATTACTCAAATAATCATGCACTCTCTGCACAGCTTAAAATTAAGCCAATGGAAATCGGCCCCTCTACTGATGCAAAAATAGAAGCGCGTTTTTCAGGCCCTGATCCTGTTATTTTAAGACAATTGGCTGCTAAAGCTGAAGAACTTATTGGTAACGACGGTGGCGCGTACAATATTCGTGATGACTGGCGTGCACGTACTAAAATGATTCGCCCGCAGTTTAACGAGCAAAAAGCACGCCGCTTAGGTATTAGTAAATCTGACTTAGACAATGTATTACTAACAAGTTTATCGGGTAAACAAGTGGGCGTATATCGCGATGGCACGCAGTTGCTGCCTATTATTGCACGATCTCCTGCTAACGAGCGCTTAAACGTAGAAAGCGTACACGACCTACAAATATACAGCCCAGTATTGGGGGTATTTGTACCAGTGACTCAAGTTGTAGACGAATTTGATGTGCAGTGGGAAGACAGCCTAATAATGCGCCGCGATCGCAAACGAACTATTACAGTAATGGCCGATCACAATGTATTAGGGGACGAAACACCCGCTAAACTATTTGCACGTATTCGCGGACCAATAGAAAACATGGAATTACCGCGCGGTTACGAACTGGAATGGGGCGGCGAGTTTGAATCTTCAAGCAAGGCTCAAAAAGCAATATTTGGCTCATTACCACTGGGTTACTTAGCGATGTTTGCAGTAACCGTATTACTTTTTAACTCGCTTAAGCAACCACTTGTGATTTGGGCAACGGTTCCGTTAGCTATTATTGGTGTAAGCGCGGGCTTGTTAGCTATGAATGCTCCGTTTAGTTTTATGGGACTACTTGGTTTATTAAGCTTAAGCGGTATGCTTATTAAAAACGGTATTGTATTAGTTGATCAAATAAATCTCGAATTAAGGGAAGGTAAATCGCCCTATGAGGCCGTGTTTGACTCTGGTGTGAGCCGTGTACGCCCAGTTGCTATGGCGGCTATAACTACTATTTTAGGTATGATCCCGCTGTTATTTGACGTGTTTTTTCAGTCAATGGCGGTAACAATTATGTTTGGTTTAGGCTTTGCTACAATTTTGACTCTAATTGTAGTGCCAGTACTGTACACGGTTATATTTAGAATTGATTACGAACCGCGTAAGTAGTTAAGCATATAATCGGTTAACATTAAAAAATGCCACTGGCTCAAGGTCAGTGGCATTTTTATTTAATACCGATGAAAAAGAAAGGCTACATATTTAGTTGTTAAGAAACTAACCGCAACACTTCTTATATTTTTTGCCGCTACCACATACACAAGGTGCGTTACGCTCTGGTACTTTATCAAATACTTGTGGTGTTGACTTGCTAAGTGCAAAGTCTAGTTCGCGAATATCTTCTGGTACTTCAGCTTTAACTTCAATTGAAGCAAACAGCGAATGCTCTTCTAGTATTGCTTCTATTTCTGATTGTCGTGCAACTGAGTTTACAATTAGCGTTAACGGGTGTAACTCTGTGCCTGGCTTTGCAGTACGTTTTGGTGCAAATCCATTACTGTTATTTTTACCCATTATGTCGGGCTTACCCATAAAGAAAAATTTTGACATGTTACTTCTATAACCTTTCTGCATTATTAAGACGGCGCATCTTAACAGCTTACCCTTCATATAACTAAGTGTACTTGATAATGCACAATATAAATCAGGCTTTAGCGTATATACGCCTAATATAGCGACATAATGAGGCCATTTAATGGATTTAGGCAAAATTTAAATTCGAAATATAGTAAAATTATCATGACTCAACTTAGTGCCGTTTTAGTATCTAACTCAATATTATGGAAAAGCCTTGGAAAATTTTAAAACCGCGATACTAATAGCGGGCAGCGTTTTTATACTTTTTGGTTATTTACGCTTTATAACTGACGAGAATGGTAACGTGAACTTAAACAACTACCGTTTTACAGGGGGCATACTACTGGTTATTTCCGGTATGTTTGATGGCACACGCGACCTTGTTAAGCGCCTTCGCTCTAAAAACTCGTTATCGGCGATTGCTGTTTATTTAGGTATACTCTTATTTTATATTGGCTTTAGCATTTAATAGCGAAACATTAAGCGCTAATTTGGGCTTTATACAAGCAACATTTTATAAGTGAATACCCTTTGACCTTTAAACAACTCTTCAACAGCGCCATATTACTCTTAGTAACAGCACCTCCGCTGGTTTTACTTGCATGGGATGAACAAGCCGACCCCGCTTTTATCCCCAACAGTATATATAACACCTTAACATTTACGTTATTTCCAATAACGGCGATAGTGTTGTCGGTTGTTTTATTAAGGCACCTATATAAAAAATACAATAATAACTTTGAATTTAAACATACAGTTAAAAATTATATTACTGAGCATGGGAAGTTCCGCAGCGCATTTATACCACTGTTTTTGCCTATTTTAATTTACTTATGGTTATGGACGTCAGTTTGTATTTCTGTGAAATTATGGGCCAATAAATACAGCAATAATATATGGCAGCAAGAGCATCAATTACTCGAGGTAGGTAGTTGCCCAAATGATTATGAGTACAGTTGTGCAACGCTAACTGTGCTTAGTTTACAGAACTACAGAAAATACACTTTTAGATGGTATTTAGATAAGAATAAATTGGTGACTTTACAAAATAACAATATAAATTTAGTGGGCGTTACAAGCCCACTTGGTAATATAGTACAAGAAATACAGTGGTAGTAGAATACCACTTAGGTGCAGATTATTTTTTTAAGCTAAGGGTACGCCCCGAGCTAGGTTTTGACTGTGACGACTTGTTCTCTTTAATACTTTTTGGCTTACCAACATACGTGGTAGAACGCTTTTGATAAGGTGCTTTACTGCGCTCATTTTTGCGCTCGCCATTAGCATTACTGCGATCAGAGTTGCGACTTGAATTTCGCTCAGTACTACGCTCGCCACTTTGTTCGCCTTTATTAAAACGGCGAGGATTTTCACCCTGAAAATCACGCTTTTTAGGAGCTGACGGCGTATTATTTTCTGATTGTTTATTAGCATCAAGCGAATGTTCTTGAGTTTTACCTGAGTCAGAAATCGAGTCGTTTATTTGCGCCATTTCAGTATCAGACAAATGACGCCACTGCCCTACCTTTAAACCTTTTAGTGTTACGTTCATTATACGAGTGCGCTTTAACGTCACCACTTCGTAACCTAAATATTCACACATACGGCGTATTTGGCGGTTTAAACCTTGTGTAAGTACTATTTTAAATTCTTTAGGGGCAGTTTGTGTCACTTTACACTTTTTAGTCACGGTATCTAAAATAGGCACGCCATTGGCCATTTTTGTAACAAACTGACGATTAAGCGGTTTATCAACCGTAACAACATATTCTTTTTCGTGGTTATTACCCGCACGCAAAATTTTATTAACGATGTCGCCTTCGTTAGTTAAAAATATAAGCCCTTCAGAAGGTCTATCTAAACGCCCTATTGGAAATATACGCGTAGGATAATTTACCGCGCGAATAATATTACTTTGAATTTTACTTTCGGTAGTACACGTAATACCAACGGGTTTATTGTAAGCGATATAAACGCGCTTTGGTGTGGCTTTAAGTGGCTTGCCATCAACCAATACAACATCGGTAGCAGCAACTTTTACGCCCATTTCAGGCGAGTAGCCATTAACGCTGACACGACCTTGCTCAATATATTTATCGGCTTCGCGGCGTGAACAAAATCCTGTTTCACTAATAAATTTATTTAAACGTTTTAATTCGGTCATGGCACTTATAGCGTAGTAATTTTTAAGGCGAGTAGTGTAAACCACCCACACTATTTTTTCGCCCCTAATTTAAAATTTATAGGTGTTTAAGCATTAATTTTTGCTTTCGTTAATTTACGCCATACAAATTCAAGCGGGCCTTGGTTAAAATAGCGGCTGTATATAAAGGTAAATATGAGCTGCAGTGCAACTAATGCCGTTGCAACTAACCAGTAGTCAATACGATCAAAATTGAGCACCCAGTGCGTAAATAGCACTTTATATAACAACAGTTGTATGAGTGTTTGGCTAATATATAAAGTAAATGCTAAGCGCCCCGCTTGTTGAATAAGCGTGCCAACGTGTGCGCTGTTATTGCAAAATTTAACAATTAAATGAATATACAACGTAGCCATACCTAGCGCCGCAAAAATATTTACAAATTCTTGCACCCCATATCCTAAGCTGCCATTAAGCTGTGATGCATAAAGCCTGATTCCACAAAAAACAAGGGTCATTGCACCGCAAACTATTAATTGCTGAGTCGTTAAGCCTTTACTAAAAACGTCTTGTTTATATAAATAAATGCCAATGAGCATAAGGCCCACGCACATCCACATTGTCATTATTGGCACCATAACAAGCATTAACGTGTTCATAGCAAGGTTACTAATAAAGTAATCAATATAGTGTGGGTTATATAATTCAATAAACTGTGCTGTATCGCGGTAAATTATTTCATCGGGTACGCTAGATATAACAAGTAAGGTAATCACAGCCGACAACAAGGTAAATGCAAACCCTCTTTTTAAAAGTACGTTGCTATCACTTTCTAAATATTTAATAACAAACCAGCCAGATACACCGTAAACAAATAAAATATCACCGGCCCAAAGTAAAAAACCATGCGCTAAACCAAAGAGGATTAACCAATAGAGCCTGCTTTTTATCTGCACTTCAGACTTGTAACGTTGCCACTGAATATAAAGCCCAGCACCAAAAAGCAAACTAAACAGCGTTCTAAAACGCCCGTCTACAAACACGCTGCTAAGGGTGTGAATAATTGAGTCGCTAACAGGAGGATTAGTTAAGGAGGAATACCCATATTCAAAAATGCCGAAGGCGTAAGCATTCATGTAAACGAGGCCAAGCACGGCAACGCCGCGAATAAAGTCCATATTATAATTGCGCATTAAAGCTATTATCCGTTAAATATTATTCTTATAACTGTCAGCCCAATCGACTGACTGCTGGTAAAGTGGAGGTAGTATAGCACTGTCAATATTCAACAAAAGTACAGCTTGTTCAAGTGCCCACCAGCTTCCTGTTTCATATGCTTTAACAACGTTTAAAATATAATAAAGTGTGTTTTTGTCCCCTAATAATGCCGTTTTTATTTCATCAGGGAAAGGTAGCTTTTCAACAAGCAAGCTCATTGGTTGATCAAGGATTGCATCTAGCAGTGAAAATAATCCTGTTAAAAATGCTTCGCCTGACTGACTTTTATTAACCTTTTTTGCCACAAGCTCACAAAAACGAGCACGTACAACACACACTTGCATTAGCTCTGCAGGTTTTTTACCCGCTGTATGAGCAGTAACAATAAGGCTCACAAACTTTTTCAGGCGTTCGTGTCCTAAATACACAAGCGCTTGCTTTAATGACGATATTTGGCTTTGTATAGGAAACACACCGCTGTTTATTAATCTTAGTAACTTATATGCGAGTGCAGCATCTAGCTCAAACAGGCTTGCGATTGTTTTAATGTCAGGGCTTTGCTTCATTATTTCTGCGTAAATAGCGACGACTAAACCATAATTATAATCAATGTCGTTTTGCTTGATCATGGTAGGCTTTGCAAAAAAATAGCCTTGAAAATAATCAAACCCCATATCAAAGGCAAGCTCATAGTCTTCTTGTGTTTCTATTTTTTCGGCTAGTATTTTTATTTGTTTATGCGCTTGTAACTTAGTAACTATGGGCTGTATTTCGCTAAGAGGTGTAATTGCAATATCAAATTTAATGAGCTTCACAAGCTTTAGAAAACGATCCCATTGTGGTTTATATACAAAATCATCGAGCGCGAGTTTGTAGTTACTATGAAATAAACCTCGGCATAGCTCATAGTTGTCGTCGGTAGGTTCTATGGTTTCGAGCAACTCAATCACAACGTCTTGGCATGGTAAGAAAGCACATAAATCGAGTTTTAGTGATTCTGGTCCTATATTTATAAGCGCTTTTTTGCCTGATGTAATATGGCGTGTACCTAAATTTAATTGATTTTCCATGATAAGCCTTGCTGTTGCTTGGCCTTCTGCAATATCTGGAAAATAATTTTTTGGACTATCACGAAAAAGTAGCTCATAGGCTACTACTTTTTTACTTCGATTGAATATTGCTTGCCTTGCAACAAATACAGACACATTACCTACTTCTTAGATTTTATATAATACTAAGTAATTAAACCCTAAGCAGGTAGATTTGTCACTAAACTTTAAAGTACAGAAACGATTTACCGGTATAAGGTTGTTATATAATCAGTTGCCACTTGTGGCCACGAAAAACGCATTTGCTCTGCGCTGTGCTTAATTTTATGCCACTTTTTAGGATTTTGCTTTTTAATTAAGAGAGTTTCGTCTAAACAGCTAATTAAATTACGCGTTTGCGTTACTAACGTATCTCCATTAAAGCTAAAACCATTTTCGTGGTGTTTAACTGTATCTTTTAATCCGCCAACACTGTGAACTAAACACGGTTGCCCCGCTCGCATTGCTAGCATTTGGCTAATACCACACGGTTCAAACGAGCTTGGCATTAAAAATAAGTCACCTATTTGATACATTAAATCGCCAACACCTTGCCCATAGCCCTTTAAAAATAAAAGATTGGAATTACGCGCCATTGCTTTGGTAAATATGCTTTCGAGCTCTTTGTCACCCGAGCCGAGAATAATAAGTCTGCCGCTATGTTCACTAATTAATTGGCACACTTTATCAATAGCTAAAATCCCATTAACCTGCTGGCACAATAACAACACTTTTTGCTCAGTAAGACGGCCAACGCTTGTAACTAATGGACCGTTATTAACCGTTGCTTTAAATTGCTGTAGTCGTTGGTGGGCAATATAGTAACCACTTTGTAACTGCTCGCTAATTGCCATCCAAGTAAATAAAGTACTCTCAGCTTGGCTATAAAAATCAGCGAGAGTTGCTCCTTCAAGTGCATTGCTTGGATATTCGCAGCCATTTAAAATACCAACAAGCTTGCCTTGGCTTGCTGCATTTTGCAGATCTTGCTCAAGCCCTTCGCCACCAAAAAAACCATGTTCGTAATTACTAGGTTCGAGAACCTCTTGGCTATATGTTGGCGATACAACATGTATTTTATCGCATAGATTTATTGCACTGCGCATAGGATTAAAACAATGAGGGTAACGCGGGTCGCATAATTGCTGGCCATTATAACTAAGTGATGGAAACCACGCCTCTAAGCTTGAATCATCATGTTTGAAAGGTCTAATACCTTGCAGTGCAATATTATGTACTGTGAAGGCAATTGGTAAGGTATTAAGTGAGCTATAACGTGGCTCAAACTTAAGTAAAACTGCAACGCAGGCACTGTGCCAATCATGTAAATGCAGCGCTGTAGGGCGCTTTAATACACCTTGTAATAACGCTTCGCAGACGGCTGCGTTAAATAGAGCAAATTTAGTCGCATCAGTTGCAAAAGGCCTCCCCGGTGCATCATTACAATATACACTGCCTGATTCACTAAATAACGGGTGGCTAATAACAATTTGGCTTACATTATTTTCGGCTTGTTGTACTTTAAAAATGATTAATACATGGGGTTGAGCATTAAATGCAACGGTTACTTCACCTATATAAATACGCTCAAGCGGCTCAAACCCGTAATCAGGAATAACAACATCAACCGTTATACCTTGCTTTGCGAGAGCCTTGGGTGCATCGCGTACTACATCTGCCACACCGCCTACTTTTGCGCCTGGTAACGCGTCATTTTCTGCTGCAACCATTAATACATGCATTAATTTATTATTTCCTTTAAACCTGTGTGAGCTTGCTCACAAATGAGCAAGCTATGTTGTCGTGCTTATCTAACTTGTTGTTACGCTAGCTTTTTATTTTCTCGCGCTTGGCGTTCTAACTTTTTTGCAAGCTCAGTGAGCATATCACGTGTAACAAGAACGATACCTTTTTTAGATACCCTAAAGCCGTTTTCTTCATCTGTTTTTTTGTCAAAACCTATTTCAAGACCTGCCGGTATTTCACAGCTTCTATCTATTATTGCGCGTTTAATTTTACAACCTCGGTTTATAACCGCACCGGGTAAAATAACCGACTGCTCAATGGTACAAAATGAGCGAACGTGAACGTTAGAAAACAACAGGGATTTTCTAACCGCAGAGCCCGAAATAATACACCCACCCGAGACTGTTGAGTCTAAAGCCATACCACGTCTATCTTCATCATCAAAAATAAACTTAGCAGGTGGTAGTTGCTCTTGATAAGTCCATATTGGCCACGTTGGATCGTATAAATCAAGTTGTGGTTCTGGCATTACCAGTTCCATATTAGCTTCCCAGAACGAATCAAGCGTACCTACATCTCGCCAATAAGGTTGCCCTTCTTGGTTTGGATCTCTAAATGGGAAGGCAAATACATTATGCTCTTCTATAATCGCTGGAATAATATCGTGACCAAAATCGCGTCCAGAGCCTTCATTCTCAGAATCTTTTTTAAGTTGCTCAAACAAAAATTCAGTATTAAAAATGTAGTTCCCCATTGATGCTAAACATGTACCTGGCTTGCCGGGTACGGAGCTCGGCATTGCTGGTTTTTCATCAAAACGACACACTCTACTTTCTTCATCAACGGTCATTACACCAAACGTGTCTGCGGCTTCCTCTACTGGGACTTCAATACAACACACAGTCATATCTGCGCCTTTTTGCACATGTTCAGCCAATAAAGCACCATAGTCCATACGGTACACATGATCTCCAGACAAAATCATCACATATTTAGGAAGCTCGTGACGAATAATATCTATGTTTTGAAAAACAGCATCTGCGGTTCCACAATACCAATCATCACCTTGGCGCTGAGATGCAGGTAGTATTTCAACCGACTCTCCTAGCTCTTTTTTAAAGTGCCCCCATGCGCGGTTTACATGGCGTATTAATGAATGTGATTTATATTGTGTAGCAATACCAACACGTCTCACACCCGAGTTAATGCAGTTTGATAGTGGAAAATCGATAATTCGATGTTTACCACCAAAGTAAACTGCTGGCTTTGCTCGCCAATCGGTTAACTCATGCAGGCGAGAACCGCGACCGCCTGCCAGTATTAACGCGTAAGTTTCTCTGGTTAGGCTACTTATGTAGCGATTTGCATAATTAGGCATAATACTCTCTCCATTTAGTCTAGGCTGTTAGTGGCATGGCTTTTAGTTGTCGTTAAGTCTGTTTCACTAATATTGAGGGGTTCTAAATGCCAAATATCTTCACTGTATTGGCTTATGGTTCTGTCACTTGAAAACATACCACTGGCTGCTGTATTTAAAATACTCATTTGTGTCCAGTAGGTCTGATCTGCGTAAGCTTTATCAACTTCTTTTTGAGCTGCTACATAACTTTCAAAATCGTGAGCAACAAGCCATGGATCGTGCGGGCTCTTAATTGCATTTGTTATGTCGTCAAATAAGCATGGTTCAAATAAATTAAAATGCCCGCTCTCGAGTAATTGCATCACATTCTTTAAATCGCTATTTTGCGATATTAAATGCTCTGGATTATAACGTGATTTAATATCGTCAATTTCGTGCGCTTGTGCGCCAAACAAAAAGAAGTTATCAGCACCAACAGCATCTCTAATTTCAATGTTTGCGCCATCCAGCGTGCCTATTGTCAATGCACCATTCATCATAAATTTCATGTTGCCAGTACCAGACGCTTCTTTGCCTGCGGTAGATACTTGCTCTGAGAGATCAGTTGCAGGACAAATAACTTCCATTGCGGTTACGTTGTAATTAGGCAAAAAGGCGACGCGTAAATATGGCGCAGCTTGAGGGTCTTTATTTATAACCTCTGCCACGTTATTAATAAGCTTAATAATTTTTTTAGCCATGTAATAACCCGGCGCTGCTTTACCACCTAATAGAACACAACGAGGAACAAGCCCTTGGGTATCCCCACGGCGAATACGGTCATATAAATGAATCACATGAAGTATGTTTAATAGCTGACGTTTGTATTCGTGGATACGTTTTACTTGTACGTCAAACATCATTGATACATCAAAATCGATATCGCAGCGCGCCTTAACTAAATCAACTAAACGTTGTTTGTTTTCACGTTTAGCATTTTGCCACTGCTCATGAAATGCCTTGTCGTCATAAAAACGACGTAGGTCACTAATTTTTGAAAAGTTTTTAACCCAATCATGGCCAATTTTTTCACCAATTAATTCACTTAATACTGGATTACAATGCGCAAGCCATCGACGAGGCGTTACACCATTTGTTTTGTTATTAAACTTATCTGGCCACAGTGCATAAAATTCTTTAAATAATCCCGCTTTTAACAGTTCAGTATGAAGTGCTGCTACGCCATTTACAGAGTAACTACCTACAATAGCTAAATAAGCCATACGAATTTGCGGCTCATCACCCTCTTCAATCAGTGACAATGCACGTTGCTTTTCAACATCTCCCGGCCATTGCTGTGAAACTTGTGCTAAAAAGCGTGCATTTATCTCGTAAACTATTTCTAAAATGCGTGGCAATAATTTTGAAAACAACGAAACAGACCATTTTTCAAGCGCTTCAGGAAGTAGCGTATGATTTGTATAAGCCATTGTTTTAGTTGTTATTTTCCAAGCATCGTTCCAATTTAATTCGTAATCATCAATTAAAATACGCATTAGCTCTGCAACAGCAATACTTGGATGCGTGTCATTTAACTGAAAAACATGAAAATCAGCAAAGTCACTAAAGCTCTCGCCATGTTGGGAAACCCACTGATCAACTACGTCTTGAATACTCGCAGATGATAAAAAGTATTGTTGGCGCAATCTAAGCTCTTTACCATTTTCGCTGCTGTCGTTTGGATACAGCACCATGGTGATTTGTTCAGCTAGGTTTTTTTGTGCAACGGCTTCTGAGTAACTGCCTGCATTAAATTCGGTCAAATTAAATTCATCTGTCGCTTCTGATTTCCATAAGCGTAGCGTATTTACAATATTGTTTTTATAACCTGGGACAGGGACATCGTAAGGTACAGCTAATACATCTTGTGAACTCATCCATTGACGGTGCTCTCTGCCAAATTTATCTGTGTAACTTTGCACATAGCCACCAAACTTCACACGTTTTGCATGCTCTGGTGCGCTTAGCTCCCATGGATGTCCTTCACGTAGCCAGTTATCTGGTTGCTCAATTTGGTTACCATCTTTAATCGATTGATTAAACATGCCGTATTCGTATCGTAGGCCATAGCCAATAACAGGCAACGCTAAACTAGCACAGCTATCTAAAAAGCAGGCTGCAAGGCGCCCTAGCCCACCATTTCCTAGGCCTGCGTCGTGCTCGGCATCTTCAAGCGTTTCTACTGTTGTGCAGTATTCTTGTAATGCAGCAGCAACTTGGTCGTCTAAATCTAGGTTTAGTATTGCATTACCCAGCGCACGTCCCATTAAAAATTCAAGAGAAAGGTAAGCCGTTTTGCGGCGTTTCTCTTGCTTAATTTGTTGATTCGTTTCTCTGCAGCGGGCAACAAGTCTGTCGCGAATAGTCAGCGCTAAAGCATGGTATAAATACAGTCTTGATTCACCCACCTTATCTCGGCCGAGGGTATAATAAAAATGCCGTGTTAAGTCATCTTTAAGCGTACTTTCATCAATAACGGGCCCTTCTTGCCAGCTCTTTACTACACACACTTGATCACTTTGTTTAACCATGACTAACATCCTCTAAATTGGCACTAAAAACCCAACTACTTTGTGCTGAAATTTCAACCATCGCATCTTCATTACTGCTCACAGATGCATTATGTACACTTGATAGAATCATTTGCCACGGCGCATTAATTGGCGATGGGGGCATTTGACAAAAAATTGTTTTTTCACTGGCATTAAATACAATCAGCAATGCATGATTGTTTTGCTTATCAAGTAAGCTATACATTAAAAACTGTCTGGTATCTTCATGCCAATGAGCATCAGTCATGGTTTTACCTTGTTCGGTAAACCACTTAACGGTAAAACGCTCGTCTATATCATCTAAAAATACACTGTGTTTAAACGCACTGTGCGCACGTCTAATTTTTAAAGCATCATCAATAAATCGTGTTAACGAATGATTAAGTTGAGAATCTTTCCATGCAAGCCAACTAGTGCGATTATTTTGGCAATAAGCATTGTTATTCCCCCCTTGCGAGTGCGCCATTTCGCTACCAGCAGCAATCATGGGAACACCTTTTGAGAGAATTAAAGTAAGTAAAAAGTTCTTTTGTTGCTGTAAGCGCAGTGCGTTTATTTTAGAGTCGCTGGTAAAACCTTCTACCCCACAGTTAAACGAATGATTTGCACTGTGCCCATCTCGATTTTGCTCGCCATTAGCTTCGTTATGTTTATGCTCATAACTCACTAAATCAGCAAGGGTAAAACCATCATGACTCGTTATAAAATTAATACTATTGAGCGGCCCACGTTGGCTGTGCTCAAAAATATCAAACGATCCATGCAAACGTTTTGCAACGCTTGCAATAATGCCTGTTTCACTTTGCCAAAAACGTCTAATTACATCGCGATATTGATCGTTCCATTCTCGCCATGGCGGCGGAAATGCACCAAGCTGATAACCACCTGGGCCTATATCCCAAGGCTCACTTATTAACTTAACTTTGTTAAGCACAGGGTCTTGGGCAACTACTTGTAAAAAAGTATGTGCGGAGCTAAAGCCTGCTTTTGAGCGGCCTAAAATGGTCGCTAAATCAAACCTAAAACCATCAACTCCCATTACTTCAACCCAATAACGAAGGCTATCAAGTACAAGTTGCAGTGTTTTAGGGTGGTCAATATTTATGGTATTACCACAGCCGGTATCGTTTATATATACGTCAGGCTGGCCCTCTACTGTGCGGTAATAGGCTAAGTTATCAAAGCCTCTAAGCGATAGTATAGGGCCATCCGCCCCTGCTTCAGCTGTATGGTTGTAAACAACATCTAATATGACTTCTATGTCTGCAGCATGGAGCTCTTGAACCATTTGCTTAAACTCGTTTATATCATCGTTTACCAAATAGTCTTTATGGGGCGTAAAAAAGTTAAGCGTGTTGTATCCCCAGTAGTTTTGCAAACCTTTCCCTGTTAAAAATTGCTCACTAATAAAAGAATGAACAGGCAAAAGCTCAACGGCTGTAACACCAAAGCTTTGTAAGTGTTCAATAAAGCTTGGGTGGCTTAACCCTAAAAACTTCCCTTGTAGAGATTTGGGAATTTTAGGATGACGACACGTTGTACCTTTTACATGACACTCATAAATAACCGTGTTTGACCAACGGTGGTTAGGCTTTTTATGCCTATACAACGTAGGAGCCGCTACTTTTGATTTAGGTATATCAATCGCATTATTTACAGTGCTTTTAGTACCGATTGGCATTTGCCCGTAATGGCGTTCACTCCAAGTAAACTCACCAAACAAGTCTTTTGCATATGGGTCTATCAGCAGCTTATTTTCGTTAAACAGTTGACCATTTTTAGGGTTATATTCACCCTCAACTCTAAAACCATAAAGCGCACCGGCGTTTAATGGCGAAATATGAATACTCCAAATACCCCCTTCGTTGATATTCATCGCCATTTTTAGTATTTCTGAATGGCCACTTTTATCAAACAGGCATACATAAGCTTGGCTCGCCCCAGGCGCATAAAGCGCGAAGTTGACCCCATTATCAATAACACTAGAGCCAAGTGGTTCTACATTACCGGGTGCTACATCAAATCGGTTACTCATCATCAACCTTTTGTAAGTAAATAGTTGTTAAGCCACCAATGGCAATTGAAATACTGTGTTTAAAGCCATGATTTGATTCATTTGTAGCGTGAACTATCTGCGATGAATCTTTAGTTACCTCAACGCCAGAGCCAAAAAACTGAGTATTGTCTGTATTTAAGATAACCTTGTAACGCCCTTTACTCGGTACGCCAATAATATAGTTTTCATATGACGCGGGGGTAAAATTAGCAATAACAACCACAAAGTCTTTTGCGTTTTTAGCATAGCGGACAAAACTTAAAATACTCTGCTGATTATTATTGTTATCTATCCAGGTAAAGCCAGCCGCACTCGAATCAAGCTCATACAACGCGGGTTGGGTTTTATAAACGGTATTGAGCGCTTTTACGGTGTGCTTTATACCGCTGTGGCTTTGGTGCTCAAGTAAATGCCAATCGATAGAATGATCGTGCCCCCACTCTTTTCGCTGTGCAATTTCACCGCCCATAAATAAGAGTTTTTTACCCGGGTGTGCCCACATAAATGCGTAATAAGCGCGTAAATTTGCAAATTTTTGCCAATCATCGCCTGGCATTTTTTCAATTAACGAGCCTTTACCATGTACTACCTCATCGTGGCTTAATGGCAATATATAGTTTTCGCTAAACGCGTATACCATCGAAAAAGTCATTTCATGATGATGATGCTGACGATATAAAGGGTCGTGCTGCATGTAATGCAAACTATCGTTCATCCAACCCATGTTCCACTTATAACCAAAGCCTAAACCGTTGTGCTCAACACTTTGGGTGACACCCGGCCATGCTGTCGACTCCTCAGCCACCATCATAATGCCTGGGTTGTTTTTATAGCTGCGCATATTGACTTGCTTTAGGCACTCAATTGCACCTAAGTTTTCACGCCCGCCGTAACAATTAGCAACCCACTCGCCTTCTTTTCGGCTGTAATCTAAATACAACATAGAAGCTACGGCATCTACACGCAGGCCATCTAAACCAAATTGATGTAGCCAATACATAGCATTTGATATTAAAAAGCTTTTAACTTCAGGACGGTCGTAGTTATAAATGTAGGTATTCCAATCAGGATGAAACCCTTGGCGCTTATCAGCATGCTCATATAAATGGGTGCCATCAAATCGATGTAAGCCATGCGGATCGCTTGGAAAATGCCCTGGTACCCAATCAAGCAAAATACCTAAATTAGCTTTGTGGCACTGCTCTACAAAGTATTTAAAGCTGTTGTAGTCGCCAAAGCGGCTGGTAGGGGCAAATAATCCAACAGGCTGATACCCCCACGAACCATCAAACGGGTATTCACTTATTGGCATAAGTTGCAGGTGAGTAAAATTCATTTCAAGGGCATAGCTAACGAGTTTGTCGGCAAGCTCTGTGTAACTTAAATAGCGGTTGTTTTCAGCCCGTTGCCATGAGCCTAAATGCACTTCATAAATACTAATTGGTGCATCTATATGGTTACGCTTTTGTCTGTTTTGAAGAGCCTGCTCGCCAAGCTTTATAGGTTCTGGTTTATACTGCAGTACACTTGCAGTGCCAGGTGCTTGTTGCATTTTAAATGCATAAGGGTCGGCTTTTTCGAGCACCTCTCCACTTTGCGCGGTAATTGCAAATTTGTAGCACATGTCAGCTTTAAGGCCTGGTACAAATAACTCCCATACACCACTTGCAGGATGAAAGCGCATAAAGTGGCGATTCGCTTGCCAAAAGTTAAACTCACCAATAATAGAGACACTTGCCGCATTAGGCGCCCATACACAAAAACGTACACCGTCTACGTTTTGTTGAGTACTAAAATGTGCACCAAAATGCGAGTAAGCATGTTCAAGACTGCCTTCGTTAAATAAATACATTGCCTCTGCATCAAGTGTGCTTTGGAAACTGTATTCATCATAAAAGGTAACGCTGCTATCTGTGTACTGAGCAATGCATTCATATGGCGCAGTGGGCAAAGCATCAACTTTGGCTATAAATAAGTCACTTTGCTGGTAGCGTTTCGCCTTAATACTTTTATTATTTAATGTAACACTTACGCTTATTGCACAAGGTAGATAAAAACGAATTTCAGCCTCAGCATCCGTTTTATGTGCCCCTAAGAAGCTAAATGGGTCTTTAAATCGCCCTATATTTAATGCGTGTACTTGTGCATCATAACTATTTTCATTAGTTGTACTGCTCATTTAACCTTTCCTTATTGAATCGATAGCAGCTAAAAGTGAGGCATTTTTGGTAAAAATTTCTTCACTGGTATGCGTTAATACACGTCGCCAATTAGGATATTCTTTATCTGTCCCGGGGATATTAACCGGATACTTTTGCTCATCTAAGTCATCTATTTGTATTGCAAATAAACGCGATTGAGAGCCTGCTAAACACAATGCAAGTGCGCTATAAACAGTCACAGCTTCACTATGTAATAAAAGCTCAGTTGTATTGCCATGGTGATTAATAAAACGTAGTAACCTTTGTTGCTCTTCTATTCGCTGTTGCTTTAGTTGCTCGTATTCATTGCAAGTTATAAGCTTATATTGTTGCTTAATATCTAAATCATCATGTTGCCACCAGCCTGTAAATGGAGGAACATCGTGATTGGCTATCATTAACAAACAATGTGTTGCTAGCTCATCTACCGATAAAAACTC
Source organism: Pseudoalteromonas sp. SR41-7 (assembly GCF_014163935.1). NCBI lineage: Bacteria > Pseudomonadati > Pseudomonadota > Gammaproteobacteria > Alteromonadales > Pseudoalteromonadaceae > Pseudoalteromonas > Pseudoalteromonas sp. SR41-7. Next base: position 18,482 of record NZ_JACJEF010000003.1, on the reverse strand, counting down.
TCCACTGTGTTGTTTCTCAAAATAAAATAAGCTGTTGGAAAAAATACCGCTAGATGCCAAAGCTTCCCTAACCTCTGGCGGTACGATGCCTAAATCTTCACCAATAACAATACTCTGATTAATATGCGATTCAATTTTTAAAATGGCAAGTAAATGCTCAAACGGATAGTAAACATAACAGCCGTCTTGTTCGCCATTGCTTTCAAAGCACCACCATAGGCGCCTAATAGCCATTACGTGGTCAATTCGAAGCCCACCTACGTTTTGCATGTTTGCGCGAATGAGCGAGCGGTAAAATTGGTAGTGATTATTACTAAGGCTTTGGGGATTGAGGGCTGGGAGGCCCCAATTTTGACCTGCTTCAGCCCATGGATCGGGTGGAGCGCCTACACTTGCACCTTGGCTAAACAGCGATTGCTGGTTTTTAAATTCAGCCCCATCGCCAGCACAACCAACAGCTAAGTCGTTTATTAAGCCAATAGCCATGCCTCTCTCTGCGCAACTTTTTTGACACAGTGCAAGTTGCATATGCGCTTGCCATTGCAGGTAATAAGCAAATGTTAGGTTATCTGATTCGAGGGTATTTAACGTAGTAGAGTGAGCATTACAAAAATCAGTAAACGCTTGGCGACGCTCATCACTTGCCGTTAATTCAAACTGATTATAAAGCGCTTCAAATAACGTATACTTTATACGGCTTACATTTTCATAATCTATAAACTGATCATTACTTTTAATAAGTGCAGCGACATCATCTAGCTGCATAATGGCGTCAAGGTTTTCGTTATTTATTGCGTCTTCGCTTAGTACGATAGAAATATAAAGAGGATTTAATAAAGCGCGACTATTAGGGCTATAAGGACTGGCTCGCTCTGGCATATCAGCAAATAACAAATGCAGTGGATTAAGTAATATATAATCCATGTTATGGGAGCTGCATAGTTTTGTAAGCGCTAATAAATCGTCAAAGTCGCCAATACCAAAATTCGCTCTATTTTTTAATGTGTAAAGCTGAATAGATAATCCAGTGCGCTTTGTGTCTCCCACTTGATAGACTTGCTCAGGCACGCACCAAATTTGTGTAATAGCGTGTTGCTCACCTACCTGAACATTAGCGTCATGATAGCCAATTGGCATATTACCAATGGGTAGTGCCAGCTCAATATAGCGAACGCCATGCAAGTAATATTCACCAGTGACAGCCAAGTTATAAAGGTTATCAAATGCTAAATGCATTCCAAGTGAAGGGACATCGATATTAGCGGCTAAATATTGCTGACGTTCATCTATACGAAGCTTTAACAAACATGCAGTTTGCTCAACTAAACTCACACTAGGTACTAAATCAAGCCAAAGCGATGCATCTAAATCATAAGTTAGTTGAGCTATTCCTGCTTCATTATTTGTATCAACACCACAACATTGCAAAGCACGTTTACGCGTTTCTTCGCTAAAAAATACCTGTTCACCTGTATACTTAGTGAATTCAAAGCCAATACCATGCAGGTAAAACAACTGCGAAAGAGCATCCATTGAATCGCCTTAATTAGTGCGTTGAGTATTTACTATGCTGTTTTCTGTGCCAAATGTATTGCCGATATAACCGTCAGCTTGATGGTCGTTATCCCAAATGTCTCCATTAATCAGATAACGAAAGTGAAATTGTTGATCGATAGGTAAGCGTTGCTTAAATTTAAACACACCTTGTTTTTTATAAAGCTTCATTGGCACTGGTTTCCAATCATTAAATTCACCTAATAAGCAAACTTCTTCTGCCTCTGGATGAGAAAATTCAAAAGTAACTTCAGCTTCATCTTTTGTTTTAAAAAAACGTTTATTCAACATAGCAGGCTCCAACTAAACCAAAAAGGGTACTTAATCTTTGCCACAGGCCATACAACTAAACAAAAAGGCGATGTGGTAACCATCTAAAAATCATTAAACGTGTTATTAGTTAAACAAAACTTTATTTACGCTTTATTACAGTGCAAATAATATTTCAATTGCACCAAAAAGGTGCATTAACCTTATATACAATACGCTTTAAATGATACTTAACATACAGAGCAATATTCAAACCAACAAACTATTAAAAACCTCATTAGTTCAATATATAAATATTTATAGCTGCAAATATCCGAAGAAAATTTAAAATCCTAAATTACTTTTTTTATATTACTTCATCATGGATAATACACATCATTCTAATACTCTGAAATATCATTAATTTCATGTTGAAAAAAACCATTTTAATAACTACCACCATCATTTTTTTAGTTGTAGCTGCATTTATTGGTACCTCAATTTATACCCTATACAGTAAAAAAGAAATTTCAGTTGACCCTAAATTAAAAGAAATATCAGGAATAGAATTTGATAAACAGCAACGTTTATGGGCTATTAACGACGGAGGCAATGAACCAAAGCTATACAGACTCAATAAAGACGGTTCTATTGCTAAAGAAATTTTAGTTGAAAACGCTAAAAACATTGATTGGGAAGACATGACCCAAAACAAATTTGGGCACTTCTTTTTAGGCGATTTTGGTAACAACAAAAACGATCGTAGATGGCTCACTATTTATAAAATAGAAAACCCGATAGATATAAAAACAGATACGACTCAAGCAGAAATAATTAAGTTTACCTACCCCGAAATGGATGGCAGTCCTATAAAGCCCAATAACCGTAATTTTGATTTAGAGGCATTTGTAGCTCTAGGACGTCACTTATATTTATTTACTAAAAACCGCACAGAGCCATTTGATGGTATTACTAAGGTTTATAAAGTGGGCGATCATGCTGCTAATTTTAAAGCCGAGTTAATAGATTCATTTAAAACATGTACCACTTTAGAAAAGCTATGCTGGATAACATCGGCTGCTTTAAGCCCTGATCGTAAAAAGCTGATATTACTTGATTCAACCAGTATTTGGTTATTCGAAAATTTTGAGGGTGATAAGTTTTTTTCTGGCGATGTATCAAAAATTGACTTAGGAATAGTAACTCAAAAAGAAGCTGTCACTTTTTTTGATGACAATACTATTGTATTTACAGATGAAGAGTTTAAAGGTATTGGCGGTAATGCTTATTTTATAAAGCTTGATGAAGCCAAAAAAGAAATTATAAGAAAAAAGCCGACCTCAGAAAAAATACATCCATAATATAATGTTAGCTAAGCAAAAGTTCCAAAGCTTAGCTAACTTATGTAAAAGGTATCGAGTTAGTTACTCTTTTCGTTTGACGAATGGAGTGCTTTTTCTACATCAACACCTAAAATCAACACTCCAATATGGCTATTATTATCTAAAACAGGAAAACTTAGCTGTACTTGAAAATGATGTGTTGATGCATCATATGTAACGCTATCAAAGTTATAGTCCTTTGACTGTTTAAATATTTTAGTAAACTTATTCTCATCTCCTTGCCAGTAATCACTGGTTAACTTACTTATTGCTATATTTTTTCCTTGGCTATCAGTCAATATAAGCTCAGTAACAACACCTTTAAACTGCGATTGCCATTTTTTAAATACCTTAGATAACGGTAAATCAAGCATAGTTAACGCATCAGCATGCCCAACGTGTTTACTTTCTTTTATCCATAGCTGGTCTCGTTTCATAATTTCAGGCTCACTCAAAGGAGACTCATTACTTATTTGAACTTCTTCGACTAAACTAGGTAAGTTTAATAAGGTTTTAGCGCTACTGTAGAGCCTATCAAGTATTTGCGTTTCTTCACTTTTTGATAGTGAAAATGGAGCTTGCGCACAAGTATTTATATTTTCATCGAACTGCTGCATAAATTCAGGAAGGCGTTTGATAAGTGAATGCGAAGCAAATAATCCCAAAGGTACATATCTAAAAAATTCTTTTTGGTACTCGTCTTTATTGATCCCTAGCTTAGAGGCTGCTAATTCAAAATCGTCTAAATCAAGTAGGATTCTATCAATCCGTTTATGGTGCATTACATTTACTATTTCTTCTAATGAATTTACTTCTACCTCAGCAATAATATTCTGAGTTTTAAACCAATTTGCTTGATAACTTCCTCTTACTGCACCATAACGCATTTTATTTTTTGGTTTATTAATGCTCTCTGGGTGAGTGAACCAGTACCAGCTTTCTAAAAAAATGGGGGATGATATACGTCCATAAGCTTTCATTTCAGGCATTAAATGGGTTGTGAAATATCCATCTAAGCGCTCTAACTTTACTTCTCGACGTGCACGTAACCATGGCAAGGTTTGTAGCTGAAAAGGCGCTCCCATTTCAAATAAAATACACTCGACTTGGTTGACTGCATTATTAGGAGCTGTGGTGGGTAAGTTTGTCCCAAACTGGAGAGGCCCAGTTAAACCTAACAAAAGAGTGAAAAGATATGCGGGCATAATCCATTGCTAAATAATGTACAAATTAAAACAAGTATAGTCATGCATATAAAAAAGTATTAATTTTCTTTACAAAATTTTGTACCTTATCAATAGCTTCAATATTTAAATCTATGATTTATTGCTATTAACTTATAAAAAGCACGCTTAAATATTTAAATTAATGCATTTATATCTAGGGTCTGTTTATCTTTGTGGATAAAAATTTGTTCAAACTAGGTGCTATTTAATTGCGGCGCAAGATTTATAAGCTAGTGTGCTCGATAACTGCTCCTGCGTTATTCTAATTGCTTACATCCATGTAAGAATAAATAAAAACCGAGCAAAGCTTCCGCGCCCTGCTCACGTCCCCTACCCTGCATCTATGTAGGCAACCAAGAGAAAATAGCGCCTAGGAAGAATCTTTTGGGGGCTGTTAATTTAACCTTGAAGGTTCAACAGACCCTAGCCTTTTTATTATTGACCTAGAGTATACCGAGTGTTCACTTAACGACTAAAACAAAAAACTCACTGACTCTAGCGCTTAAATTTAGTTTCTAAAATAACAGAAGATGTTGTGCGCTCCACCCCATCAAGATTTCCTATATCGTCCAACAAATGACTAAGCTGTTCTAAATTTTGAGCCTGTACCACCGCAATTAAATCAAACTCACCACTTATGGCATATAGCTGTGAAATAGCATCAATTTGCTTAAGCTCAATGTTTGTTTTAGTTGTTAATTTTTGTCTTACTTTTATAGACACATGAGCTGATACCATTTTACTAAGGTAGTCGTCACCGTAATCAACGCTATAGCCTTTAATTACACCGGTTTCTTCTAATTTGAGCATTCGGCTCTGTACTGTTGAACGAGACAAGTCAAGCATTCGTGCAAGATCAGAAATACTCGCTCTTGCGTTTGTTTTTAGTACAGAAAGTAGTTTCTCGTCTTGTGGAGTTATCATAATGGTTATTTTCTTCGTTATTTTGACTTTTATTTTAATCATTTTTCACAAAATAGCACTGCAATTTTAACAGCTAACCTTCGATAATGACCTCTACAAGAAATAATAACGTGTTTGCTGAAGAATAAAGGCTATATTCTTCTTTGAGTTAGCAACTAATCTTTTATCTAAGCCCATTAAATTTAGGTGTAAAAATGCAAGTAACAAGAGACTTATTTAACGACGTAATGGTACCAAACTATAATCCATCAGCAATCATTCCAGTTCGTGGTGAAGGTTCACGCGTTTGGGATCAAAATAACAATGAGTTCATTGATTTTGCCGGTGGTATTGCCGTTAACTGTTTGGGTCACTGTCATCCTGCATTAGTTAAAGCATTAAAAGAGCAAGGCGAAAAAATTTGGCATTTATCAAATGTTATGACCAATGAGCCAGCACTTCGTTTAGCTCAAAAAATGGTTGAAGCAACATTTGCTGATAAAGTTTACTTTGCAAACTCAGGCGCAGAAGCAAACGAAGCCGCTCTTAAATTAGCTCGTCGTTATGCATTGGACGTATATGGCGCTGAAAAAACGCAAATTATTGCATTTAATAAAGGTTTCCATGGTCGCACATTCTTTACAGTAACTGTGGGCGGGCAAGCGGCTTATTCAGATGGCTTTGGTCCAAAACCTGCTGACATAGTACATTGTGATTTTAACGATATAGCGGCATTTGAAGCGCTGATCAGCGATAAAACATGTGCTGTTATGATGGAACCATTACAAGGTGAAGGCGGTATTATTTCACCAACAGATGAATTTGCTAAAAAAGTACGCGAACTTTGTACTAAACATAACGCGTTACTTATTTTTGATGAAGTACAAACGGGTGTTGGTCGCACAGGCGATTTATACGCTTATGAAGGTTTAGGGGTTGTTCCTGACATTTTAACAACGGCAAAAGCATTGGGTGGTGGTTTTCCTATTGGCGCTATGATCACTCGTACACCTATTGCTGAGCATTTAAAAATTGGTACTCACGGTTCTACTTATGGCGGAAACGCACTTGCTTGTGCTGTGGCCGAAGCGGCATTTGATACAGTAAATACACCAGACGTACTAAACGGTGTTAAAGAGCGCGAGCAATTATTCCGTGACGGATTAAACGCAATTAACGAAAAATACAACGTATTTAGCGAAGTACGTGGTAAAGGCTTATTAATTGGCGCAGTACTAAATGACAAATTTGAAGGTCGCGCACGCGACTTTTTAGTAGCCAGTGCTAATAATGGTTTGATGAATCTTGTAGCGGGTATGAATGTAATTCGTTTTACACCGTCTTTAATTATTCCGTTTGAAGATATTAAAGAAGGCTTAGCGCGCTTTGAAAAAGCCGTTAGCGACGTAGTAAACGGTTAATATAGTTTAAATTAGCACGCCTACAGGCGTGCTATTGGAGCAAGCAATAAATGCAAGTATTACGTCCTATTACTGCCAATGATTTTGACGCGCTTAAACAAATAGCGATTGAATCCGGTCATGGGTTTACCTCTTTGCCTGTGGACGATGCACAGCTTAAAGAAAAAATTGAACGTGCTGAAAAAAGCTTTGCCAAAAACATTAACCAGCCACTTGATGAAAGCTATTTATTTGTTTTAGAAGACAGTGAAACAGGTGACGTTATTGGCACAACCGCTATAGAAGCCGCAGTAGGTTTATCGGTGCCTTTATATCATTATCATTTGGGTAAAACAGTACACCACTCGCCTACTTTAAATGTATATAACACCGTTGATATTTTAAGCATGTGTAACGACTACACTGGTTGCTCAGAAATATGTACATTATTTTTGCGCGAAAATAGCCGTAAAGGTTTAACAGGTCGATTTTTATCTCGTTCACGCTTTTTGTTTATGGCTCAGCACAGCGAGCGTTTTGCCGATACTGTTATCGCAGAAATGCGCGGTGTTAGCGACGAAGACGGTCATTCTCCTTTTTGGCAATGGCTACAAGAGCACTTTTTTAGTATCGAATTTCCACAAGCGGATCACTTAGTTGGCTTAGGCGATAAGGTGTTTATTAGCGAGTTAATGCCTAAATACCCTATTTATGTGAACTTGCTTAGTAAAAAAGCCCAAGCAGTTATTGGGCATGTGCATGAAAAAACAAAACCTGCGCTAAAATTATTAGAAAAAGAAGGTTTTGAGCACAGAGGCTACGTTGATTTATTTGACGCAGGCCCAACGGTTGAAGCAAAGCTTGGTAATATTCGCAGCATTCGCGACTCTCAAGTTTGCCCTATTACTATTGGTGAGCTTGATCACATATCACAAAATAGCTCTGATACGCTGGCTGTATGTAATCAAGGCGTAAGTGGCTTTAGAGCAACATTTACCAAAGAAGCACACTACAATCATGCAAAACATACCCTCGTCATTAGCCAAGATGTGGCTAATGCGCTTAATTTAAGCCAAGGAGATGCAGCGCGATTTTTCCGCCTGTAAATAATTTATGAATACACACCTAATTAATAATCAGTGGCATGTGGGACTTGGTCCAGCATTTGAGTCAATCAATCCAAGTAATGGCGATGTGGTATGGCAAGGTAATGGCGCAAACACTGATCAAGTAAATTCAGCTATAAAAGCAGCTAGAGCCGCGCAATTACAATGGGCAGACAAACCACTTAAAGAGCGTATCGCCATTTTAGAAAACTTCGCAGCACAATTAAAAGAACACAGCGAAGAATTTGCTACTATTATTGCACGCGAAACGGGTAAGCCATTATGGGAAACCCGCACCGAAGTGGGCGCAATGACAGGTAAAGTAGCTATATCTGTAAAAGCGTACCATGAGCGTACAGGTACAACCGAAAACCCAATGCCCGGTGCTAAAGCGTTTATTAGACACAAACCGCATGGCGTTGTGGCTATTTTTGGCCCATATAACTTTCCGGGGCATTTACCAAACGGGCATATTGTTCCTGCAATTTTAGCCGGTAATACTGTTGTATTTAAGCCATCAGAATTGACTCCACACGTTGCAGAATTTACCCTCTCACTTTGGTTAAAAGCAGGTTTGCCAGCGGGTGTTATTAACCTTGTGCAAGGTGAAATTGAAACTGGTAAAGCGCTTGCTTCTCATAAAGAGATAGATGGCTTGTTTTTTACCGGTAGCTCAAACACAGGCCACTTATTACATAAACAGTTTGCAGGACACCCTGGCAAAATTTTAGCGCTTGAAATGGGCGGTAATAATCCACTGATTGTAAAAGATGTGAGTGATGTAAGCGCTGCTGTGCACGATATTATTCAATCAGGCTTTATTACCTCAGGTCAGCGCTGTACGTGTGCACGCCGCTTATTTATTGAAAAATCAGCCAACGGCGATGCTATTTTAGAAAAGCTAATAAGCGCAACTAAAAATATAGTTGTAGACGACAGCTTTGCTACAGAGCAGCCTTTTATGGGTGCAATGATAAGCGAAAAAGCAGCACTGGGTATGGTCGCCGCGCAAAGTGAATTAGTCTCAAAAGGTGCACAAATCCTTGTTGAACTTAAGCAATTAAAACCAGGCACAGGTTTTGTAAGCCCGGGCATTATTGATGTAACAAGCATTACCGACATGCCAGATGAAGAGCATTTTGGACCGCTAATTAAAGTGTATCGTTATACCGACTTTGACAGCGCAATTATTGAAGCCAACAACACAAGCTTTGGTTTATCTGCAGGTTTACTTAGCGACAGTGAAGATGACTACACTCACTTTTTAAAGCGCATTCGTGCCGGTATTGTTAACTGGAACCGCCCCATTACAGGTGCCTCTAGTGCAGCTCCATTTGGCGGTATTGGCGCCAGTGGTAATCACAGAGCAAGTGCATACTATGCCGCCGATTATTGCGCATACCCTGTCGCATCTGTGGAGTCAGACAAAGTGAGCTTACCGCAAACCCTAGCGCCGGGCTTAGTAATTGAATAAGCAATAAAACCAAATTTTAGATTTAAGGACTTAACATGCATACTGATGTAAACACATTATTTGAGAACCTTTGGGAAAACTATTTAAACGTAACTCCATCGGCAGATAAAATTCATGACCTTTTAGGGTCAACGCAAAAAGATGACATCATTAACGATCATATTGCGCTGCGTACATTTAATATAGAAAAAGTGGGTCTTGAAAAGCTCGCCGCTCACTTTTTAGCAATTGGTTACAAAGAATGTGGTGAGTACCACTTTGAAGCTAAAAAACTTTACGCAAAACACTATGAGCATAGCGATCCTAATCAGCCAAAAGTATTTATCTCTGAACTATTAGTAGAAAAATGCTCGCCAGAGTTACAAGCCATCGTGACAGATATGGTAAGTCAAATTGACGAAAGTGCAGTTACAGCAGACAACTTTTTATATTCAGGCACGCATTGGCAAGTAAGCACCGATACTTACAAACAACTGCTAGCTGAAAGCGAATATGCAGCGTGGATGTCGGCGTGGGGTTACCGTGCCAATCACTTTACCGTAAATATTAATACGCTTGCTAAGTTTGATAACATTCATGATGTTAACCAAGCCCTAAAAGACGCCGGCTTTTCGCTTAATACGTCAGGCGGTGAAGTTAAAGGCTCACCAGAGGTGTTACTAGAGCAATCGTCAACACTTGCTGATGAATACTCTGTTACCTTTAGTGACGGTGATATGAGCATCCCTAGCTGTTTTTATGAGTTTGCTATTCGTTACCCTAAAGCCGACGGTGAGCTTTATACTGGTTTTGTTGCAGCCTCAGCTGACAAAATATTTGAAAGCACCAATGCTCGATAGCAAAACCTAAAGTACTTTATTTAAAAAGCCCGTTATGGGCTTTTTTTATGTCGGTAGGTTATGTTGATTAATTATAAAAATAACGGTTTATAATCGTTTTCTAACTTTTCAAACGATAAATCGCCAATAAAGCGGCCAAAGCTCAACCAAGTTGCCAAACCACGTAAGTCTTTAAAGTGTGGTGGTACAAATTGTGGGCTCTCTATTACACCTAAATCATGAAGCTGCGATATTAATCTAAAATCATCTATCGATATTTTACCTACCAGTAATAAAGGGAGTCTATCTATTCGACCAAGCTGTATTGCAACGCGTATTAAGTTATAAACCAATACAAAGCCTTTAATGTAGGCAATATCTTTTGTAAAAGGCAAACCTGTTGGCGTACTGCCTCTAAATACACGCTGCGCAAGTGTGTAGCTGTCATCTTTTGATAAACCTTGCGCTACGTAATCACGGTAAATATCTACAAACTCAGCGCCATCTATTACCTTTGTAACGGCCTGAATACGGTTAACTAATTTAGATAAGCGCCTTGGGGTCGATTTTAAAGTAATAATTTCGGTTAATACCGCTAGGCCTTCTTGAGTAATAGTAGAGCTAGGCGTGCCTTTACTCAAACACGTTAAATAAGGCTGAGCTAAACCATTTTGAGTGGTACCGACGTGTATCCACCCTTCGTGAACTTCTAAGATATCAAGTTCACGCTGAGAAAACTTAACATCTTGATTAAGCTTTATATTATTAGCACCTGCGGCTGCATCACTAACAATACCATCGCTAAGCATTACCTCTACGTTTATGCCTGCCATACTAGCGGTTACTTGCTCAGACAGAATACGCACTGCATCAACAGCATCAATATTTTTAGGGTCGTCAGGCAGTATGTCGGCTATAAGTAAATTTTGCAGGGGTTTATCTAGCATATTAGCTAGCTCAGAAAGTGAGGGCTCACCGGCATGAAATAAATCTTTAGGGTGACCAAATAACTCCACCGATAAGTCATGAAACTCTGGTGTGCCACGATACTCAAGCATACTTAATACTGTTTTATACTCTGTGCACATTTTTCCCATGTATTGAGCTATGGGATTTAACTGCCCCAATTGGTTAATAATGTTACGGTGCAAAGTAGAAAACGCTTGGCGTAACTCGCTAGGTACAAAACCAAGATCGCGCTGTTGATAGTATGCACGATCGATCAGTGGATTTTTTTGACATTTTTGTCTAAAAAACTCCTCTTTAGTTTGTTTATCCCAATTAATAGCATCGAGTATCCTAATAGGCGTTTGCAATGCAATTAATTGATCCGATAACTCACGAGTTTTTAGTAGTAACGCCTTGTCTATCATGGTGTAAGCTCAACAATAAATGAATTTTGAGCATAATTTAAAAAGGCCAAATTACAAAGCAATATCACATTTTTTTAGCTATTGTTTTTAAGATGATCGACCCTCATATCTATATCGTATTAGCTTTTTAATAAAAGGTATAAAACATGAAAAACGAACTCGACAATAAACAGATTTTAGCCGTATATGAACGCATAATTCAAAAAGGTGAAATGACTGATGAAGGCAAACATTATCAGGGAGTTACTGCATATTCAGACGTAGACGGTTACACAGTATACCTACAAGGTAGCGGCGTAGAACTGCGCTTAGGTTTTCATAATACTTACCACCTTGACTACGAGCATGAAAAGCATAAAGACGACTTTTTGAAAAAATTATATAACATTGCAAACGAGAGCTAATGCACCCACGAAAACTAAGACACCGCCCGACCAGTAAGCTCAATACTACTTTTATTAATCAAGTAGTAGAAGAGCTTAAAGCTAATCCAAGTAAAGTCTCTATTATTCAAGACAACCTAGAACAGTACCGTTCTCAAACTCATTTAAAGCGTGGTTTTTTACTGGCTATAGAGCGCTTTGATTGGGTATTTGAAGCAAGCAAAGATATTGATTTCATTTGCCAGCAAATTTTAGCTGATGACTACATTGGCAATAGACTAAGACGTTACCCCCTACTTTTTAAAGGCGTTATTAATAATGCCTAACCTTTCAATACCAAGCGCTTTAAAGCGATAAAACCACAAAGTTTACTCTCCATATAAATTTATTAGAGCACTAAGCAATTGCAGGTTTAGTGTTCTTTTGTATCAAAATAATACTATTAGTACTCTAACTATTATTGTTCTAATGGTTTTTTGACATTTTATTCATTTATTGCTGTAAACAAATCATTACTATTATTAAATTTAAAAATTAAATTCTCAAGCTACTGTTTTAAATAAAATTAAACAAATAAAAACCACATCTTCTTTGTCCTATTAATTGCTCTTTTATTAATGATTAATCTACATTTTGGCATCTAGGTATTTACTTCAGCCTTGAATTGTTAGAGCTATTACCTTAAGCTTATGTTTATTGAACGTTCAATTAATAAAAATTATGCCTAAAGTCGGAATGGAACCTGTCAGACGTCAGCAGCTAATTGACGCAACTATAGAGTCAGTTGCTACTAAGGGACTACAAGGCACAACTATAAACAGCATTAGTAAAAATGCAGGTTTGTCGTCAGGTATCATTAGTCATTATTTTAATGGTAAGCAGGGGTTAATTGAAGCCACGGTTAGATACTTACTAACAAGCTTAAAGCAAGGCTTAATAAGTAAGGTAAATCATCAAACCACTGCCATTGAGCGTTTAATGTTTATTATCGAAGCCAACTTTGCGCTTGTACAACAGCGTAATGATACAACCCGAACGTGGTTAAGTTTTTGGGCGCAATCGATGCATGATGAAGAATTACACAGACTACAAAACGTAAACAGTAAACGCTTGCAAAGTAATTTAGCATTTTCTTTTAAGCAATTAATGCCTATTGAGCAAGCAAATCAAGCTGCAGAACTTAGCGCCGCAATGATCGATGGCCTATGGTTAAGAGCAGTACTGAGTAAATCAGACAATAATCAGTTTAAACACAGTGAAAAGTTAGCAAAAAGCTATGTACTTTCACTTATCAAGCAATATGGAGCCTAGCGTGACTACACCTGTCTATCAAAATTTTATTAACGGCCATTTTCTTGCAAACCAGAGCGGCAAAACATTTGATGTAACAAACCCAGCAACGGGTGAGGTTATTTACGCAGTAGAAATTGCCGACGAATTTATTCAAAACGCAGCCATTGCCAGTGCAAAGCAAGGTTTTGCACAGTGGTCAGCAATGACACCTATTGAACGTAGTCGTATTTTATTAAAAGCAGTGGCTATTTTACGCGAGCGCAATGATGAGCTAGCACTTGTAGAAGTACTCGACACCGGCAAACCAATGCAAGAAGCTAATTGTGTTGATATTGAAACCGGCGCTGATGTAATTGAATACTTTGCAGGCCTTGCGCCAGCACAAGTAGGCCAACAACAAATAGTTGGTGATGACTTTTACTACACACGTAAAGAGCCATTAGGTATCTGTGCGGGTATAGGTGCATGGAACTATCCACTACAAATTGCATGTTGGAAGTCGGGCCCTGCCCTTGCTGCTGGTAATGCATTTATATTTAAACCATCTGAAGAAACACCACTTGGCGCTATTAAACTTGCAGAAGTGTTTGTTGAAGCTGGTGTACCTGCAGGTGTGTTTAATGTTGTTCAAGGCGCAGGCGATGTAGGCCAGTGGCTAACGCAGCATAGCGATATTGATAAAGTATCGTTTACGGGTGAAGTAGGCACAGGTAAAAAAGTAGTAGCGAGTGCTGCCGGTACGTTAAAAGATGTCACGATGGAACTTGGTGGTAAATCTCCACTATTAGTATTTGATGATGCCAACATAGAGCAAGCGGTTAGCGCTGCTATGTTAGGTAACTTTTATACGCAAGGCGAAATTTGTACTAACTGTACACGTATTTACGTTCATAAAAATGTATATCAGCAATTTATTGATGAGCTTAAAGCGCGCACTGAGAAAAACATTATTGCTGGCGACCCACAAGATTTAAATACAAACTTTGGAGCACTTATTTCTAAAAAGCATCAAGAACTAGTAATGAGCTACGTTAATAAAGGCATAGAAGAAGGTGCAACGCTTTTAACTGGTGGTACAACGCTCTCACCAGAATCTGCACCTAATGGCTATTTTGTAGCACCGACTGTGTTTATTGATTGTAATGACGACATGACTATCGTTAAAGAAGAGATATTTGGCCCAGTAATGAGCGTGCTTGTTTTTGACGACGAAGACGATGTGATTGCACGCGCTAACGGTACACACCTAGGCTTAGCTGCTGGCGTATTTACGAGTGATATTAAACGTGCTCACCGCGTAATTCATAAGTTACAAGCCGGTATTTGTTGGATTAATGCATACGGTAACTCACCGGCTGAAATGCCAGTTGGCGGTTATAAGCAATCGGGTATTGGCCGTGAAAATGGTATACAAACGCTTGATCAATACACGCAAACTAAGTCTATTTATGTTGGTATGGCCGACATAGAAAGTCCATTTTAAGGCGCCCTACTATGAGTAATCATTACGACTATATTATTGTTGGCGCGGGTTCGGCGGGTTGTGTTTTAGCAAACCGTTTATCTGAAGATTCAAGTAACCGCGTGTTACTACTTGAAACTGGCGGTAGTGATAAAAGTATTTTTATAAAAATGCCAACCGCGTTATCTATTCCTATGAATAGTGACAAATATGCATGGCAGTTTCATACGCAGCCTGAGCCTCATTTAGATAACCGTGAGATGCATTGTCCTCGAGGCAAAGTATTAGGCGGCTCGTCATCTATCAACGGCATGGTATACGTACGTGGCCATGCAAAAGATTTTGACGAATGGCAGCAACACGGTGCAAACGGCTGGGATTACCAATCGTGTTTACCGTATTTTCAAAAAGCAGAAAGCTTTTATCTTGGTGAAAATACTTACCGTGGTGGCAAAGGCCCGCTTGGCGTTAATAACGGCAACGAAATGAAAAACCCGCTTTACCGCACCTTTATCAAAGCAGGTGTACAAGCCGGTTACGCGTCTACAGATGATTATAATGCATCGCAGCAAGAGGGTTTTGGCCCAATGCACATGACCGTAAAAGACGGCGTGCGCAGCTCTGCTTCGCGTGAGTATTTAGACCCTGTTAAATCGCGTAGTAATTTAACAATTATTACAGGTGCACTAGCACACCGCGTGATTTTAGATGGTAAAAAAGCCACAGGCATTGAATACAAAGTAAATGGCGACGTTAAAACAGCACATGCTGCAAAAGACGTAATATTAAGTGCAGGCCCAATCGGCTCTCCACATATTTTACAACTCTCTGGTATTGGTGATACTCAATCGCTTGAAAAAGCAGGCGTTGAAGTACAGCATCATCTACCAGGTGTAGGTCAAAACTTACAAGATCATCTTGAGTTTTACTTTCAATACAAGTGTAAGCAACCTATCACGCTTAACGGCAAACTAGGCATTGTTTCAAAAGGGTTGATTGGTGCGCGCTGGTTATTAACGCGTTCGGGTTTAGGTGCAACGAATCATTTTGAATCGTGTGCGTTTATTCGCTCAAAACCAGGTGTTGAATGGCCAGATATTCAATATCACTTTTTACCAGCGGCTATGCGTTACGATGGTAGAAGTGCATTTGCAGGTCATGGTTTTCAGGTACATGTTGGTCATAACAAACCAAAAAGTCGCGGTAGTGTCACTATTGCTTCTGCGAACCCTGAGCAACCACCAACCATTTTATTTAATTACCTTGAACACCAAGACGATATTGAAGGCTTTAGAGCGTGCGTTCGCTTAACACGCGATATAATCGAACAAAGTGCCTTTGATGAATACCGCGATGAAGAAATTCAACCAGGTAAACATATTCAAACAGATGAAGAAATAGATGCCTTTGTACGCCAAGCCGTAGAAAGTGCCTACCACCCTTCTTGCTCATGCAAAATGGGTGAAGATGATATGGCCGTTGTTAATTCAAATACGCAAGTACATGGTATTGAAGGACTACGTGTTGTTGACTCATCTATATTCCCAACAGTTCCTAACGGAAACTTGAATGCGCCTACTATTATGGTTGCCGAAAAAGCAGCTGACATAATTTTAGGTAAAGAACCATTACAGAAATCGGATGTGAATGTTGCCATAACAACAAACTGGCAAGAAACACAACGTAGTACGGAGATCTAACTTTAGCCACATGCTTAGGTTTAGTCTCGTCGGGCTAAACCAATGCGTGCCTTGCAGTGGCACACGATGTAAATAGGTTACGTTGTGTTAATGCGAGAATAAAACAATAAAATACGGAGTGCTTATGAATTATTTTTATTCATTACTGGAGGGTAACAATGACTATTTGGCTTAATGCAGGCATCATTTTTACCTTACTTGCTATTATCACTATTTTAATTAAATGGGGTAATGTTCGCGTAGTAGGTGTAACACCTGTTCGAACCTTTACCTTTATAGCAATACTATTTACTTCTGGCCTAGATGTTGGCCTTATTATGTTTCCTTTAACTGAGTTTGCAGGTTATGCAGACATAAAAGCAAGCCCAGAATACGCGTTTGCAAATCCACTGGCTATTGAGTTTGGCTACTGGGGATTTTTGATCTGGGGATTTTACTTTCTTACGTGCTTTTATTTCTGTGTAATAGAACCTAAAGTGAAATTTTTCGAAATTCCTTGGGTTAAATTTATCAATAACGTTGTAATTATTGGTACATGTGCATTTACCGCTTATTTGCTGCTTACAAACCTACCGTGGTATTTACCCGAATTAGGTGATGGAACAAGTATAGTTTCTGAGTTTTACTTAATTGTGTTTGCTGCTATCTGTTTTGCTGTGTACTCAAGTACTGATATTAAATATGTACGTATTTTAAGTATTTCTACTACGTGGTTATTCTTAGCTTTAATCGCCTTTATGTGGACTGGCGCATTTGTGATAGGTGATGGTCAAATGTCAGCATTTACAGATAACTTAGGTTCTATTGGTACTTACTTTGCAAACATTAATGAATTTGTTTTACCGCTTAATGATTACCATGAGTTTTACTTATTCTGGTGGTTTGCGTGGAGCATAATGATTGGTCAATTTACATCACGCTTTGTTGGTGGACTTAAAACATACCAAGTATTAGGTGCAATGTTGATTTTCCCTTCTATTCCTATTGCGATTTGGTTTAGCGTACTTTATCACTACCATGAAGCGGGCATCCCAACTCAAGGTATTAAAAACTTCGCTATGGTATTTGTAGGTATTGTATTTGTAATTAACTCACTTGATTCGTTAGTGCGTTTATATACAGATAACCTAAACTTTACCGTAAAGCGTTTTGGCAAAATGAAATACATAATCGGAAATGTTGTTGCTCTATCATTACTTACACTATTGTTTAAATTAGAATTTTTACAAATTCAGTGGGTAGGCGCATTAGTTATCGGCTTGTTCTTTATCTGTGCAGCCTTTATTGGTTACAGTAAATTTAAAACAGTAACGAATATAGATAGCTCACCAAAAGCAAACGCAATTGATTACACAAAAATAGACACAGTACACTAGGGATTAATAATGAATAACAAACTAAAACAACTTGTAGTAGCACTACCATTTGCACTTTTATCAACAACTGCAGCAGCTGATTGGTCAACAACAATCACTGCAGCGTCTGACTACACTTTTAATGGTGTAACACAGACCGATAGCGACCCTGCAATTCAAGGCAGCTTAGATTATGCCTTTGATAGTGGTGTTTACGCTGGTGTTTGGGCCTCAAACGTAGATTTTGGTGACGACACTGATTTTGAGCTTGATGCTTACTTAGGTAAATATGTACAACTTGATGAGCAATTCAGCGTTGATTACGGTATCGCTTATTACACTTATCAAGGTAATAACAGTGACGGTAACTACGCTGAAGCTTACACTAAGTTTGGTTATGCAAGTGAATACGGCCAAACTGAGCTTAACTTTTGGTATAGCTGGGATTACTTTGGAACAGGTGCGGGTCATGTAATTTCAATGGTTGCTCACACTTATGAACTAGCTCCAAATCACGCACTACGTGCAAGTTTTGATATTTCAAACTCACTTGATGGTGAAAAGTGGGCTTGGGATACAAACCAGAAAAAATCGTATAAGCACTACCGCCTAGCTTATCAAACAAGCTACGAAGGTTTTGGTATTGAAGTGGCTGCTGAAAACACTAGCTTAGATTACGATTATGCTGATGAGCGTATTGTACTTGCTGTTTCACGCACATTTGATCTTTAATACATTAATTACTGATTAAACAAAAAATGCCACTCTATTTAGAGTGGCATTTTTATTTGTAAAATAACTAAC